>JBJTDB010000364.1:0-20388 GCA_046092145.1 Planctomycetia bacterium | reverse complement strand
GCCGCCTTCGTCCAGGCGCGGCTCGTGCCGCTGCCGATTCTGGAAAAAATCCTCGGGCTCGATCGGCTCAGGCCCGACGACGTCCTCACCGTCATCTTCACGTCGGGCTCCACGGGCGATCCGAAGGGCGTGGTGCTCACGGAGGAAAACGTCGGCTCCAACGTGCGGGCGATCGATCACATGCTCCACCTTTCGGCCGCCGACACGGCCCTCGGCGTGCTCCCCTTCTTCCACTCCTACGGCTACACGACCACGCTCTGGACGCCGCTGACGCTCGACCCGGCGGTCGTGTACCACACCGACCCTCGAGACGGCCAGACGGTGGGACGACTGGCCCGTGAGCATCACGCGACGATCCTCATGGCCACGCCGACATTCCTCCGGATCTACATCCGTCGCACGCCCGCCGAGGATTTCTCGACGCTCGAGGCCGTCTTCGGTGCGGCTGAGAAGCTGACGAAGGAAGTCTCCGATGCATTCGAGAAAAAGTTCGGCGTTCGGCCGAGCGAGGCCTACGGCGCGACGGAGCTCGCGCCGCTGGTGGCGGCCAACGTGCCGCCGTCACGGCACGTGCCAGGAAGGCCGGTCGATGCCCGCGAGGGCACGGTGGGCCGTCCGATCCTCGGCTGCCGGGCCAGGATCACCGACCGCGAGACGGGGGCCGATATGCCGATGGGGCAGGAGGGACTCCTCTGGATCACCGGCCCGAACGTGATGCAGGGATATCTCGACCGGCCCGACCTCACGGAGAAAGTCGTGCACGACCGCTGGTATTGCACCGGCGACATCGCCATGCTCGATGCCGACGGGTTCATCACGATCACGGGCCGAGAGAGCCGGTTCTCGAAGGTCGGCGGTGAAATGGTGCCCCACCTCAATGTGGAGGAGGCGATCAACGAGGAACTGGGCGCGACCGACGGCGAGATGCTCGCGGTGGTATCGGCGGTGCCCGATCCGGCCAAGGGGGAACGACTCGTGGTGTTCCACGTCTGCGACATCGACGACCCGCGGACGATCTGCCGACGGCTTGCCGACCGCGGCCTGCCAAACCTCTGGATCCCCGGGGCCGACGCCTTTGCACGGATCGACGAGATTCCGGTGCTGGGATCGGGCAAGCTCGACCTCAGGCAGCTCTCGCACCTGGCCAGGGATCGGTTCGGCCATCAGGCGGAGGCGTGATGCCGGCACAGGGCGGCGCACCGCCGCGGATCGACGTCATCCTTGGCCGATCTGACGACATGCGGGCCGAGGTCTACGTGCGGGCCACCGGCCTGCCCGCCACCGATTCCGCACCCGTCATCACGGGCACGATCACTGGCCCGGAGTCGCGGCTGGCGATCACGCTCCCCACGGTCGCGTCGCTGGCCGACCTCGGGCCCGGGCCCGACGGCTCGGCGGTTGCCCGTGCGATTCTCACGGAGCCCGGCTACTGGACTCCCGACCTGCCACATCGCTACCGGCTTACCGCCACCGTGGCGGCCGGCGGCGCGACGCTCGCGACGTGCGACCGTCGCATCGGTCTGCGACGCCTGGGTGTTCGCGGCCGATCACTCTGGCTCGAGGGCAGGCGGTGGGTACCGCGGGGTGTGGCATGCTCGCCAGGCGAATTCGATCCGTCGCCACTTCGGGCGACCATTACCGCGGCCGTACTCGACGATGCCAGCGAGGATGTCTGCCGGCATGCCGACGAAACTGGCGTCGCGATCATCGCACGGTGCAGCGGCGATCCGCTGGCGGCCTGCCACAGATGGGCGGAGCACCCGAGCGTGATGCTCATGGTGCTGCCACGGAGTCTCGACACCCCGAGGCCGGAAACGCTGGCCGCCGTACTCCGGTCGATCAAGGGCACGATGCTCATGGCCGCCGACGCGGATGGAAGCCGCCCGCCACCGCCCATGCCGCCGGGAATCGATTGCCTGATCGTCTCGCTGGCGGCCGGAGCCGTGCCTCACGACGCATGGCGGCAGCCACCCGCCCTGCCGGTGCTTGCCTCACGGCCGGCCGACGGCGACATGGCCGCGCGTCGTGCCGCCTGCGACCACCTCCAGGCCGACCTCGCAGCGTGGCGCGGTGAATCGGTCGCTTCGTGGGACTGGGCCGGCTACGTCGCGACGGCCTCACGCGACCGTTGATGCAGGGTGAATGCGTTGCGTTCGACGACGCATGCTCTGGTGGGCCGGTGAAGGGCTGCCCACACCCCGAGAGCCGGCGTATGCTGACGAGCGCAGCCAGGATGGCGGAGCGACGTCAGCATCCGAGTGAGCTTCAGGCACGATGCCTGAAGCGAACGGCCGGCGACGGGGTGTGGGCAGCCCTTCACCTCCTGTATCCGAGAACTCCAACACAGGCACTCGACGAAAAGCGTGAGGACCTTCCCTTGGCTCGTGCAGTTTCTGAAGGCCGGTTCCGCCCCAAAAAAGCCCCCGGTGATAACCGGGGGATCAATACGGGCCGCCACGTCACACCATCCCCTGGTTTTCACCCGGGGCTTCTCGGGGTCGGGGCCTCACTCAGACTTCGCGGCGGGCTTGACCGGCTCCTTGGCGTCGAGCGTGATCGACGCGGAGTTGATGCAGTAGCGGAGGCCGGTGGGGGGCGGACCGTCGTTGAAGACATGGCCGAGGTGGGCGCCGCAGCGGCGGCAGGTCACTTCAGTACGGATGCCGAATCCCGGAATCGCGGCGAGGGATCGGTCCTCGTGCTCGGCGATCACGCTGCCCTTCACATCCCCCTGCTTGGCATCAATCGGGGCTGAGAAACTCGGCCAGCCGCAACCGCTCTCGAACTTTTCGTCGGAGCGAAACAGCGGCTCGCCACAGCAGATGCAGCGGTAGGTGCCCGGGGTCTTCGTATTCCAATACTTGCCGGTGAAGGCCCGTTCGGTACCCTTGCGGCGGGCCACCTCGAACTGCTCGGACGTGAGCCGCTTCCGCCACTCGACGTTGTTCTGCGGGATCTCGTCGTCGGCAAGACGCCGCGCGACCGCGGGATTGGCTTCGTTATCCGGTTCGGCGGCAGACACGGCCATGGCTCCTGTCACGAGGGCGATGCAGAGAACCCGACCACACACGAGCGACCAGGTTTTCGGCGTCTGGTTATCGCCGTGGGTCGGGAAGTTTTTTGGCCTCATAGGGATGGCTCCTCTTTCGCACGACCGTCGCCTTCACGATTGTATCCCGCTCCGCACCGGGGGGCGCCCCTTCGGTGCGGGTGATTTTTGGCAGCACGTCGAACCCCTCGATCACGCGACCGAATACCGTGTGCCTGCCATCCAGATGCTCCGTCGGCACGAACGTCAGGAAGAATTGCGAGCCGCCGGTGTTCTTTCCGGCGTGGGCCATCGAGAGCGTGCCCAGAAAATGCTTCCGGGAGTTCGGAGCTTCGCACTCGCACGCGATGGCATGGCCGGGCCCGCCCGAGCCGGTGCCGGTCGGATCGCCACCCTGCGCCATGAAGCCACCGATCACGCGATGAAACGGCGTGCCGTCGTAAAAGCCCTTCTCGACCAGTTCGACGAAGTTGGCCACGGTGTTGGGCGCCTCGTTTTCGAAGAGTTCGACCACGACATCTCCCTTCGACGTCGTGATCTTCACACGCGGCAGATCGTCGGCTTTGGCCTCGGCGGCGCGGATCGCCATCTCCTTCTCGACCTTCGGCCTGTCCTTCTCGATGGCCGCCGTCAGTTCGGCCAGTTTCTTCTTCGCTACTCCCGCGTCTTCGGCCCTCTTCAACCAGGCCTCCGCGTCGTCGAGTTTCGAGAGTTTGACGGCCGCATCGGCGGCCATCATCGCGATGTCACCGTTCTTCACGCCGGCCGCCTCGAGCTGTCCGGCGCGGTCGAGCACGAAGCCGGCATCGTCCCGCTGCATCGCCACGGCCAGCAGCGATCCGCAGACGTCGAGCACGGTGGCGTCGGCAGGGTCGGCGGCGATGGCATCGAACGCGGCAGCCTCCACCCGCGCGTTGGCCGCCTGTGCCTTGGCTCGGGCCGCATCAAACCGGGCCGCAAGCGCGGCCTTATCGGCGTCCGGCTTTTGGAAGTCGGCCTGGAGGGCCGTGAGTTCTCCCACGAGATCCCTGAGTTCCTTGAACGCTGCCGTGAACTCTGCTTTGGACCGCGAGCCATCGGGCGCCTGGCCAAGGGCGGCGGGAGCGACGGCGATCGAGAAAGCGATGAGAAGAATGAAGCGGGAGGGCATGGGATGCTCCAGGGATGTGCCGAGGCGAAACGTGCTCTACATTACCCGCTCATGGCCCGTCGTCGCAAAACAGCCGAATCGGACGAAGCCGCCAGCGCGCCGCGGATCGTGGGGGGCGACCTGCGCGGGCGACGGCTCGAATTCGCCCCGGCAGCCCGCACGCGGCCGATGAAGGACCGCGTCCGTGAGACGCTCTTCGACCTGCTCGGCCAGCGGGTGCGAGCCGCCACCGCGATCGACCTCTTTGCCGGAAGCGGCGCCCTCGGCTTCGAGGCCCTCAGTCGCGGTGCCGACCGGGCCGTCTTCGTGGAGCGTCACTTTCCGACCGCCGACGCCCTTCGACGCAATGCCCGACAGCTCGGCGTGCACGAACGGGTGGATGTCCGTTCCGGTGACGTGCTGCTGTGGGCACGAAAGATGCCGCCGCTGCCGGTCTCCTCGCCATGGGTCGTGTTCGTTTCACCGCCATGGTCGTTCTTCGATGAGCGCACCGCCGAACTCATGGCGCTCATCGAGGCGATGATGGTGGCGGCCCCGGCCGGAAGCACCATCGTGGTGGAGAGCGACGACTCGTTCGAGCCAACGATGCTCCCGTCCACCGGATGCTGGGGCTCGCGGCCGATCCCCCCGGCCGTGCTGCACATGGCCGCCAAGCAGCACGAGGGCTGGGGTCCGGCGTGATTGCGTGCCGCATCGCCCCGCGGGTATACTCTTCCGCCTGAGTGGTGATCCAAGCGGCCGTGACCCTAAGGAGTCGTTCGCATGTCAACTCCCATGAAGCATCCGGTGTCTTCCATATCCCGTCGTGACGCACTCAAAACCGTCGCCATCGCCGGGGGTGCCCTCGCCGCCATGCCTGCCGTGCACGGTCAGACACCCTCCGCCGACCTGATCCGTGTCGGCCTGATCGGCGCCGGCGGCCGTGGCACAGGTGCCCTTCAGCAGGCGCTTTCCGTGCCGGGCTCGAACGTGAAAGTCACGGCCATTGCCGACGCATTCGAAGACCGCATCCAAGCAGCCCTCAAGGCGGTCGAAAGCATGGAGGGCAAGGTCGATGTCCCACAGGATCGGCAATTCAAGGGGCTCGACGGCTACCAGCAGGTGATCGACCAGTGCGATCTCGTGATTCTTGCCTCTCCCCCAGCCTTCCGGCCGTTCCATTTCGAAGCGGCCGTGAAAGCCGGAAAGCACGTGTTCATGGAGAAGCCCATCTGCGTCGATGCCTTCGGCGCCCGACTGTGCCTCGAAGCTGCAAAGATGGCCGACGAAAAAAAGCTGAAGGTGGTCGTCGGCCTGCAGCGTCACTACGAGGACTGCTACCGTCAGGCCATCGCCCGGGTGCGGGAGGGCGCCATCGGCGACATCATCTCAGGCTCGGTCTTCTGGAATAGCCAGCGCCCCTGGTGGAAGCCGCGAAAGCCCGAGATGAGCGAACTGGCCTACCAGGTCTACAACTGGGGCCATTTCATGTGGCTGTGCGGCGACCACATCGTCGAGCAGCACGTCCACAATATCGACGTCGCGAACTGGTTTCTCGGGAAGGTACCAGAGACTGCCTACGGCGTGGGCGGGCTTCAGGTCCGCAATCCCGAGCAGCCGACGCAAATCTACGACCATCACGCCATCACCTTCACGTATCCCGGCGGCATCCGGGTCTTCAGCCAATGCCGGCAATTCCCGGGTGGTGAAAACCGTGTGGCAGAGGAGTTTCTCGGCACGAAAGGCATCGTGAAGACCCACTCCGGCTTCGCCGAAATCACCGATCACTCTGGGAAAGTACTCTGGAAGTACGACGCCAAGGGCCCGAATCCCTACCAGGTCGAGCACGACGAACTGCACGACGCCATTCGCAACGACAAGCCGCACAACGACGCCTGGTACGGGGCGACATCGAGTTTCTCGGCGGTGCTCGGCCGCTATGCCACCTACTCCGGCAAGCAGGTGAGCTACGACCAGGCGATGGCATTTCACGATCGAACGATGCCCGAGACCATGTCGTGGGAGACGCCCGCGCCCGTCCAGCCCGACAAGGACGGCGGCTACCCGCTGCCAATGCCGGCAACGTTCAAACTTCCCGACTCGAAGCCGGCATCAGCCTGACCGCTGGCCGAGGCCGTCGGTCGCGGCGGGGTTCTCGTCCGCCCTGGCAAGTGCCGTGTCGATGCCCGGCTCGATCCAGGTCACGCCGTTGAACCAGAGCCGCCGCAACCGCTTCTTCTGTTCGCGGTAGCGGTCAAGATCGACCGGGGTTCGCGGGTGGTCGAGATGGATCAGGATGAGTGAATACTTCAGCCATCGGGATCCGACGCCGGAGTTCCTCAGTCTCGCGCCGAGCTCCCGGTCTTCTTTGCCATAGGCAAACCCTTCATCCAACCCATTCACGGCGACGAGATCGTCCCGCCAGGCCGAACAGTTGCCCCCCATCAGCACGCAATACCGCCACGTCAGGATATTGAACAGCGGTTCCGCCCACCCCGGGTCGAGCTGGCGGCGGTACCGCGCAGCCCCCGGCCACCTCCTCTCGAGGAGTGTGGGATCGAAGATCGCGTTCGTGAGAATCTCGTCATCGGTGAAACTGGCGTGGAGTTCGGCGGGGACACGGACGAGGTTGCCGGAGAGAAACGTCCGCGGACGGGCATGCTGCAGGTGGGATGCGACGTAATCGCGGCGTGGAACACAATCGCCGTCGATGAATACGACGTAGTCGCCGGTGCTCGACGCGATGGCGAGGTTGAGCACCTTTGATTTGCGCCAGCCATGGTCGGCATGCCAGGCATGCCTGATCGGGAGCGATGAAAACTCACCGTGTCGCAGCACGGCGGCGGTATCCTCGGTCGATCCGTCATCGGCGACGATGATTTCGTCGGGGAGCCGCTCCTGCACGCTCACTCCAAGCAGGCACTTCCGAAGGGAGTCTGGGTTGTTGTACGTCGAAATGACGAGTGAAACACGCATGGCTCTTGCGGAATCCGTGAGGGGCGGTCCATGCTCCGAGAGCCGGCGTATGATGACAAGCGACGCCAGGATGGCGAAGCGCCGTCAGCATCCGAGTGAGCGGAGGGCAGGATGCTCTCCGCGAACGTCCGGCGACGGAGCGTGGGCCGCCCCTCACGGACTGTGCCACTCGGTCAGCCAAACGAAGGACACTGCGATAGTATACGGGCCTCGGTCCCGGTGGACGAGCGGACGAGACGAAGACAGGAGACGAGCATGGCAGGGATGATCGTCGGTGTGCCGAAGGAAACGAAGCGCGACGAATACCGCGTGGCGATGGTGCCCGTCGGGGTCGAGGAGCTGGTTCGCCTTGGGCATCGCGTGCTCGTGCAGCGGTCGGCCGGCAGCGGTTCCGGGCTGGCCGACGAGGCGTATGCAGCCTGCGGCGCCACGCTCGTCGATACGGCGGAGGAGGTCTTCGGCGAGGCCGACCTGATCGTGAAGGTGAAGGAACCGCAGCCGCAGGAGCTTCCCCTGATTCGGCCCCGCCAGACGGTCTTCACCTATTTTCACTTCGCCGCCAGCCGGCCACTCACGGAGGGATTTCTCGCGACGGGGGCGACGGCCGTCGCCTACGAGACGCTCCGCGACGAACGGGGCCGGCTGCCGCTCCTGATCCCGATGAGCGAGGTGGCTGGCCGGATGAGCATCCAGGAGGGAGCGAAGTACCTGGAGCGTCCGCAGATGGGCCGTGGCATCCTGCTTGGCGGCGTGCCGGGCGTGGCGCCGGCCGACGTGCTGGTGCTCGGTGCCGGCACCGTCGGGGCCAATGCCGCCAAGGTGGCCGCGGGCTTCGGCGCGAACATCGGGCTGCTCGACACCAATCTCGAACGGCTGCGATACCTCGACGATGTCACCCCTCCGAACATCGACTGTCTCTATTCCGACCGCCACACGATCCGGGCCTGGCTCGCCCGGGCCGACCTCGTGATCGGCAGCGTGCTGATTCCCGGCGCGCGGGCTCCGCACCTCGTCGAGCGGGAGGACCTGAAGCTGATGAAGCCCGGGGCCGTCATCATCGACGTCGCCATCGACCAGGGAGGATGCATCGCCACCAGCCGCCCGACGACGCATGCCGAGCCGACATTCATCATCGAAGATATCGTGCACTACTGCGTGACGAACATGCCCGGGGCGGTCGGCCGCACGAGCACCTACGCCCTCTGCAACGCGACGCTCCCCTACGTTCTCCAGCTCGCGGCGCACGGTGTCGCCGCGGCCGCCGACGAGAGCCCGTCGATCCGCTCGGCGGTGAACGTGCTCGACGGGCGGCTCGTCTGCAAGGCTGTCGCCGACGCCTTCGGGATGAAGCCATGACCGTCGAACAGGTCCACGTTCCAATCTCCGTGCAGTGGGTCGGTGGTGTCGATGGACACCTCGAGATCATCGATCAGACGCAGCTTCCCGACCGGCTCGAGCGGATCGCCTGCCGCGATGTGCCGACGGTCGTCGAGGCGATCAAGAGCCTCCGGGTGCGAGGGGCGCCGGCCATCGGGATCGCCGGCGCGTATGGTCTGGCCGTGGCCGCCGATGAAGCACGCCGAGGCCACCTGCGGCCGGACGAGGCACGTGCCCACGTGCTGGCCCGCGGCGAAGAACTGGCGTCGGCCCGACCGACGGCCGTCAACCTGCGATGGGCGGTGGAACGCACCCTCCGCACGCTGGGGCCGTTGGGACCCGACGTCGGTGCCGTGACGCTCGGCGAGCGGCTCTTGGCCGAGGCGAGGGCGATCCACGACGAAGATCGGCGGCTTTGTGCCGCGATCGGCCGGCATGGCGCGGCGATCCTGCCGGAAGGTGGCGTGCTGACGCACTGCAACACCGGCGCGCTGGCAACCGGCGGCGACGGCACCGCGTTGGCCGTGATCACCGCGGCCTGGGACCAGGGCCGCCGATTCGAGGTCTTCGCCGACGAGACGCGGCCGCTCTTCCAAGGCGCCAGGCTCACGGCGTGGGAGCTCGTTCAGCGGGGAATCCCCGTGACGGTGCTCGTCGACTCTGCGGCGGCCCACCTTCTGAAGTCGGGCCGCGTGGCGGCGGTGATCGTGGGAGCCGATCGGATCACGGCCGCCGGCGACACGGCCAACAAGATCGGCACCTACGGGCTGGCGGTGCTGGCCAACGCACACGGGGTGCCCTTCTTCGTCGCCGCCCCCTCGAGCACGTTCGACCTGTCGATCGAGAGCGGCGACGACATTCCGATCGAGGAGCGGGCGGCTGCCGAGGTGACGCACCCGTTGGGTATTCGGGCCGCCCCCGACGGCGCGGCGGCCTTCAATCCTGCCTTCGATGTCACGCCCTCGCGGCTCATCAAGGCGATCATCACGGAGCACGGCGCGATCGAGCCGGTGACGCGCAGCCGGATCGAGGCCGTCATATGTAATACATCGCCTCGGCCCGCGAACGATCGAGCACGTCCGCAAACGTGATCGACCTGAGGACGACGGCTTCGGCATCGGCTGCCTCGCCCCAGGCGTGGCGAAGCGCCGACAGACTCCGGGATCCTCGCGATCGCGGCATGGTGGGCTCGTCCGGTCCCTCGAAGACCCGCACGATGTCCTCCAGCGTGATGTCTGCAGGCGGCCTCGCGAGCTGGTAGCCCCCCGCCGCACCACGCGTGCTCGTCACGATTCCCGCCGCCTTGAGCTGCAGGAGGATCTGCACGAGAAACCGGGATGGCACGCCATGGGCCTCGCAGATCGGCCGCAGCCGCACCGGCTCGTCCGTGCCCCAGCGACGGGCCAGTTCGAGCACCGCGATGGCGGCGTATTCGGTCTTGGCGGAGTGTTTCATGGATCGCGCGAGTGCAGGCCGCATTCGGTCTTCGCGGTGCCGCTCCAGCGGCCCGCCCGCTCATCCTCCCCGCTTGAAACCGCACGCGTGCACGGCTGGCAGCCGATGCTCACATAGCCCAGGTCGTGAAGCGGGTTGTAGGGCACGTCGTCCCGGACGATGGCGTCCCACACCTTCGCCTTGGTCCAATTGGCGAGGGGCGAGATTTTCACAACGCCGAACTTTCGATCCCAGCCGACGATGGCCGACGCGGCGCGATCGGGGCTTTGATCCCGCCGGATGCCGCTCATCCACGCATCGAAACGCCGGAGCACCCGCTCGATGACGGCGATCTTGCGATCGGCACAGCAGCGGTTGGAGTCGGTCCGGTAGAGCGGGCCGCCGTGCAACCGTTCGTATTCCTCGACGGTCGTATCGGGCCGTTCGAGCGACACCTCGATCCCGTAGCGGGTGGCGATCCGATCGCGAAGTTCGAGCGTCTCCCGAAACTGGTACCCCGTCTCGAGATTAAAAACGAAGGTGCGCGGAGCGATCGTCGCGAGCCAGTGGATGATCAGGCAGCCCTCGGGGCCGAAGGCGGTTGCCATCGTGAGCCGATCGCCGAACCGTTCGACGGCCCACCGGATGATGGACGGGGGATCGGCGGTCTCGAGGGAACGGCTGGCGTCGGCCAGTTCGATCCGCAGGGCTGGCGACGGCTCGTTCACGGCGGGTTTTTCAGGCACGTCGATGTGCATCGTCACGAGACGTCTGCGGCAGAAAGTTCATCACTTCGATCAACAATATCCTGAATGGATGGGTGTATCGACCCCCGGGCATCGCGTGGCTTTATTCGGGCCGCCGCACCGGAAAAGTTGGCCCATGGCCCCCAAGATCGAGCCGGTAGCTCCTCCCCTCGCACGGCCGTCCAAAAAATGAACAATGCCCGCGACGGCGGCTGTTCGTGGGAAAAGTCATCTGCGGGCAGGCGGATCGCTCTCCGCCCCGTCGAAGGTTCTGGCTCCAGGGAGGTTTCAGGCATGGCGCGAAGCATCGCATTGGCAGTCGATCTCGGTGCCTCCGGCGGCCGCGTCGTGTCTGGCGCGTTCGACGGCAGACTTCTGGAACTGGAAGAGATTCACCGGTTCGAGAACTTTCCGGTGCCGATGGCCGGCCAGCTGGTGTGGGACTTCGTGCGGCTTTGGCACGAAGTGATGGCGGGCATGCGAGCGGCGGCGAGCCGTCACGGCCATTCGGTGGCGACGATCGGAGCCGACACCTGGGGCGTGGACTTTTCCTTCCTGACCGCGGAGGACGCCCTCTTGGCCAATCCCGTGTGTTACCGCGATGCTCGCACTCGCGGGATGCTGGCCGCGGCCGAGACGATCGTTCCCCGCGCCGAGATCTTCGCGTCAACCGGCCTGCAGTTCATGGAGATCAATTCGCTCTACCAACTGCTCGCCCTGCGGCACAAGCAGCCGAGCATCCTCAAAGCCGCGGACCGGATGCTCATGATCCCCGACCTCGTTCACTGGCTGCTTTCAGGAGAGCGGTCGAACGAACGGACCAATGCCTCCACGACCCAGTGCTTCGATCCGCGAAGCGGCGACTGGTCACGGAGCCTGCTCGACCGGTTCGGCATCCCGCTGCACGTTTTCGGACCGATCGCCGAGCCGGGAACCGACCTCGGCGGCCTGCGGGCCGACATCGCGGCCGACACGGGGCTGCGGGGCGTGCGGGTGATCCTGCCGGGCACACACGACACGGCCAGCGCCGTGGCGGCGGTGCCCGCCGACGAGCCCCCCTCGCCCCGGCCCGATTGGTGCTATGTGAGTCTCGGCACCTGGGCGCTGGTCGGGGCCGAACTCGACCGGCCGCTCATCACGCCCGAGTGCCTGGCCCGCAACTTCACCAACGAAGCCGGCATCGGAGGCACCACGCGGCTTCTCAAGAATGTCTGCGGGCTCTGGCTCGTTCAGCAGTGTCGCTCAGCCTGGCAGCGGGCGGGCAAGGAATGGACCTGGGACCAGCTGACGGCGCTGGCAGCCGAGGCTCCGCCACTCACGACGCTCGTCGATCCCAACCACCCCTCGCTCGTGGCGCCCACCAACATGCCCGAGGCGATCCGCGCCCTGGCGAAATCGGCCGGTGAGCCGGTGCCCGAGTCTACGGCCGCAGTCGTGCGAACGGCACTGGAGAGCGTCGCCGCAGCCGTGCGCCGCACCCTCGTCGAACTCGATGAACTCCTCGGCCGCCGCGTCGGCCGGGTGCACATCGTCGGCGGCGGCGTCAACCACCGGCTCCTGTGCCAGATGATCGCCGATGCCACGGGCCGTCCCGTCGTGGCCGGCCCGGTCGAGGCGACGGCCATCGGGAATCTGCTCGTGCAACTGGTCGCGCGTGGCGGCAACGTCGATCTCCGGCAGGTGCGGCAGATCGTCCGCGACAGTTTCGAGCTGGTTCAGTACGAACCACGCGACGCCGCCCGCTGGAACGACAGGCTGCGGTAGGGACTTCCCTCCTCGTGGGTCGGTGGTGCCCCTGCCACGTCTCCGGACGCCTCCTCCGAACAATTCTGGCTTGGACAGTTACTCGTGACGTCCGCGAGGGGCTGCCCGTGCCATGGAGCCGGCCTTGCTGGCAAGCGCAGCCATGGATGGCGAAGCGCAGCCAGCACGGAGTGAGCGAAGCCCAGGATGGGCGCAGCGAACGTCCGGCGAATGGCACGGGCAGCCCCGAGCCACACGGCGGGGGAGATTGCCCGATCAGGCAGCGGCGGCCTGTTTGGCGGGCCGCTTCGTGACGACGCCGTGCTCGACCTGCACGATCGCGTCGGCCAGCGCGAGGGTGCTGGCGCGGTGCGTGATCATGATCACGGTGCGGTCCTGCACGTACTCGGCCAGGGCCTCGTGGATGAGCCGCTCGCTCTCGACGTCAATCTGGCTGGTGGCCTCGTCGAGCACGAGGATTTCGGCGTTCCGCAGGAATGCCCTCGCGAGCGAGATCCGCTGCCGTTGGCCGCCCGAAAGTCGAAACCCGTTGGGACCAACCATCGTCCGGTAGCCGTCGGGGAACTCGGAGATGAATTCGTGGGCGTGCGCCTTCTTGGCGGCCTCGATGATCTCCTCCTCGGTGGCGTCCCAGCGGCCGTAGCGGATGTTGTAGAGAATCGACTCGTTGAAGAGTTCGGTCTGCTGCGTCACCATCGCGATCCGTCGCCGCAGGTCGTGGAGGGCCATCTCCGTGAGCGGCACATCATCGAGCAGCACATGGCCGGAGGTCGGGTCGTAGAACCGGCAGATCAGGTTCACCAGCGTGCTCTTGCCGCCACCGTTGGGCCCCACGATCGCCACCCGTTCACCGAAGGGGATCGAGAGATTCACATCCTTGAGTACGGTGTCGATCCCGTCGTAGCTGAAGGAGACGTTGTGCAGACGGATTTCCCGATGCGGCGAGGCAAGCCGCTTCGGCTCGGCCGGCTCCGCGAGCTTGGAAGGGGAGTCGAGCAGCGGGTAGAGCGCCGAGGCGCCGACGATGCCGACATTGAGCCCGGTGATCACCCCGGAGAGTTTGCGCACGGGATCGCTGGCACCGATGAGCATCCCGAAAAAGACCATGATCCCGGAGACCGTCATCGGGCGCTCCGTCATCGGGATGCCGAAGATGTGCGTCTCCTGGTTGATGACCAGCCAGGCTCCCACGGCGATCGATGTCGCCACCATGCCGATGCCGAGGATCTCCGTGATCGGGTTGGCCAAGGCGTGGTAGAAGGTGTGGCGGATGCCGCGGCGCATCATGTCCTGCATGCACTCGCGGAATCGCTGCCGCTCGAAGTCCTCCATCGTGTAGGCCTGCACGGTGAGGACGTTGTTGAGGGTCTCCAGGATCACGTGATGGAAGCCACGGGACTGCGAGAGCAGGGTGTGCGAGATGGCACGAATCCGACGGTTGAGCCAGACCATCATGAAGCCGACGAGCGGGGCGAGGGCGAGGCAGGCGATCGTCAGCTGCCACGAGATGCACATCGCCCCCCCGAGGCAGGCGAGGATCTTGAGCGGCTCGGTGATCGCCCCGCCGTACACGGTGGAAATGCCGCTGGCGAGCATGTCGGCCGTGCTCGTGATCTGGGCCATGAACCCCGCCGAGCCATTCTTCATGAACTGGGCCCGATCGAGCTCGAGGGCCTTGTCGAAGATCTTGAGCCGGATGTCGCGGCTGATGCTCATCGCGACCCAGCCCACCAGGAGGGTGCTGGTCATGAGGAACGCATGCTTCATGAACGTGCTCACCACCACGAACGCGACGACGACAAGAACCGTCTGGAATGGGTCGGTGGGCAAGAGCCGCTTCAGCCACGGGTCGAGCCTTCGCGCCGAGTAGAGGATCGCCTGCTCGCGCCGGATCTCGATCGAAAGCGAGTCGATCCGGCTGCGGGCCTTTTTCGCCTCGCCGGGCGCGGCGGCCGGCGAGGCCTCCCGCACGCTGGCGATTTCCTGCTCGTTGGCCTCGATCTTCTGCTCGGCCGAGGTGATCCTTCGCTCGTTCCACGCCTGCAGCGACTCGCCGTTGAGCGTCACCTCGATGATCGGAAAGAGGGCCGCAATGTTGGCCCCCCAAAGGGCGGCCACGCCGGCCGAACAGAAAAACGCAGCCAGAATCAGCGGCCAGCTTTTGACCGCGTCACGAAGCGCCCTGAGAAAGTAGTGCATGAACCCGTCGTTCCTGGTGTGGGAAGGCGGGGAGGGTAGAGGGGCGTGGCGGGTCGAACAAGCCTATTTTCGGCCTGGAGAGCGGACTTCCGCCGCGAGCACCGTATTGGCCAGGAGCATGGCCACTGTCAGCGGCCCGACGCCGCCGGGCACGGGCGTGATCCAGCCCGCCACCTCGCGCACGGTGTCGAAAGCGACGTCCCCCACGAGGCGGCTGACCCCGTCCGGGCCGGTGATCCGATTGATGCCGACGTCGATCACCGCGGCCCCGGGCTTCACCATGTCGGCCGTGACGTGGCCCGGCCGGCCGACCGCCGCCACGAGGATGTCGCCCTGCCGGGTGATCGATGCCATGTCGGCCGAGCGGCTATGGCAGATGGTGACGGTGGCATCGCCACCTCGTCCCTTGCCCGACAGCAGGAGCGCCAACGGCTTTCCCACGATGTCACTGCGGCCGATGATCACCGCATGCTTTCCGGCCGTTTCGATGCCGGCGTCGATCAGCATCCGCTGCACACCGGCGGCCGTGCATGGAATGAAACGGGGCCGTCCCTGGGAAAGCAGGCCGGCGTTTTCGGGATGGAATCCGTCCACGTCACGATCCGGCGGCACCGCATCGAGCACGGCGACGGTGTCGATGCGGGACGGGAGCGGGAGCTGCACGAGAATCCCGTCGGCGGGACCGTGCTCGTCGCGGGCGATCGCCTTGACGATGCCCACCAAGTCAGACGTCTCGATCGCGCTCGGCACCCGGACGACCTCGGCGTCGATGCCCACCCGCGCGGCGGCTGCCGCCTTGCTCTTCACATAGGAGGCGCTGGCCGCCAGATCGCCGACGAGCACGACCACCAGCCGCGGCCGACGCCGGAACATGCCGGAGAATGTTTGCACCTCGTCACGGAGCGACTCCTCGATCCGCCCCGCCAGCGCCCTGCCATCGAGGATGGTCGCCCCGGCCTTCTCCTGACTCACGCCGTCGCCTCCATGTACATCATCCGAAGCTGATGCTGGATCTCCTCGAGAAGCCGCTCCTCGTCCGACGTGAGATTGCCGGCCGTCTTCTTCTCGAGCATCGCAAGCGTCTCGATGAAGTGCCGGGCCGTATCGAGGTTCTTGTGCGTCTTCCGGGTGATCGGGTTGGGCACCCGACCCAGGGCCATCAGCGCCTGCGTGAAGAGCGTCTGCACCAGAAATTCGAAACTGGGTGCGGGGGGCCTGAAGCCGGTGTCGCCTTCAGCCGCCATCGTCTCGCCGTCGTTCGTCTCGTTCTCGGCCATGCGGTGCTCCCGTTGGTCAGGTCTCCGTCACCCAGGCGCTGCCGGCGTGCCGTTCCACGGCGGCGGCCACAAGGCCGGCGAAGAGCGGATGGGCCGCGGTCGGCTTGCTCTTGAACTCCGGATGGAACTGAACGGCGACGAACCAGGGGTGGTCGGCCAGTTCCACGATCTCGACGAGCGAGCCATCGGGGCTCGTGCCCGCGATGATCAGACCGGCCTGCTCCAATCGCTCCCGGAACCTCGGGTTGAACTCGTACCGATGGCGATGCCGCTCGGAAATCCGGCCCGTGCCGTAGGCGGCCGCCGACTTCGTTCCCTCCGTCAGCACGCAGGGCTGCGCACCGAGCCGCATGGTCCCCCCCTTGTCGACGATGCCGTGCTGCTCGTCCATCAGGCTGATGACGGGGTAGGGAGTATCCTTGGCGAACTCGGTCGAATGGGCCCCTTCCATGCCGGCGCAGTTGCGGGCCACGTCGATCACGGCGCATTGCATGCCGAGACAGATGCCGAGGAACGGCAGCCCTCGCTTTCGGGCGAAGGAGATCGCCTCGACTTTCCCCTCGATCCCCCGCTCGCCAAAGCCGCCGGGCACGATGAGGCCGTCGAATCCCGCCAAGAGCCTCTCGGCCCCCTCGCGCTCGATGTCCTCGCTTTTGATCGGCTGCACACGAACCTGCGTCCTGTGGGCGATGCCGCCGTGATCGAGCGCCTCGTAGATACTTTTGTAGGCGTCGCGGTGCTCGGCGTACTTCCCAACCAGCGCGATCGACACCTCGTGCTCCGGATTTCGCAGGCGGTGGAGGATGTCGTGCCAGTCCTCCAGGTCGGCCGGGCCGGCCTGCATCCCAAACCGCCTGAGCACGAGCTCGTCGATCCGGTTCGACTGTAGCGACAGCGGCACCTCGTAGATCGAGAAGTCTTTGTCCCGCTCCTCGATGACGGAGTCGAGCGGCACGTTGCAGAACAGCGCGATCTTTTCCCGGTCCGACGTATCGAGGCCACGTTCGGTGCGACAGACCAGCACGTCGGGCTGGATGCCGATCTGCCGGAGGATGCCGACCGAGTGCTGCGTCGGCTTCGTCTTCAGTTCGCCGGCCGCCTTGAGATAGGGCACGAGCGTCAGGTGGATGAACATGCAGTTCTCGCGACCCACCTCGAGCGGAATCTGACGGATCGCCTCGAGAAACGGCAGGCTCTCGATGTCGCCAACCGTGCCTCCGATCTCCGTGATCACGATGTCGGTCTCGGCGTTGGCGAGATTCCGAACCATCTCCTTGATCTCGTTGGTGATGTGGGGAATCACCTGCACGGTCTTACCGAGGAATTCGCCGCGACGCTCCTTGTTGATCACCGAGAGGTAGATCTGGCCCGTCGTGTAGTTGCTCTCACGGGTGAGCGTCGTCGAGGTGAACCGCTCGTAATGCCCGAGATCGAGATCGGTCTCGCTGCCGTCGTCCAGCACGTAGACCTCCCCGTGCTGGTAGGGGCTCATCGTGCCCGGATCGACATTGATGTAGGGATCGAGCTTCTGCATCCGAACCCGGAGGCCCCGGGATTCCAGCAGCATGCCGATCGAGGCGCTGGTGAGCCCTTTGCCCAGCGAACTGACGACGCCGCCGGTCACGAAGATGTGCCTGGTCACGAGTGCGAGCTCCTTCCCGTCTCCCGGTGATTCGTCCGCGGCCGCCTCCGGGCCGCTCCGGAAACGGATTGAACCAGTGTTCCAGCGGTTGGTCAAATGGCCGTCGGCATCACCGATGCGTGCGCCCGCCCCCGGTCGGCTCACCCGGGACGCACGAGTCCCGATGCCGAATTTTCGTGGTACAGTCTTGGCATGCATCTGACCGTCGCCCCGATGACCACCCCCGCCACCTCGAACCTTCGCATTCGGAGCCTGGAGCCGCTCGTCCCGCCGGCACGGCTCGTGGCGCTGCTGCCGCTCGACGGCGCCGCCGCCGCGACGATCGTGTCTGGTCGGCGGGCCGTGGAGCAGGTGCTCGCCGGCGAGGATGCCCGCCTCTTGGCCGTGGTGGGCCCCTGCTCGATCCACGATGTCGATGCCGCCCGCGACTACGGCGGCCGACTCAAGCTGCTCGCCGAGCGGGTGAGCGACCGGCTGCTGGTCGTGATGCGTGTCTACTTCGAAAAGCCTCGAACGACGGTCGGCTGGAAGGGCCTCATCAACGATCCCCACCTCGACGACTCCTTCGACGTAGCGACGGGTCTGCGAATGGCCCGTGGACTGCTCATCGAGGCGGCCCACATGGGACTCCCGACGGCGACGGAGTTTCTCGAGCCGATCACGCCGCAGTACATCGCCGACACGATCGTCCTCGGTGCGATCGGGGCCCGCACCACCGAGAGCCCCACCCACCGTCAGATGGCCAGCGGACTCTCGATGCCGGTCGGATTCAAGAACTCCACCGACGGCTCCTTGCAGGCGGCGATCGATGCCATGCAGGCGGCCCGCACGCCGCATAGTTTTCTCGGCATCGACAACGAGGGGGGCATCGCGGTGGTATCGACCACCGGCAACCCGTGGGGCGTGCTGATGCTTCGCGGCGGCCGCAGCGGGTCGAACTATTCGCCAGACGTGATGCAGGACTCCCGCGAGCGGCTGGAAGCGGCGGGGCTGCCTCCGCGGATCATCGTCGATTGCAGCCATGCCAATTCGGGCAAGGATCACCGCCGGCAGTCGGTCGTCTGGAGAGACGTGCTCGAGCAGCGGGCGGCGGGAGACCGGTCGATCGTCGGGATGATGCTCGAAAGCAACATCAACCCGGGCAGTCAGCCGGTGCACCGCGACCGCTCCCAGTTGCAATACGGTGTGTCGATCACCGACGGCTGCATCGGCTGGGACGAGACCGAACAGCTGCTGCTCGAGGCGCACGCGCGGCTGCGGTGATCGGGCCCCGCGGCCGGAAAAGCGTCCTTTTCAGCCGGTGAATCCCCTCGCCGAATCGGCTCGACTCGGGTCGGCGGGGCCGCTACCCTTCCGCCCTCCCAGTCCGCGAAAGGATTCGCCATGCATACGCCCCTCCGGCTCGTCTGCGTCCTGCTTCTGGCCTCCCTGACCACGCACAGTTCGGCCCAGTTCGCCCAGCAACCGGTGCAGCCCGCTCCCCAGCCGATGAACTTCGGCGGTGCCGAGGTCCAGACGGTCGTCTCGGCACGGCAGGCGCTCGACGAATTCTTCGGACTGTCGATCGAGTCGATTCCGCCGGCGATGCTCGACAGTGCGGAGGGCGTCGCGATCTTCCCGAACATGATCAAGGGGGGCTTCATCCTCGGGGTCAACTACGGCAAGGGCGTGCTCCACGTCCGTAATCCCGATCGCACATGGAGCCCACCGGTGATGGTGACGATGGGAGGCGGCAGCGTCGGCTTCCAGGCCGGCGTGCAGGCGGCCGACATCATCCTGGTCTTCAAGACGCCTCGGAGCCTCAACGGCATCCTCAACGGCCAGAAGGTGACGCTCGGCGCCGATGCCTCGATCGCCGCAGGCCCGGTGGGCCGGCAGGCCAATGCCAGCACCGACGCCCGTCTCGGCGCCGAAATCTATTCCTACGCCCGCAGCCGCGGACTGTTTCTGGGCGTGTCGCTCGGCGGATCCGATGTGTCGATCGATGGCAACGCCAATTCGATGCTCTACGGTCGGTTCGGCGTGACGCCGGCCGACGTCTTCCAGAACCGCGGTCTCGCCATGCGTCCGGAAGTGGAGCAGTTGATTCAGGATTTGAACACCCGCACGGCCAGACCGTCAGCCGCACCGGTCGGCCAACAGCCGCCGCTCGCGCCAGCAACATCGGCCATACCGGCGACGCCTACCTCTCAGCCCCCCGCCGCGAGGCTCTCGGCGGTGCCTCCTTCACAGGCTCCACCGCTTGCACCGCTCACACCAGTGCGTCAGTCCCCCTCGCCCCTCGCCAACCCACCACTGGTCCCGATCACGCCCCGCTAGCAAATCGGTGGATATGAGGGCCGGATGCCCGGGTTTCTTCCGACCGGCGGTCGGCAAGCGGAACTCGGCCACGATGGCGAGTTCCGCGTGAAACTGGTCCCCATAACGCCCCGGTGAAGGACTGCCCATGCCCCGTCGCCGGACGCTCGCTTCAGGCATCGTGCCTGAAGCTCACTCGGATGCTGACGGCGCTACGCCATCCTGGCTTCGCTTGTCAGCATACGCCGGCTCTCGGAGCATGGGCAGCCCTTCACCTCTCCAGTTCGAAGGCATGTGGCAGTTTGGCACAACGCGATCGGGAGGGGTTGCCCCTGCCACTTCGCCGGGCTGTGGAAGCGAGCGCAGGCATGGATGCCGAAGCGAAGCGGACATGCAGTGAGCGTAGGCCCGGAAGGCCGTAGCGAACGTCCGGAGACGTGGCAGGGGCAACCCCTCCCGATCGCGTTGTGCCAAACTGCCACATGCCTTCGAACTGG
>JBJTDB010000363.1:0-2665 GCA_046092145.1 Planctomycetia bacterium | reverse complement strand
GCGCATGCCCGGATTGATGGCGACCTGTTCCGGATGCCCGACCGAGAAACTCCGACCGTCCGCGAGATGCAGGTCAAACGGACGAAACGGCGGATTCCGCAAGGCAGACGTGAATTGTTCGATGGTCATGTCTCCGTCCGTTCTTGTGGGCCAAATGCGTGGATTTTCTACGCGTTCTGGGAAGTGTACATAAGAACATTCACTTGTCAACGGCTCCGTGCCGGCGTGCCGCGGCCGCGCGTTTTGCTGGGAATGCGATGCGGGTGGGGGTAGAATGCCTCGTCAGGGCATCCACATGAGCAGACGGCGATGAATGACGGAGATGACGCGGCACAGCCGCAGGACGACCGCGAGTCGGGCGGCTGGCCCGTGCTCGAGCCGGGCCCTTCGATCAGCCGCATCCTTCGGTGGATCGGCGACCCGCAGCTGCGGCAGCCTGCCGGGGAGCGGTTCACGCTCGAGGATGTCCATGAGTTTCGGCCCACGCTGCGGCCGCCGGTGCCCGTGCTCACGGTGCTCGACGATGGCTCGCGGGAGGATGGCGAGGATTTCCGGATCCGCACCGAAGCCTTCTCGATCGGCCGCACGACAGGCAGCCTCGTGCTCGCCAACGACCCGTCGATTTCGGGCAGCCATGCGGAGATCCGCCGCGTTCCGTGGAAGGGTGGATTCCAGTGGCATCTCCACGATCTCGGGAGCGTGAATGGCACATTCGTGCGCACTGCCAGGTCGGTGCTCCATGAAAACACGGTGATGATCATCGGGGCGAGGCGGTTTCGGCTCCGCAATCCGCTCAAGCCGGTAGCGCATGCGGTCTCCCCCTCCGACACCAACCATGTCGATGCGATGGCGATGCCGCAGACGATGTGGCCGGTGCTGGTGGAGGCCTCGGGCAAGCCGGGGGCGATGCAATCACCGCTTCGGAGCGAGCGGGCGACGATCGGCCGCACCGACGGCGGCGCCGATATCGAGCTCGACGATCCGCTGGTGGCCGATCAGCATGCGGTGCTCAAGCGGCAGCGGGATGGGTCGTGGCTTCTGGAGGCCGATGCCACCCGCAATGGCGTGTGGGTGTCGGTCGCCTCGATCATGCTCACGAGCAACTGCTCGTTTCGGCTGGGCGAGCAGCGGTTCCGCTTCGTCGTGCCGTAGGATCGCGGCGCGTCAGCGATCCTCGATGGCGATCACGAGCCGCTCAGCTTACGCATACGCGGCGAGCTGCCGTTCGTCGATTTCACATCGCACCACATGGCAGCCGGCTGCATGGGCATCGCGGATTGCTGATCGCACCGCCTCTTCAAAGGAGATCGCTTCCCGATGAAACGCCGCATAGGGCCGACCGCAATGCTCTCCCGGCGAACAATCCTGCGCCCCTGCGTCATGCAACGCATTGGCTCGGCCGAGGAGGTCGCGGCCGTCGTCCGCCAACCAGAGCGTAAACTCAAACACCCGCGAGCTCATGGTGATTCATTCCTCGGAAAGGTCATCAAGATCGCCAACCATGCGATCACCCGCGTGGCGACATCAATCGACCACAAAGAAGCCCCTGGCACAATTGGTCAGGTGACGTGCCAGTGACCTGAGGCGCGGATCGCGTCATACATCGCATCGGGCGCGAGCTCGGCCCCATTTGGCCATCGCACGCTTCCGGCAACGACGGCCGCCTGCCGGAAGATCGCATCATCTCGCAAAGCCGCGAAAATGCTCGCGTCCACATGCCTCGATCCCAGGAATTCAGCCATTTCAACATGACCCGTCGTGCCGTCCACGAATCGCACCGCAAGCCGCTTTTCGCCTTCAGTCCGTACCTCAGCCACCCTCCACGATGCCCGAGACCCGACAACGGGCATCATTCCAGCGGTGGTATCGGAAGTGGGAGTCATTCGTTCGGGTTGGCGGAAGTATCGGCGAGCGATCCGCCTGGTGCTGGGGGCTCGATGTCGAGGATGGCTGAGAGGGCGGCGATGACGTCGGGGATCTTCATGGGCACGAATACGATTTTGCGGAGGTCGTCGCACTGGGCCCGATCGGCAACGGCCCGCTGCTTGGGGTTGGCGATGAGCAGGGCGGGCACATGCCGCAGGTGATCGCTCGTGGCCATCGAGTTGAAGGCGTCTACGGCGGCATCCCCCAGTTCGATCGCGCTGCAGATGATGCCGCGGGCGGGCGGCGAGGGTTCAGCCAGGCGGTTGAGGGCGCGGTCGGGGCTGGCCGTGATGAGTGCCCGAATCTGAAGGGAGGCGAAGAACTGCCGCAACGCCTCCTGCGAGCGGTCGGATTTTTCGACCAGCATGAGCGTGGCAATCGGCTCGTGGGTGGCTGAACTCATCGCGAGCAGTATACCGCCACTCGAAATCTGGCCTTCGTGTGGCTGCCGAACTACTCGCCACCTACGACGATGCCCGAGTGGCCGTTGCATCTCGCGGTGTCGTGGGCTTACCCACCGGCCCCGACACGATCGTTCTACCGGAAGCGTTCTGCCTCTCGCGTAGCCGCCGCCGAAACTCCGCGATGTTGCCTCCGCTCTCTTCGAGAAGGTGGCGACGCACCTCATGGATTTCCGCGACCACGGGATCTGCGTAAAGCGACTCAACCAGCATCTGAGAATTCCTCGGGCGTGATGATCAGGGGCGGCCGCAACCCTTCGGCTCTGAGTGTCTCGTAC
>JBJTDB010000362.1:0-870 GCA_046092145.1 Planctomycetia bacterium | reverse complement strand
GTCGGCTGCGGATGCGATGTCTGCTCGAGCGACGATCCGCACAACCAGCGGACCCGCACGAGCGTCGCACTCGGCCTGCCGCAGGGCACGCTCCTCATCGACACCACGCCCGACCTCCGCACACAGCTGCTCCGCGAACGGCTCGGCAGCGTCGATGCCGTGCTCTACACCCACGACCACGTCGATCATGTCTATGGCCTCGACGACATCCGCCCCATCTGCTTCGCCGCGGGCAAGCCCCTGCCGGTCTATTGCGAGGAACGGGTCGAGCAGCGGATCCGCAGGGCATTCGACTACGCCTTCGAAACCGTCGCCACGCCCGGCGGCGGCCTCCCGAAGGTGACCTTCGAGCGGATCACGACGGCGTCCTTCGACCTGCTCGGAGCACGCGTCGTGCCGCTGCCGCTCCGCCACGGATCGTTCCATGTGCTCGGATTTCGGTTCGGGAACCTCGCCTACTGCACCGACACCAACGACATCCCGGCCGAGACATGGCCGCTGCTCGACGGCGTGCACACGCTCATCCTCGACTGCCTGCGGCCGCAGCGGCATCCGACCCATTTTTCACTCGACGAGGCGATCGCCGTGGCCGCCCGCGTGGGAGCCCGCCGCACGCTCTTCATCCACATGTCGCACGATATCGACCACGCCCCGTCGTCGGCTCGATTGCCACGCGGCGTCGAATTCGCCTACGACGGGCTGACCGTGCCGCTGGTGTGACCGATCAGCCTCAGCGAATTGGCGATCACCGAGAGCGAGCTGAAGGTCATCGCGGCCGCCGCGAGCATCGGGCTCGTGACATGCCCGACGAGCGGGTAGAGGACACCGGCGGCGACCGGGATCGCCAGCACGTTGTATGCGAAGGCGAGG
>JBJTDB010000361.1:0-1241 GCA_046092145.1 Planctomycetia bacterium | reverse complement strand
GACGAGAAACACGCCCCCGTCTGCCGGCGAATCATCGCCCGACTCTGCGGCGACGATGCTGCGAAATGGCAGGAGGCCACGGACGCAGCCCGCGCCTCCCTCGAGGCACGGATCGCCCTCTGGAACGGCATCGCCGCGGCGATGTAGCCCCCGGTGTCGTCCGTTCCCGGACAACAGGCGGGCTGCGGCGTCGAGCAAACGCTCTATCGGCCGAGGATCAAATCGACGCCCGACAGAATGGCTTCCATCTGCCTTTGCGTGAGCTTGCCAGTGCGCTCGGTCAACTGCTGCTTGTCGATAGTCACGAGTTGCGAAACATTCGCGACAGAGTCGCGATCGAGACCGGTGTGCTCTGCTTTCAGAAGCACGTTTCCGGGGGCTATCGACCACCGCAGATTACTTGTCAGCACGACGCACACAACTGTCGCGAGTTGGCTTTGATTCAGTGCATCAGACTGAATCACTACAACAGGGCGACGATACCCCGGGGCTGAGCCGATAGGCTCGGCCAAATCAGCCCACCAGACGTCACGCTGGGCGATTACCATTCAACGCGATGCGATGCCTGCCGAGCAGCTGCTCGGAGAAAAGAGTTGCTCTCTTCTCCGGCTTCCAACACGGCCCGATCCATGAGCGCCGTGACCTGGTCGTCGTCGTGGCGGGCGACAAACTCTGCGAGGGCCCGGGCGTAGAGTTTGCTGCGGGATGTCTGCAGCCGCGAAGCGAGCCGCTCAGCATCCTCGAAAACATCATCCGGGATGGAAACCGCGGTCTTCATACCGAAAGTATAACCAGCGCGGGAGGTCGGCGTCAAAGCCTGCGCAAAGCATTGTGAGCGGCATCGCCGTCGCGATTCCGCCGCCCGCCGATTACTTCGCCGCGGCCAGCTCGGCCTTCTTCCGCTCCTCGACGATTTCCTTCTGCACGTTGCCGGGCGTCGGCTTGTACTTGCTGAACTCCATCGTGAACACGCCCTGGCCCTGCGTCATGCTCCGAAGGTCGGTCGAATAGCCGAATGTCTCCGCCAGCGGCACCTCGGCGATGATCGTGGACGTGTTGCCCACCGTCTCCGTCGAGATGATCAGGCCGCGACGCTTGTTGAGCTCGCCCGTCACCGGACCCTGGAAATCGGCCGGAACCTCCACCTCCATCTTCATGATCGGCTCGAGCAACACCGGCTTGGTGTTGAGGAAGGCCTCACGGAAGCCGGCCCGGGCGCAGATCTGGAAGGCCATGTCGCT
>JBJTDB010000360.1:0-337 GCA_046092145.1 Planctomycetia bacterium | reverse complement strand
TGCGAACACTCGGCCGCCAACCGCTGCCCCCGTGCCGCCCGGCCACGCATGGTGAACTCTTCAGCGGCGCCACCGACCACCTGCGCGTCGAGATCCGCGGCATCGTGCAGGGGTTCCGGCCGGTGGAGGCCGCCCCGTGGTGGATGCTCTTCGTCGAGGGCAGGCCGGGCGAGGTCGGTGTGCTCGTGCCGAAAGACGCCTTTCCGAACGATCCTGCCGAACTCGTCGATGCCGAGATCATCGTGCGGGGCGTGAGCGGCGCCTGCTACAATTACCGCAGCGAGTTCCTTTCGCCGCGGATCCATGTCAACTCCCGCGACGACATCGTCGTCGAGCG
>JBJTDB010000359.1:0-332 GCA_046092145.1 Planctomycetia bacterium | reverse complement strand
GCCGCACCGTCGCCAGCGCGGCGGCCGCGATGAGATCGTCAGTGCGCAGAATGTCGGAGAGCCCAGGCAGCGACCGGCCGTCGATGAGTTTGGTGAGCCCGGGCTTCCGCATGTCGGCGTCGATGAGGAGCACCCGCTTGCCCGCCTGCTGGTAGGCGACCGCGAGGTTGGTGGCGATCGTCGTCTTGCCATCGCCCGGCTCGGAACTCGATACGGCGATCCGCTGCGAATCGGCCGTGCCCATGACGAGCACGGTGCGGATCGTGCGGAAGCTCTCGCTGGCGGCGTCGTCGGCCTCGTTCCACATGTGGACCGTTTCCATGCCCGCAGCC
>JBJTDB010000358.1:0-3374 GCA_046092145.1 Planctomycetia bacterium | reverse complement strand
GTTCACAGTCGCCGGCGGATTGCGGCGGCGCTGACTGGAGCGGCATTCCGCGAGCTCTCGCCCGGCGGCTTCCTGGGGTGCGACAGAAAGCATCAGGCGGGCGCCTGGTGCCAGCCACCAAATCTGGCCTGCTTGACCCGTCGCGATCGGCCCTCGTACTATACGCGTGTATCAATTGTGTGGCGGCCCTCAGGGTTGCCGAACGTCGCAGCGACTCGAACATAGGAGACCGGTCAGCCCATCTGGCTGTGCGCCGACATGGCAACGACACCCCTTCAATCGCGAATCACAGTTGAGCCTGGTAAGTGCGGCGGCCGTCCTTGTATTCGCCGCATGCGAATCCGCGTCAAAGACGTTTTGGAAATGCTCGCGGCGGGAGCGACTGAAGAACAGATTCTGATCGACTACCCGGACTTGGAGCGCGATGACATCCGCGCATGCCTCGAGTACGCGGCCCAGTATTTCGATCATCCCGTCGTCATAGGCGGATGAGATGCGGTTTCTGATCGATGCCCAGCTGCCTCCGTCACTGGCTCGGTTTCTTGCGGAACACGGCGGGGAAGCCGCGGCGTGTCGCGACCTCGGACTGCGGGATGCCGATGACGACGAAATATGGCAGTTCGCGATTGCCGGTGGCTGGTGCATCGTGACGAAAGACGAAGACTTCGCCATTCGCCGGATCACCGTAACGATCGGGCCCCCGGTTGTTTGGCTTCGAATCGGCAACAGTACGAACCCAGCATTGTTTCAGTGGCTCAGTCCGCTGTGGCCGAATGTGGTCCAGGAGCTCCGTACAGGGCAGGGGCTTGTCGAAGTAACCCTGCGGCCAAGGCGATAAAGCGGAGCGATATCCCGCGGGCTCGCGCACGGCGGCTTGCTGGCGCCAGCCTGGTGAATTGCAACGCTTTTAGCCCAGGGGGTTCCACACTTTTTCGAATCCCAATCCTCTGAAATCCTTGCCGTTTGTGGTGGCAAACCGCTTGACCTCGTAATGCCGCAGCGTAAGCCCCAGACGAACGTCATAGATTCGCCGCGCAGAGTCGGATGATCGGGCGATCGTCGAAACTTTCTCCATCAGTCCGGGGCCGGGGTAGTCGAGCACCATCCGCGCGGGATTGCGGCGCAGGTTGTCGATCTTGTCCATGGCGGCGGCCTTACTTCCGCGATTGCTTCGGCAATGCGGACGCTCCCGAGCCGAGGGTTGCCTGCATCCGCCAGTCGGGGTCAGCGAAAGTGTCGGCTCGAAGTTGTGTGTTTGCTGGTGGATCGAGCCGCCACGGGCCCCGGCTGGTTTCGATTCCGGGCGACCTCACCGCAAGCAGCAACTCTGCGGCCCGGCGCAAGGTTTCCGCGAGTGACCATTCCTGGGATTCCGCGAGTCGTTTCACGCGACGACAGAGTTCATCAGCCTTGAAACCCGGGACGGGAGCGGATTTCAATAGGAGCGGCGGGCCGGCTGGAGCGGTATCCCGCGGGCTTGCGTTCTGCGGCTTCCTGGGTGCGGCGACAGGAAGCACCTGGGCAGAAGTGAATGAATGCTCCCTGCATCAGGCGGCGACACGCGTTTTCTCGTAGAGAAACTCCGGGGCCAGATCGGCACCGTTTGGCCAACAGAGCGTATGAAACTCGGGATGGATCACGAACTGCGCGAAAAGCAGTTCGTCCCGGAGTGGCTCAAAAAGCTCACCATAAAGCTCGGGACCAAGGTCTACCTCGCCCTCCGTGCCATCGGCGAAGCGAAGATGGACGACATGCCCAGCAACGTGTGAGGCCGCGACAACTTTCGGAATCATAAGGTCACTCCAGCGGGTCTATTTTGCTGGCCGGGCGACCAGCTTGCAACATATTCCAGTTTTCAAGGAGTTCCGTTTGATGGAGCTTTCGCCACTCTTCAACAAGTCGAAGGGCACGTCGCGGAAACTCTCCGGCAACCTTTCCGGATGCAATATCGACCGTGACTTGGTAATCCCCGTAGACGGCGTGGAAATGGGCCGGAGGATGCTCACGCGGGAAAATACCGATTACGATCCCAAAGAAGCGAGATATTTCGGGCATGATCTGCGATGGTGCCAGACAAAATGCAGGGCGTGGCAGGCCAGGCGCGTCGAGCACTGCCTCGATCACGGTACGAGATCTTACAGCGGCGCTGGCTGGTGCGGCATTCCGCGGGCTCGCGCCCTGCGGCTTCCTGGGTGGGAACGCTCGCGCCCTGCGGCTTGCTGAGGGAGGCTTATGCCACGGCGGAATTACGTCACTGGATCCGTAAGTGGCAGCAGCCACGCCACGATCCTGCGAGCATCTGCGATCGCCCGTTCTGCGTCTGCCGCCGTGACTGGCGACACGTCGCCATAATCAGACCGAAGGGCGGCCAAAAGGCCCGAATGCCGGCGAAATGTTTCCCCACGGGCCGCGAATACGGCCGTGGCCGCATGAAAGCACGCGTAATACGCCCGCGACCGTACCAGCCGATAGAAGCCGCCCTGCAAGGCGAACGCCGCTTCGGCCAGGCATTCGTTGCAGAGATTCACCTCGGCCGCCACCGTGCGATGCCGTGCCTCTTCGCCCGTCATCGGGAAACACCTCGATGCCGTCCTGATTGACCTGGAGCCGCAGCGGCGTGGCCTGGTCGATGCCGTGATACCACCGCTCATGCGACCGCACGACAAGTTGCACCCAGCGGCCATGGCTCATGCCCGCCTGCCAGGCCGCCTCCATCATCGCGTCTTCCGTCGGCCGATCGACCTCGACGGCCGTGATCACCACCAGATCGATATCGCTATCGGGCTCGTCGTCACCCCGGGCCTTCGAGCCGAAGAGGATCACCCGCTCGACAGGCCATTCCGCACGAAGCGCAGCGACGGCAGCGGCGATGGCCGCCCGATCGACAACCGCCAGCGGAAGTTCGGCAAGTTTCGACATGCGGAGATTGTACCGGGCGCCTGGTGCCAGCCACCAAATCTGGCCTGCTTGACCCGTACCGATCAGCCCTTGTCTTCCCATAAAAACGGGAATATGCTTTCCCGTATGAAAACCACCGTTGACTTGCCCGACGATCTTTTCATCGCCGCCAAGAAGCGCGCCGCGGAATTGCGACAGCCGCTGCGGGCTCTCATCGAGCGCGGTCTGCGGGCGGAACTCAGCCGCCGGACAACCCGCCGCAAGGCTGAGCGACGCACCATTCGCTGGGTCACGGTCGCCGGCGGATTGCCGCCCGGGGTGGACGTAGCGGACCGCGCCGCGATGCACGACTGGCTGCGACAGCAGCGATGATCGCGCTCGACACCAATCTGCTCATTTACGCGCATCGCGTGGCCACCGCCGAGCATCGTGCCGCCCGCCGAGCGATCGAAGCGGCGCTGAACGCACCCGGAGGA
>JBJTDB010000357.1:0-13280 GCA_046092145.1 Planctomycetia bacterium | reverse complement strand
TCGCCTCCTTCTGCTCGAGCACGGCCGCGCGATTGACGAGGAGCGCGAGCGTGCCGTCGGCCGACGCGGTGAACGTGTGCGGCAGGCCCGCGTCGTCGAAGTCTTTGCCATCCACGACGAATTTGTCGACGTGCACCCACGAATCACTCGACGCCTTGTTCCGCGGCTTTCCATACCAGCCCACGACCGTCACGCTCACCTCGTGGTCCCCGGCGGGCAAGCCGTCCTTCTCAAAGAGCACGACGTCGCGTTTCACCTCCGGGCTGTAGGCATCGAATTGCGGCTGCGGCTCACCATCGAGGGCGATGTCGGCAAAACCGCCGTTCGGGCCGGTCTTGCCCACGACGCGGATCGACGTGCCGCGAAAGCGGAAGACGACGCTGGCATTGTTGTCGCGGGATCCGCGGGCGGCGCCGTCGAAGGCATCCTCGTCGGCTTGTTCGCTCCACGGGCCCGTGTAGGCCGGGCCGTATGCGGGCAGCAGCGTGCCGGTCCACTGAATCGCGGCGGGCGCGGGCTTCTTCTCGCTCCAGGAGAAGTCGATGCCCGGGGTCACCACCACCTTCCGCGGCGTCGTCATCGCGGCATCCTTGAATGCGACGGCCGTGAGCCCCTGGCCGGTGTGTGCGGCCGCGGGTTTCGCGAGGTGGATCAGGCCCGACTGCCGCTGCCAGCCCTTCCAGCCGGAGACGCGGTAGACCCGCATCTCGTTTTCCCAGTTGCCGAAGAAGAGCACGTCGCCGTCGGGCAGCATCGCCACGGAGGCGTGGCAGAATTCGCCGCCGAGCTGATACCAGTGTTTGGCGATACCGTCGAGGTGGGGCGCATCCATGAGGCCGCCGACATACAGTCCGTCCTGATCCCACACATAGGTGACGGCGAGGTTGGCCATGTTCCACCCGCCGTTCACGTCGATGGCGACCACGCAGTCGTGGGCCGTGCCCGCGATGCCCCGCAGGTTGTGACGAATCTGATCCACCGTCCAACGCGGCTGGCCGGTGGCCGACCACTGCTGCAGAAAAGAGTCGGCCGACGAACACCATCCGGTGGTCCAGTCGTTGATGGCGGCATAGAACGCGCCGCTCTTCGGATCCTGCCCCATGAAGACCGCCCAGCGGGGGTCGGCGAAGTGGCCGGGATCAAACCGCTGCGGCATCGTGGCAAACCGTTCGCCTCGCGGCATCGTCCCGTAGATCGGGCTGCCGACGTCGTTCCAACTGGTCACTGGGAAGCGATTGACGCAGCGGCTACCAATGTATTGGCCGGTCGCCGTGTAGCAGGTGAAGTCGGCGGCCGTGAACGGCATGAAGCCGTTGGCAATGCCGCCATCGTCGTAGAAGGTCACCTCCGCCTGCTGCGGCCGGCCATCGCCGTCGGCGTCGTTCCACTGGTATGAGCCATGTTTCCCGGCCCACTCCTTGAGGAATGCCGGGGCGTGCCCCACGTTGCCGCAGACCGTGGCGGGCACGAGCTTCCAGTTCTTCTCGTCCACCTTGAGGATCGTGGGCAGGTTTTCGAGCGCGAGGTAGGTGTCGCCGCCGTGCTTGGAGACACGGAAGTAGCCGGCCTCGTTCCAGCTGTCGCCCACGAGGCCATCGGCCAGGCCCGTGTAGCGGTAGCAGGAATGGACGGCCCAGGATTTGCGGTCGTAATCCACGAGCACCCGCATCACGGTGCCATACTGCGAGCCCACCCACATCACGCCCGGGTCGTCGCCCTCGGGCGTGGCATGCGGGGCCCAGCGTTGGCCGCCATACCACTCCCGCACGACGGCGCCGTCGGCCGCGAAGTGGGCGGTGCGGCGTGGCGCGGCCGTGGCCTCGGTCACATAGAAGCCGCCCTTGCCATCCGTGCAGAGATCGGCAAACCCGGCAAAGCTGCGCTTGGCCGCATCGTCGTAGAGCCCGTCCTGTCGGCCGCCCTTCGCGCCGTAGGTGGTCCGCAACACGCCGGCGGCTGAGAACCGCTTGATCTGCTGCGTGCCCGATTCATAGACGAGCACGTCGCCGGAGGCGTGATCCACGTCGAGCCGCCCCGGCTTGTCGAGGCCGGTGACGAAGTCGGTCGGGGTCTTGTTTGATCGCGAGAGTTTCACGATCCGGTCGCCCGTGCTGACGAAGACGGTGCCGTCGGCGCCGACCGCGATTCCCGCCGGCGCAGAAATCTCCGCTGTGTCGAGCTGGTCGCCCTTCTCGGGGTCATACCAGCGGAGGGCGTTTTGTTTTTCGTAGGCCACGACGAGCACGCCCGCGTGGGCGTCCATGTCGCTGGCGTCCATCTCCTTGCTGGCATCGTCCCATTGCACCTCGATCCCGTTCGGCTGTGGGCCGGTGCCGAAGTCTGCCTGAAATTGCGGCGCCAGCTTTCCGGTGGCCGGGTCGTAGACAAAGACGCACTGCTTCGAGAGCTTTACCTTGATCCGTGGGTCGCTCCAGGCCGTGTGCCCGAGCATGAAGAGTTTTCCGCCGTCCGTGGCGAGGCTCAGCGCCCCATCCCACGGCCGCGGGTGCAGCGCGGTCCAGAGCCGCGATGCGCCGTCGGGCGTCATCTTGAGCATGCAGGTTTCGATGTTTTCCGTCGTGTGGGCCGCGACGTAGGTTCCGGTCTCGTCCACGGCGACGCCGAATGGTGAATGATGCGTGCCGGGCCCGCAGGCGGTGTTCCAGGCGTCACCGGGCGGGTAGTTCGAGCCGAGGCTCATGAGGTAGGTCGCCTTGAGCCCCGGCGTCTGCAGGAGTTTCCAGGTGTAGTCGCCGGCGGGCAGCGCGTTGCCGTCGCGATCGAGGCCGTCCCAGACGAAACTGTGCTTGCCGGGCTCCAGCGGCACGGCGTGGAGCAACTCCCGCACGAGCCGGCCATCGGCGTCATAGACGGCCGCCGACACATTGCCCGGTTGCGTGAGCGTGTACGGCACGACCTCCGCCGCGGTGGCCACGCATGCGAGCAGGAGCAGGAGAAGGTGCGAGGCACCACATATCACCCGAAGCCCCCGGCGGGAGCCGGCGGGGTGACGCGTTGCGATCATCATTGGCGTGTTGGATTCCATTGGTGTGGTTGGTTCAATGCCCGATGCCCGGTAACGCGGCAACGGCCTTCCGCCCAAGTTCGGTCACGACCTGGGTCAGGTAGCTCCAATACGGCTCTGTCTCGATCGTCTCGCGCACGGTGGCCGCGGGGAGGAACCTGCGCATTTCCTTCATGAACTCCCCGCGCATGTCGGGCTCCTCGCGGAGGGCCGCGAGTCGGGGCTTGAGTGCGGCGACGAACGCCGACGGCTCCCGTTTGTGGTCTTGGATTTTCAAGGGCACGAGGTGTGCCGGGAGCTCCACGCCCTGCTGGGTGAGCCAAGCGATGTCCCAGAGATCGCGATTCTTGATGCGGTTTTCACGGAAGGCGATCGCGATGATCTTGTCGGCGAGGATTTCCTCGCGGCTCTCTGCCTGGAGCATGAGTCCCGAAGTGCCGAGGTCGATCCCATACAGATTGCGCAGCATCATCGGCCGTGGATCGTGGCTGGGAATGGCGCAGATATCGAGATTGATTCGCTGGGCCGGCAGATCCTTCTGGCCGGCGCGTGTCTCGACGACGAGTTTCCAGGTGGAGACGTTGCCTCCGATTTTCACCGGCTCGCTCACCCTGACCGGCAGGGCGTAGCGGTTTTTCAGGCGTTCCGTGAGAACCTTTCCGAGTTCGGCCAGATCGCCACGCCGGAAATGGTTTCCACCGGTGAAGTCGAGGTCTTCGCTGAGCCGCGAGGAACCGTAGCAGGCCCGCAGGCAGGTGCCGCCGATGAACGTGAGCCCGGCCAGCAGTCCGGACCCGCTCATTTCGCGCAGGATGTCGTGATGCAGCAGTTCCTTTTCCACCACCGGCCGGAGTGAGGAGAGATCTGCACGGGAACGCAGCGCTTCATTCACGAGTTGGTCAAACAAGCTCACGCGCCGCCTCCTCCTCGACGAGTTCCATACTGCGGCGCGTGGCCTTCATGTCGCGCAGGGCCTGCCGCACGGAGGCCCGCCAGAGACGGCGATCTGGGTCGTAGGTGAGCTCGTGGCTCACGTCGTCGGGGCGTTGGGCCGTGTGCACGAATTCGATGTGGCCGTAGTCTCCGCAGTCCACCACATGGCTGCGACCGGAGGTCATGATGCTGATCCAGTTCATCGGCACCTGCGAGATGACCCCGGCATCGCTGAGAACGGTTTCCAGGCTGATGTAATTGAATTCCCCCGCACGCAGCCGCGCCGCCGCATGAAACAGCAGCTGGCCCGTCGGATAATCCGGCACGGGATAGAGGTAGATGCCCCGGCAGACCCGCTTGAGCAGGCCGGTCTTCACGCCTCGTGACAAGAGCCCCGCTACATGCCCGCAGCCGGGCACCGCCGCGGCCAAGTCCGAAGCGGCAAAAACGCAATGCTCGCGATCCGCCAACAGGCGTAGGGCGTGCGCGAGTTGCTTGATGGGCTGCATGCGGTTGACTATACAGAAGATTGCAGAAACTGCCAGTTTGTGTATTGTCAACGGCCCGCCGGATGGTGGTGGTCAGCGTCATCCCGCTCGCTACCGCGAGGGGCTTTTGGGGAGCGGGTTGCGTCGGTGCCACCAAAAGCCCCCGGCGGAAGACGGTGGGGTGACGCGTCGCGCCGCATTTGGTGACAGGCAGCTATCCATCTCTTTATCACTCCGGGGAAAGGGCTGAGGTGGGGACGTGCTCCACGGGCTGGCTCAGGCTTTCCCAGTTGAAGTGGAATGACGGTCCTGGGTGCGGCGCCTTCGGGCTCATCGGCACCGCGCGGTATTCGATGCGGATCGGCACCTTCCGTCCGGCGCGAAGCGGCAGCGGCACGGAATGCCCCTTTCGCACCTCGACGTCGCGGGGATAGTCCTGCTCGGCCCAGCGGACCTCAGCGCCATCCACCCAGAGCCGAAACTCGCCGCGGGCATAGATGCTCAGGCAGTAGTCCTCGGTGAACCGCGGTTCGATGAAGCCGGTCCAGCGGATGCTGAAATCCTTCTCGGGCGTCTCTTTCGGCCAGGGCTTGTTGATGCCGAACCAGAGCCGCTCATCGGTGCGGGTGAACGCCGGAGCGCCGCTGAGGTCGAGGTTCGCGAACACCTCAGCCTTGAGGCCTGTGCCCGTGCCCGAGGCCGCGACCGCGGGCTTGCTCACCTGGACCTTGCCAGTCTGGCGCACCCAGCCATCCCAGCCGGTGATCCGGTAGCAGGGATTGTTGTTCGCGCCCTGGCCGAGGAAGACGACGCTGCCATCGGGCAACTCGGCGGTTTCACCTCCGGTGCGGAAGTCGTCGGCGGCGAGCGGTGAGTGCTGGTCGTAGTTGTTTCGGCCGATTCGTTTCCCGTTGATGCCATGCCAGGTGAGGAGGCGGTCGGGCTTGCTGCCGGGCTGGCTCAGATCGCGGCCGTCGTTCGGATCGCGACCATCGAAGAGGCCGCCGACGTAGAGACCGTCGGTCGTCCAAAACTCGCAGGGCTGCTCGAGCCAGTCGAACACCGGCACGCAGCCCTTCAGTTCACGGCCCAGATGCCAGGCGCCATGCAATTGACCGCGCGGATGCGGCCAGCGGGCGACCTTGTGGCCGCTTTGCCATATGCGGTTGCCCGCGGCATCGAGCCGCAGGAGCGCCATGCCGTCGGTCATCGTCGAGGGCCAGCCCCAGCCATGGACAGCCGTGTCCCAGGTGAACGAGGAGCGGGTGCCATCGCCCTGGCCGTCGAGCAGGGCGAACGAGCCACCCTCGCCCGTGGGCAAGAGTGACTTGGTCTCGCCTCTGCCTTTCGTCGTCGGCCCGGCAACGCCCTTGAGCGGCCACACCGGCGCACCGCAGCCGGTGATGCGATCCGGCCTGAACACCCGATACAGTCCGAACTTGTCGGTGTTGCCGCTGCCGATCCAGGCATTCAAGGCAGCGTCCACCCGCAGACAGAAGCCGCCATTGGGCTGCGTGGCGGAACTGGCATCGCGGTGGGCTTCGCCGAGCCGCAGTTCCTTGGCGTCGATGAGGCCATCGCCGTTTTCATCGGCCCACGAGTAGTGGGCGTATTTGACGCGCTTGCTCGCATCCGCCGGATCGCCGCCCGCGAGCCGGATCGCCTCGGCCCAGGCGGCCGGGAGCTGCTCGACGGTGGCGGTGTTGCCCGCCGCCCAGAGATCCCGGTGCATGAGGCCGAGGCAGGCGAGCGGCCGCAGGCGGTCGTGCTTCTCGTCGTGCATGAGCAACAGCGGCAGCGAGGTGAACTCGAGCAGCAACTCCGGTTTGCCATCGCCATCGAGATCGTGGCGCAGCGTGCGCATGCGGTTGAAGCTCGGCACCCGGCCCGCGAACCACGGCGGATAGCCCTGCCGCGTGGCATAGAGCGAGTCACCGGTCTGGCTCGTGCCGGCGGGATCAAAGGCTGCCGTCCAGCGATATGCCGCCAGCGGCCGCCAGTCGCGGCCGGCGTAGTCGAGCCGTGCCAACACCACGTTTTCATCGTCCTGCCGGATCCAGCCGAGCGTCGGGTCCGCCGGATCGAGCGCGGTCTGGGCGTAGAAATCCATGCCGCCAAACCATTCCCGCACAGGCATGCCCTTCGCATCGAACCGCGCCGTGCGGCGGGGCACGCCGTTTTGCTCGACGACCACGAAGCCGCCGTGGCCATCAGCCGCGATGCCCCGCAGGCTCGAAAAATCCCGCGGCTGGTAGCGGCCGAGCTTGCGACCTCCAGCGCGACCGTGCGTCGCGGTGGGTTTGCCTGCGGCATCGAAGCACTTCACCTGCTGCACCGCCCCCCCCTCAGCAACGACGAGGGCACCGGTCTTCGCATCCACGTCGAGCGCCACGGCATCCCGCAGGCCACGCACGAGCGTGGCGGGGTTTTTGTCTTCGCGGGTGAAACGCACCACCGTCTCGCCGATGAGCGCAAAGACTTCGTGCTTGGGCCCGAGCGCGATGTCGCGCACGTCGGCGAGCGGCATCGTATCGAGCGTGTCTCCCGTAGCGGGATCGAGCCACAGGAGGCGACCGGCTCCACGGCAGGAGAGCAGCAGCGTGGCATCGTCGGCGGCCATGCGATCGGCCATCGCGACGACCTCGACCTTCCGCAGGCCCCAGTGGGCGGCCTTCGGCTTTGCCCGCGGGCTTTCCGGGATGAATCTGATCCGCAGCCGGCCATCCTTCACCGGCACGGCGCGGGGCAGCTGGTAGATCTGCGGCAGAAAGATCGGCTCCGTCTTCGCGGCGGCTGCCGAGGGCGGCAGTTGCCACCAGGCCATCTTGTCGGCCAGCGTGTAGTGGCCGGGATAGGCTTCCATGCCGTTGGGCTGCACCTCGACGAGCGTCGCCGGCTTGTCGTCGGCGCCGTAGTGAAACTTGAGCAGGTATTCGCCGTTCGCAAGCGGGGCTTCGAACACGCGTGGCTCGATCGCATCGCAGGTGATGCCGCCGCTGCCCTGCTTCATGCCTTCGATCGTGTTCCAGCCGGTGGCCGTTGTGGCATCGACCGCCGCGAGTGGCACGGCCGTTTCTCCCGCGGCGTCCTGGCCGTTGCCGAAGACGAACGTCTTCACGGGAACCATCGACGAGAGCGTCGTGCCGTGCTGGCCCTTGCCGATCGGCTTGCCCGTGGCGAAATCGAGCACGAAGATCTTGCCGTTGTCCTGCAGGTAGAAGGCCTTGCCGCCCCCCACCGCGACATCGTAGGGATTGCGGGCCGGTTCATACTGTCCGCGCTCCCAAACGACGCGGCCATCGAATCCCACCCGCGTCATCAAGGGCGGACCCTCGGGATTTGCGGCGACGATCAGCGAATCGTCCGCCACCACGACGGAGGTCGGCCCGGCATGGTTGCCTGGCCACCAGCGGTCGCCCACGCTCGTGCCCACGCTCATGAGGTATTCGCTCCGCAGGCCCTGTGTCTCGAGCGACCGCCATTCGTAGTCGCCGGCCGCGGCGGGTCTGCCGTCCATGTCGAGGCCGTCCCAGGCGAGCGTCTGCCGGCCGGCGGGCAGCGGCAGCGCCCGCGCGAGCTCTCGGACCATCCGGCCCTGCGAGTCGTAGATCGCGGCGGAGACATTGGCCGGCTTGCCGACTTCGAGGGTGATATCGAAGGCATGTGCCGCCGGCGCCACCGTCAGCGCAAGAAAAAGGTGCCAGGCGACGGAGATGAAAGGAAGACGCATCGTGTGATCCTTGCTCAGAAGAGCGACGTGGGAACGAAGCGTGGTCTGTAGCCGCAGATTGGTAATCTGCGGTTGGTCGGCGTGCAGACTGTCAGTCTGCACCTACATGACGTGGGAGCGAAAAGCGTTACATCCCCTTTTTCATTCCGGCGAGGCTCCCCGGGCGAGAGTCTTGACCTCATCGGCGGACAGGCAGCGGCTGTAGATGCGCCACTCGTCGAGGCTGCCACCGATGAAACTGCCCCCGGTGTTGGCACGGCCGAGGGTGCACCCGCCGGAAGCCCCGCTCCCTTCGGGGCCCGCATTCGTGGCGACGAGCGCGCCATCCACGAAGAACTGCTGCCGGCGTTTGTCACGGTTCCACGTGAAGGCCGCGTGATGCCACCGGCCGTCGGCCAGATCGGCACCGGCCGGCTGGCTGCTCGGCCAGCCGACGTTGATCACACCCAGCGCGCCCTCCTTCAGGAAAAACTCCGGGCCGCCGGTGCAGCCGCAGATGCCCGTGGTCTTCTCCGGCGACTTGAATCGGAAGGCGACCGTGTAGTCGACAAGCGTGAGCGTGCCGGCAGAGGTGACACGCTCGCGGCCCTTGGGAAACGTGATCGCATCGCCATACCGATCCGGCCCCGGCACGAGAGCCGGCATCGTCAGCATGTACCAATTGATCGCGAGCGAATGCCCCGGCCCCACTTCGTTGCGGATGGTGGGCATTTGTTTCGTGGGTGATGCCAAAAGCCAGGTCCACGGCTCGAAGTCGGCATTGTCGAACGTGTAGTAGACCTCGAGGCTGTCGTCCACCAGCGTGTTGTCGTCGTCGGCGATCGCGATCACGGCCTCGCCGGCAGTGCCATCGCCCGCGTAGGCGGTGCCCGGCACGAGCGTCACGATGCAGGTCTCGTCGGCCTCGATGACCGCGTCATCGACCGGCTTGATCGCGACCTCCGCCGCTGTCTTGCCGGCCGGGATCACGGCCTGCCGCTCGGAAAGCGTGTAGTCGCCGGCCGTGGCCGTGCCGCCGAGTCGGTAGCCGATCTGCATCTCCCGGTCGGCGGGCCGATCGAGCGTGAAGCGGACACGCCCCGGTTTCCCTTCCTTCTCCGCCGCCTTCGGCTCCACGGCGGTCACGGTCACGTGCGGCCGCGACGGCGCTCGAGCTGTATGGAGATACTCCGTCGGCACCCGCATCCATTCGCCGGTGTAGCTGCACCACGAAAGGCTGAACTGCGCACCGTCGCCACCGGGAAACGCATACTCGATCTTCAGGTCGTAGGTCGCGCCGGCCTCGAGCATGAGCGGCGGCGACTGCCAGGGGTTCGTCGCCGGCGAGCCCTGCCACTTGTCGAGGATCAACTCGTCGTTGAGCCAGACGCGGACGAAGCCCTTGCCCTCCGTCCACGCCTGCTGCATCGGCGTGTGGCCGGTGCCGGGCCGCGAGTTGTAGAGGCGAAACCAGAAGGGCTCGCTGTATGGGGCCGTGAGCGAGCCGGTCCAGCGGACGCTGAACGGTTTGCCTGCGGAGATCTCCTTGCACGGGCCATCTTTGGCCCAGGCGCCCACGATCCGGCCGCCCGTCGTCGCGTCGGAGAACCAGAGCCGCAGATCGGTCCGCGACGCGACCGGCGTGCCGCTCAAGTCGGCCGACGCGAAATACTCGGCCTTGAGTCCGTCGCCATCGGTGCTTGCGGCCTGCGGCGTCGCCTGCACCGTGACCGTGCCGCTCTTCCGCACGAGGTCGCGGAAGCCGCGCACGCGGGCGGCCAGCGACCGATCGCCACCGCCCAACGCAAACCACACGGCCTCGCCGTTGCCGAGGTCCGCGATCGATCCCGCCGACATCCAGTCGTCGCCCGCGAATCCGCAGTTGTCCTCGGGCCAACCGTCGGGCACCGGCCGGTCAAGCAGTGCGCCGATGAAGAGGCCGTCGGGCGTCCAGGCGGTTGTGTAGAACATCCGGTCGCACACGATGAGAGTGCCGTCGACCGTGCCGAGCAGATGGCTCGGCATGCCGAACTGCGTGTCGCGGGGCGGTCCCTCGGAGGCGTGCTTGCCCACCACGCCCACCACCCTGCCGCCCGCCGCGGAGATGACGCGGGTGTGGGTTGTCTGTGCCGTCGGCCAGCTGTCCGGGTGCACGTCGAGCAGTCCGCCACCGCCGGCGTCGAAGAACACGTCGATCCGGCCGTCGGCGGTCTTGTGGATCGCGCGGGGGCGCTGCCGGCTCCAGACACCGAGCGGATCCTCAGGGATTTTCTCCTCGGAGCGGACGACGTGCGTCCAGTCCCAGGCCGGCACGGCCGCGGCCGGGGCGTTGTTTGGCAGCGTGGCGTAGAGCGACTTTTTGAACTCGAAGTTGATCCAGTTCTTGCCGGTGTAGATGTGATTGGGCGCCCAGTAATAGCCGAAGAGCAGGTTCCAGTCGGCGTCGAGAAACGCGTAGCCGGCGCCGGGGCCCGATTCCGCGAAACGAAACTCCTCCGGATCGAGGCTGCCATTGCCGTTGGTGTCGGACCAGGTGAAGGCGTCGGTCTTTGGGGAAGCGAGGTCGAGCTTGTGGAAGGCCGCCGCCTGCGCGATCGGCTCAGGGATGGCGTCTTTCGCCCAGCCGTTGAAGGGCTTGAAGCTCGCCAGCGCCACCGGAATGAGTTCGCCGGTCTCGGGATTGGGCCGCAGGATGAAGCGGCCATTGGAGACGAGATAGACCTGGCCCTTCCGCACGACCGGCCGGTAGTGTGGAAACGCGTAGGGAATCGGAAAGAGACCGTCGCCCCAACTCTTCTTCGGCACCGCGAGGATGTGCGTGAGCCTGTTTTGCCCGGTTGCGGGATCGAAGTCGTAGCGGCCGATCGTGGCGGGACTGGAACTGTAAAAGACCTCGCGTGGATTGCCGGGCACCGCCGCGGCGCAGGAGAAGAATTCCGCGCCGCCCAACCGCTCGTCGAGAATCGTGCCGTCCGCCGCCACGTGGGCGATCCGCCGCAGCCCGCCGCCGGCCTCACCCCCTTCGACGACGTAGAACCGGCCCTTGTCCTTGGAGATGCTGTCCGCAGCGAGGTCGGCGACTTCCGCGAAGCGGTCGGGATAGTACGGCCCCGGCACGCGGCCGCCTTTTACGCCATAGCTCTTCAGCTGCTTGCCGGCGGCGGCAAAGCGGAGGATGCGGTTGTCGGGAACGCCGTTGGCCACGAGGAACGTGTTCGTCCGCTCATCCCAGGCGAGGGCCACGGGCGACACGAGCGCCTTCGCCTCGACGAGAACGGCCTGCGCGTCGTCGGGCCCCACCCGCACGACACCCTGCTCGCCCAGCACGAGGAGTGAGCCATCTGCCTCGAGCGCCACCCGGCGGGGCTTCGCGACCTTCACCTCGCGGATCTTCTTGCCCGAGGCGAGATCGAACCAGCGGACGGCATCGTGGTCGCGGTAGCCGATCACGAACCGGTCGCCGCGGGCGTCGAGGGAGAGTTCGCGGCCGCCGTCATGACCGGCCCGCTTGTCACCCTCCCAGAGCACGTCGAACCGCTTCGCCCCGAGGCCGGAAGTGCCGACGACCCCCGCACCGGTCTTCGCATCGAATACAGACACCTGCGCATCCTGCGCGAGCGAGACGACGGCCGTGTCGGTCATCCGCAGCACGCGATGGCCGATCCCGCTCCATCCGTAATGCGGCGCAAGCCAGCGGGTCGTCGTGAAATCGGGCTCGAACATGTGGATGTTTGGCGGCCCTTCGGCGATCGGCGACCCGATGCAGATGCCAAGCGGCCCCACGGCGATGGTGTTGGGCCCGATATGGTTGCCGACCCACTTCGCCCACGGGCCCGCCTTGGGATTGACGCCGACCGCGTTCAAAAACGTCGCCTCGATCCCGGGGCCCGTGACGAGCTTCCACTGGTAGGTGCCCGGCTCGACGGGGCGGCCGTCGCGGTCGAGCCCATCCCAGCTGACCGCATGCTTCCCGGGCTCGAGCCGCTCGCCCACGAGGAGCGACCGCAGCTGCACCGCGCCGTCGGCGGAGTAGACCGCCAGCGACACGCGGCCGGGTTTGTCGAGCGTGAACGGGATGTCGACGGCGTGCGCGGCCGGCGCCAGCGTCAGCGCCAAGAAAAGGTGCCAGCCACCAAATATGGGCAATCTGCGCACGGGCAATCTCCTAGCTTCTCCAAATTTGGTGGCTGGCACCGTTTCATTCGACCGACGCTTCGCCCCATTCCTTGGGTTCGAGGCGGCTTTCGTTCGGGATGTCGTCCACCACGTTGGCCGAGAAGCTGTTGTTGGACAGATACGCACGGCGGACCGCCTTCCCCACGCCCTGGGCGTTGCCGAAGATGTAGCCGACGTCCATCTTCAGCTTCTGCCCCGGGTCGAGCTTGAGCCGCAGGGCCTCGAGCGGAATCGCCAGCTTCGCCCGGAAGCCCTTGTCGGTCTTTTCGGTGGTGAGCGCGACGTTGTCGAGCAGCCGGATCTCATCAAAACTCTCCTTGCCCGTCGGCGAGTTGAATACGGTCGGCTCTCCCTTGAAGTCTTTCACCTTCGGGAAGTAGACCACCGCCAGCGGCTTGCCCTGATGCAGCGTCGCGAGCACCCGCACCGGCTCACCTAGACTGTTCTCGAGTTGGATGTCGAGACAGTTGCCACCCTTGAAGAGCAGCTTGGGGTCGGGCACCGAATTGACCAGCGGCGTCGGCGACGTGACGTCGTATTCCACGAGCAGGCTCGTCGAATCGCGGGCCGTCTTCGCCTTGAAGCCCCAGGCATTTTCGAGTTCCTTCTCCACCGTCTTCGCCGCAGCGAGATCCTTCGCAATCACGATCCGGTTGGCGGCGGCGATTGCCATCTTGTAGTCGCGCTGGGCCTGCTCGGCCTTCGCCGCGAGTTCCGGCGTGTGCACATACGTGCCGCCCGGCAGATCACGAATCGTGTCGAGGCCGACCACCTCCCACACGCGGGCATCCTGGCCGCCGCCGATCGCGAAGTAACGCTGCTGGCCGTCGATATCGAGCTTGCCGAAGTAGCCACCCTGGCCCTCCGGCTGCCCTTCGTCCTGGCCGCGGTTGAGCATCAGCCGGCCGTCTTTGAGCAGGGCGCCCACGTAGATGCCATCGGTGCGGAA
>JBJTDB010000356.1:0-9676 GCA_046092145.1 Planctomycetia bacterium | reverse complement strand
GACGGCCACGAGCGAGAGCATCACCCGCGATGCCGCCAGCGCCAGCACCACGACCAGCAGCGCGGTCTTGAAGTCGGGAGCGCTGCCCCCCGCCTCGGCGGCTCCGGCCGACGAAAGAATGTCGTCCACCATGTACTGCTGGAGTTTCGGGGGCACGAGTTCGGCGACGACGCCGACGAGCGTCAGCAGCACGAGCAGCCATGCGCCGCGTGCGTGCGGTGCGATCAGCTCGCTTACGCGCGAGAGGATCCGCCCCTTCTGCATGCACCGCGGGCAGGCGTCGTCGGTGTTCACCAGCCGCAGCGAGCAGGTGGGGCAGCTCGGCGGATCGACCTCGACGGGCCGCATGGACTCTCCGGCGTGCATCCGCGAGGCGTCGGCCGGCTCGCATACGGGCCGCTCTTTTTGCTCGGCCTCGTCCCGGGCGGCTTCAAGCGCGCGGGCGATCTTGTGGAATCGGGTGGCCAACGCATTGGAGTACCGGAGGAGGTCGATCCAGTCGCCCCCCTCGCGGACCTGGAGCATGCCACCGCCGACGCCCGCGGCCGTGCGAATCCGCTCGATGGACGACCAGGGCACATGGCGGATCACCGCGGCCGGAACCCGGCCGCCCCGCTCCGCGGCCACCGCGGCGACGGCAAGGCCGCTCGCGGAGGCGACGAGCCACTCTCGGGCGGGCGACCCACCCAGCGACACGTCGGTGTCGATGGAAAACCACACGGGCGATGGCGTGGGCGGCGTGGAGCGTGGTGGCTCCGAAAGCATCGCAACGGTCGCGTCGATCGAACTGTCCTCGTCCATGCAACGTGGTGGAAAACCGGAAGATCTACGCATCCTATCCCATCACGGTTCGTCGCGGCGGCGGCATTCATGACGCGGTCACGAACTTCACAGCCCCCCCGAGCCCGACTTCAGTTTTTGGCCCAGTTTGCCGATAATGCCGGAAATTCCGTTTCTGGAGGGCGAGCGATGACCACTTCCACCATGCCGGCAGGTATCCGCGACGACATCACCCAGTGCATCGGCCGCACGCCGCTGGTGCGGCTCCGCCGCGTCACCGACGGCTGCGTGGCGACCGTCGTCGGCAAGATCGAGAACATGAATCCGCTCTGGAGCGTGAAGGATCGGATCGCCTGCGCGATGATCGATGCCGCCGAGCGCGACGGCCGCATCGGCCCCGATACGATCGTGATCGAGCCGACCAGCGGCAACACCGGGATCGGCCTGGCCTATGTCTGCGCCGCCCGTGGCTACAAGCTCCGCGTCACGATGCCGGAGAGCATGAGCCTCGAACGGCGGCGGATGCTCAAGGCGCTCGGGGCCGAGCTCGTGCTCACTCCCGCAGCCGAGGGGATGCCTGGGGCGGTGCGGCATGCCGAGGAAATCAGCGTCTCGAGTTCGCAGTTTTTCATGCCGCAGCAATTCAAGAATCCCGCCAATCCGGAGGTTCACCGGCACACCACCGCCGAGGAGATCTGGGCCGACACCGACGGCCGGATCGACATCCTCGTCTGCGGCGTCGGCACCGGCGGCACGATCACCGGCTGCGGCGAGGTGCTCAAGAAAAAGAAGCCGGGCCTGAAGGTGGTGGCGGTCGAGCCGGCCAACAGCCCGGTGATCTCGCAGAAGCTCGCGGGCGAGCCGATCAAGCCGGGCCGCCACACGATCCAGGGCATCGGTGCCGGGTTCATTCCGGAGATCCTCAATCTCAACGTCATCGACGAGGTCGTGAAGGTCGATGACGAGGATGCGATGGAGACCGCCCGTCAGATGGCCAAGCGGGAAGGGCTGATGTGCGGCATCAGCTGCGGGGCGGCCGCCTGGGCGGCCCTCCAGGTGGCACGCCGTCCGGAGAATGCCGGCACGATGATCGTCGTGATCCTGCCCGATCTTGGCGAGCGTTATCTCTCGACCCGACTGTTCCCGGAGTGACCGGTCCGGCTGCCGGAACGAGGCCTGGCAAGTTCATCCTGCTCGGCCTTCGAGAGCGACGACGGCGGCAGACCGGCCGTTGGCGGAGCCCCGGGAAGATTCGTGCCGACGGGCGATTGACTGGTGCCCGCGAGGAAGTTGTCGATCGCGGCAGCCCCGCGAAGGGTCGAGAAGTGGCGGGCCATCTCGATCCGCTGCTTCTTCTCGAGGATGTCGGCGTGCAGCTCCTTGCGGACCTCGTCGAAGCCGACTTTCGCCGGCTGGGTTTGCCCCTCGCAGAACAGGATCAGGAAACGGTCGGCCACCTGCACCACGCCCGAGAGTTCGCCCGGCTTGAGCGCAAAGGCCTCGCGCTCGAGCGCCGGCTGGCCGCCCCACCGCTGGATCGGCGGCACCTCGCCGCGGAGTGTTCGGCTCGTGGGATCGACGGAGTAGCGTTCGGCAAGGTCGCCGATCGTCTCTGAGGTCGGGTTCTCCCGGGCCATCCGCCACACCTCCTGCGCCCGTCGCTGGCTGTCGACCACGATCATGCGGCACTTCGCACGGGCGCCGAAGGTCGCCTCGAACGCCTTGTCGAGATCGTCCTTCGTGACCGGCACCGGGCCGATCAGTTTCTTGAGCGCCACGGTCGGCCGCACGACGTCCTCGACGTAGTGGCGCATGTCGATCTTCTCGTCGCGGGCCACGCGCGCGAGCCAGGCGGCGGTGTCGGGGGAGCCGTCGGCCTTGCGGAAGCCCATCGACTCGGCCGCACGGGCGATCTCGGCATCGATGTCGGCCTGCGTCACCTTCTCCCGCTGGCGTTCGATCGCCTGATTGATGATCGTCCGCGTGATCAGGATTTCGACCACTTCCTTCCCGTGGCGGTCGATGCACTTCTCCTCCACCTGCTGGAGCGTCACCGGCACGCCGTTGACCAGGGCCGCCACCCCGGGCTGCGATGCCGACTTCACGGGATCGTTGATCACGTTTTCGACGACGGATGCATCCTGTGCCTTTCGGAAGACCTCGTTGGAGGCCTCGCGGCTCTTCCGCTCGCGGATCTCCTCGGCCAGCCGCGGCCGCACCTCGGCGAGCGTCACTTCGGCGGCGGGCAGTTTCCCCTCGCACTTGAGGAAGATGAACTGATCAGCCACCTGCACGACCTCCGAAATCTGACCTTCCTCGAGGCGGAAGGCGACCTGTTCGAAGGCGGCGTCGCCGGAATGGCGGCGGATCGGCTGCACCCAGCCGTTGGCACTGGCGCTGCCGACGTCGGTCGAATGCTGGCGGGCGAGGCCGCCGAAATCATCCGGCGCCGCGAGGGCAAGAGCCCGGATCTTCTCGGCCGCGGCATGGGTCGGCAACACGATGATGCGTGCCTTCACGGCGGCGCCGAATCGGTTCTCGAAGGCGGCCGCGAGTTCGTCCTCGCTCGGCTCGATCGAGGCATGGGCGAGCTTCCGCAGGGCGAGCATCGGCCAGACGACGTCCTCGCCGTATTGGTGCGGCTCGATCCCGCGTTCCTTGCGAATCAGCTCGATCCACTGGTCCCGCGGCACGTTGAACCGCCGCGAGAGCGCGTTGATCTCGGCATCCACGTCCGACGATGTCACCGTGATCCCGGCCTTCTGGCAGGCCTGCTCGATGATCGCGCGGTTGACGAGCGCCTCGACCACGTTCTCGCCGTGCCGCGCCAAGCACTCGGCGACGAGCTGATCGCGGGTGATCTCCACGCCGTTGACGGCCGCCATGATGGCGGGCTGGGTTTTGGCGGCCGCATCCGATGCGGCCGCGGGGCGAGTCTGTGCGGGCGGCCGCGCATCGGCCTGCTGGGAGCCGGAGAGAAGACGCCAGGCGAGGGCGGCCACGACGACGATCACCAGGCCGCCAATCTCCTGCAGCCCAGGCAACGAGACGGCCCGGATCCATCCGCGGCCGATCCACCGGCGCGCATGCGCTGCCATGCCCTCGATGCGGCTCATCTCGACGCCCTCCTTGGCGATTCCGGGAACGACGGCCCCGGGAGGCTGGGAAAGTAGGGAATTCGCCCCCGGCAATCAAGGCGAACCGCGGGCCCGATTTCAGGGCGAAAAGCCTTGGCCGCGGCGGCGTCAGCCGACGCCCGGCCGCCCGCCAATCTCGAGGGCCTTTCTGACAAAAATCGGCGTGGCGATCTTCGCCTCGGAGAGCAGCGTGTAATTGTTCGAGACGGCATGGATCCGCTTCGCGACGTCGGCGTCGAAGCACCGCAGCACCACCCGCAACGGGTGGCTCTCCCGCCGATCTTCGTTGATCGCTTGGGCGGTAAGTCCGATCTCAAGATTGAGCGCGTCGTTCGACGTGCAGGCGACCAACGCCCTGGCGCGTGCCACGCCAGCCCGCTCGAGGACGACAGGACGCGTGGCATCTCCGACGATTACCGGGCAACGCAGGTGGAGTTCTCGGTGCAGATCGTCATCCGCACATGGATCGACGACCACAACGCCGATCCCCCGCCCGAGCAGCCGGCGGGCAACCGCCACACCCACATGACCGATCCCGCACACGACGACATGCCGGTGACGACGTCCCGCGAGAAACTCGTTGCGCAGCTGATCTGCCGTGCCCGACACGATGAAGAGAGTCAGCAGCGACGAGATGATCGCGATGAGCACGATGCCACCGAACATGAGCAGGATGCCGAAGCCCTTCACCCACGCCGGAGCGAACTGCAGATTGAAGTCACCGAATCCGACGGTCGTCACGACCGACGTTGCGAAATAGGCGGCGTCGATCCAGTCGAGATCGAGCGCGTGACGGAAGACGGCTATGGCGGCCAGATAGAGCCCGACCAAGATCGCCGGAATCGCGATGAATTCCGCGCGGATCGTCCGTCGAGGGATCGTGCGCCGGCCTCGTCGCACGGGAGGACCGTCGGCGGCGGGGGCCGCCAGGGCGGCCTCGACGAAGGCATCGGCGGCCATCACGGCAGGGGCCATCGCGGCGGCGATGCCAAAGTCTGCTTCGAATCGCGGGGTCAACGCCGGATCGGAGTGCCGCATCACGACCGGCACCGTCGGCGCTTCGTCACGGATCTCGAGCGCCGCCTCGAGGTTGTCAACGTCCCGAGACGTTGCCAAGACGACTGACGCCGCTCCATGGACATCGGCCTCAGACCGGACGGAATGAGACCGGTAGTCGCCCTCCACAAATCGTGCGCCCGCCGCGACCGCCCGTGATCGACGGTCGTGGTTCGTCGAGGTGTCGGAGATCACCGTGACCGGGGCCCCGATGGCGCGAAGCGACTCGACCACACTGAGACCGAACCGCCCGAGACCGCAGACCACGACATGCTGCATGGCGGGAGTATAGTCGGATCTGCGGCAGCCGCCGGAGTCAGCCCAGTTCGGGCAGGACCGCCTCTTCTGAGGCGGCCTCGCGGAGTTTTTCCAGCGCCTTGGCCTCGATCTGGCGGACCCGTTCCTTCGTCACGCCCAGCGCCGAGCCGACCTCCTTGAGGGTCTGCGGCTCGTGCTCGTGGTCGAGCCCGTAGCGGCGGATGATGATCGTCTGCTCGCGCTGATCGAGACGGTCGAGGAACTTGCCCACCTGCGCCAAGCGGTCGCTGGCGGCCAGCCGCTGCTGGTATTCGTCCTCGCGGCGGTCGGCGGCCGACTGCAGAAGCTCCATGTCGGCGGCCCGGAAGCGGTCGCGCCGCTTGTGCTCGTCGGGGATTGTGCGGGCGTAGTTCTTCATGATCGCCCACGAGGCGTAGGTGCTGAACTTGTTGCCGCGGGCGTAGTCGAACTTCTCAACGGCCCGGATCAGCGACATGTTGCCGTCGCTCACGAGGTCGAAGAAGCTGTCGCCCGGCGACACGCGTCGCTTGGCGATCGACACCACGAGCCGGAGGTTGGCCCGCACGATCCGGTTCTTGATCTCGACGATGTCGTCGTAGAGCCGCTCGATTTGATCCATGAGCCGCGCGTTGGGATGCTCGAGATCGAGTTCCTCGCGAAGCTTGATCGCCTTGTGCTTAAGATAGTTGAACTTGCGAAACAGCCAGACCTCCTGCTCGCGGGTGAGCAGCGGCACCTCGTAGAGGCTCGCCAGATAGGCGGGAAGCCCCGACGGCCGTCGGATCCGCTTCGCTCCGTCCTCGGTGCCCGGATAGGGCTGATTGACCACGGCCTCGGCGCTCTTTCGGGCGAAGAGGGCGTTGGGAATGAAGTCGAGCGGCAGCTGCATCACATGCTCGGCCCTCTGGCCGAGAATCACGCGGTAGATGCTCGCCTTGGAGCGGCGGTACCGCGTGGCGATCGAATCGACTGGCTCTCCCCGCAGGTAGTGCTGGTAGATCCGGGCGCAGCTCTCGGGCCTCAGGCGGCCGTCGCTACCGGCGAAGATCGCCGTCTCGGGATGATCCTGGTCGTACCGTTTGATCGTGTAGCGGATTGTTTCGACGCTGCGGCCGAGCTTGGCGGCGATCCTCCGATGCACGTCGGCGGGGCAGGCTCCGGCCGCGGAAAGCCGCCGAGCCCAGGCGAGGATCTTGTCGTGCTCTTCGTCGGAGAGCTGGCTGAACCGGCTGCCACGCTCGATGCGCGACGGATTGTTGTTGATGAATCGCTGCACCGTGCTGGCGAGAAAGCCGACCCGCTTCCGGCCGCCGACGGAGTATCGCTGCGCCACGAGCCCGTGCTCGCGCCACCGAGAGATCGTCTTCGTGGAGACGTTGAACTGCTTGGCCAATTCCTCGATGGAAAGCACCGGCTCCGTGACGGGCATCTCGATGCCGCCCACGGGTTCGTTGCGTGTCTGTTCATCCCTGACCAGTCGCACGATCGAATCGGACATGTTGGAACGCATGGCACTGCCCTCGTGGATACGTCCAGGTGTGAGAAGCCATCCGTGGCTTCGACCGCGACACTCGCGGACGCCAGATATATACGCCGGCCGCCCGGAATGGGTTCAGAAAACTGCTGGAAACTTGAGTCTTTTTGAGGTTGCCGCGGCATTCCACCCAGCCACCCCCGGCGGCCTCGCGCCGTAAGCCGTTGTCTTCGCTCGTGTTACGTCGCAATAGAACCGATTGACTTGTCGCAAAGATGACTCTGCCGACCGAGGTGACCCTTGAAAATAGGCAGTTTGGAGCGGTGGACACCTGGTGACCGGCTCACTGCCGAGGGCCCTGTCGATCCTGGAAGGACGCGGAACAGATTCTGGGGCACACGGGGGCGCGTATGGGCTGTCGGCAAAGCAGGCCTTGGGCGAGCGTGGTCGCGGGCCTTGTGGCGGTTCTCCCCTGGCCTTGCTCTGGGGAGGCCACTCGGGTGCAGGTGAAGGTCGATGTCGAGGGAGAACTGATCGCGACGGCCGGTCGCGACATCGCCCCGGTCCGGCAGCCGATCAGCGTGGCGGGGCGTTTTGACTTCGTCGAGGCGCCCGGTGCCGGCGAGAGCGGCCCCGCGGCGATCCGGGCCTTCAACGAGGCCGAAGCTCGGCTTGTCGTCGATGGCCATTCCCACGAGTCGATCCTCGGGGAGGATGCCCGGCTCGTGCATGTGGCCCGGCAGGGAACGGCAGCCGTTTCCTACCTGCCCGAGGGATTCTTGAGCCGTGAGGAACACGATCTGCTCGATATCCCGTTCGACCCGCTGCTCCTCGACGAGTTGCGCGCGACAAAAGCGGTGGCGGGCGGCGAAGCATGGGATGTACCAGCCGATATCACGGCCGGCCTGCTGGCCATCGACACGGTTGAGCGAGGCACGATCGAGGCCAAACTCGATCATGTGGCCGATCTCCTCGCCCGCGTGACCCTGTCAGGCACGATCGACGGCGCGATCGATGGCGTTCCCACGCATCTGGTCATCCAGGGCAGCTGCACGATCCAGGCATCGCCCGACATCTCATCCGACGAGGAAACACTCCGCTATCGGCTCGACGGGCGGGTCTCGAATGTCAGCGTAACGGTGCGGGAGCGACGGCAGCCGGGGCATGTGGCGCCAGGCTTCGACGTGGAGGCCCGCGTGGCCGTCACCCGCGGCCCCTGCTCGGAAACCGAAGCCACGACCGCGGCGATCAAGAATGACCTGCAACAAGAGGGCGTTGCCGCCGGCCGCCGCCGCGGCGAGGGGCGGCCCGGCGTACTCCTGCATCGGGATCCCGGCGGCCGGTTCGAACTCGTGCATGACGCCCGTTGGCGGACGGTTCAGCAGGAGCCCGGGATGGTCGTCATGCGGTATGTGGACCATGGGGCGCTCGTCGCCCAGTGCACCGTCACCGCCCTGCCCCCGGCCCCGGCATCGTCGGTGCCGACGGTCGAGGAAGTGCAGCGCGACATCGGCCGGTCGCTCGAGGGCCAGTTCGAGCGGTTCGAGGGAGCCTCCCAGGCTCGCCGCGACGACGGGGTCACGGTTGTCCGCGTGGTGTCGGCGGGGTCGGCCGGATCGCTGCCGTTCCACTGGGTTCATGCGGTGCTGGCCGACGAGTCCGGCCGGCGGGCGAGTGTGGCTTTTATGATGGAGGCCACGCTGGCGAAGCGGTTCGCCGATGCCGACCTGGTGCTCGTGGAGGGGCTCCGGCTGGGCTCTTCCCCGGGCGGGGAGGAGTCGCAGGCCCGGGAGGCGAGGCTCCCACGAAAAACGGCTGTGCCTTGACGCCCCCCCGTCCCGCTGGAATATTGTCGCGTTTCCCCGCGAGAAAAGCGTGCCGGCATTGCCCGGCTTTGGCCGCGGGGTGATTTCCGGCGGAGGCGTAGGCCATCGAGAAGCAGCATCGCATCAACGAGCAGATCCGGATCACTCCGATCCGGGTGATTGCTGCGGATGGTAGTCAGCTGGGCATCATCTCCACTGACGAGGCCCTTGCGATCGCGCGGGAGGCGGGGCTCGACCTTGTCGAGGTGGCGCCCACGGAGAAGCCCCCCGTCTGCCGGATCATGGACTTCGGCAAGTTCAAGTACCAGCAGAAGAAGAAGCAGCACAAGACCCACGTCCATCACACGAAGATCAAGGAGATCCGGCTCCGCCCCAAGACGGGCGACCACGACATCGAGTTCAAGGTGAACCAGGCCAAGGGCTTCTTGCTTCACAAGGACAAGGTCGTCGTCTCGGTCGTGTTCCGAGGGCGTGAAATGGCCCACATCGAGGAAGGCCGGAAGGTGATGCAGGGCATCATCACGAAGCTCGACGAAGTCGCGAAGATCGAATCACCCGCCCAGCAGATGGGCCGTCGCTTGGTGTGCACGCTCTCGCCGAAGTAACACGAATTTTTCGCCACCGACACACGAACGAAGGAGACCAACGATGCCGAAGCAGAAGACGCACAAGGGCGTGAAGAAGCGTTTCCGCCTGACCGCAAATGGCAAGGCCAAGCACCGCCGATCGGGCACAAGCCACCTCCAAGTGCGGTTGACCGCCAAGCGCAAGCGCAACCTCCGCGGCACGGGCGTGCTCGCGAAGGTCGATACCCCGGCCATCACCGAGGCGCTGGCCCACGGGAGCTACTGACTATAAGCCTGCAGGGCCATCCATGGCCCCTGCAGGCTCGGGCAGGTCGGAGGCAAAGCCAAGGTTTGCCTCGACCTGCGATGGCTCGCCCTCCAGGCGAGCCTCGCACAAGCCGAAGCAGGCCCGACAGGGATGCTGTGGCGCGAAAGCGAGCGCCATCCATGGCCCCTGCAGGCCCGAAATGGAAATTCGCGAGGGGGTGCCCGTGCCACGTCACCGGGCTATGGGAGCAAGCGAAGGCATGGATGCCGAAGCGCAGCGGACATGCAGAG
>JBJTDB010000355.1:0-2966 GCA_046092145.1 Planctomycetia bacterium | reverse complement strand
ACGGATTCGACAACAGCTCCGACGCGAGATCGATCCACGACAGAATGCCTTGCACGACGACCACCGGCGGACGGCCATCGGCCAGCATATGCACGTCCGCCGCGACGGTGTGGCCGTCAATGGCGATTCGTTCGCGGCGGATCGCGGGTGTTGGTTGCAAAGCGGCGTTCGACTCCGTCTAGTGACCGCATGATTTCGAAAACCTTCTGGCGTGGCAAATCGGTCCTGGTGACTGGCGGCTCCAGCGGCATCGGCCGTGCGCTGGGCCGCCTCGCCGCCGGGGCCGGAGCCCGCGTGGGGCTCTTGGCCCGCCGCGAGCTGCAACTGGCCGAGGCCACGGCCCTGATTCAGGCCGTCGGCGGGCAGGCCGAGGCCGTCGCCTGCGATGTCCGCGATCCGGGGAGCGTCGCCGATGCGGTGGCACGGCTCGAGGAGTCCCTCGGACCCACCGACGTCGCGATCGCCTGCGCGGGGATCCACCGCAGTTCCTGGCCGCTCGATGCGGCGCGGGCGCGGGATGTCTTCGACACGAATCTCCTCGGCACCACGAACCTCTTCGCGGCCGTGCTTCCGGGGATGCTCCTCCGCCGCCGAGGCCACCTCTGCGGCGTCTCGAGCATCGCAGCGGCTCTCGGCCTCCCTGGCAACGCGGCCTATTGTGCGAGCAAGGCGGCCGTCGTGGCCCTGCTCGAGAGCCTGCGGGTCGATTGCGGGCCGCAGGGCATCACCGTCACGACCGCCTGCCCCGGCTACGTCGACACGCCCATGGTCACCGACGACGATCGCGCCCGGGGCGGACTCATGCAGGCCGACGATGCGGCCCGCATGATCCTCAGGGCGATCGAGCGGAAGCGGGCCGAATCATGGTTTCCACGGGGGACGGCCTTCGGCGCGCGGCTGCTGCGGCAGCTTCCGGCATCTGTTCGCACGGCCATCGTGCGACGGCTTCCGCCGATGGACGAAGCCTGAGCCACGTCACACACCACACGATTCGGCCGCACGACGCTGGCCGCGGTGGCGTGTCGGGATTTTCACCTCGCGGGCCACGTCGGCGAGCGCATTCAGGAGGCCGTCGATCGCCTCGATGGGGTGGTTGGCGTTGATCTGGATTCGCAGCAGGCCGCCGTTGATCGGCACGGCGGGATAGGTCGCCGATTGGGCGTAGAACCCGCGGTCGAAGAGGCTCTTGCCTGCCGCGAAGGTCTTCTCGATGTCGCCCACCACGACCGACACGATCGCGGCCTCGCCGCCGTGATAGGAAAGGCCGATCGCGTCGAGGCCGTCGATGAGCCGTTGCACGCGGCTGCGGAGCGACTCGAGGAGCCGGTCGTATTCGTCCGACATGAAGATGTCGCAGACGGCGCAGATCGCAGCGAGGTATGGGGGCGGAACGGGGCCGCCGAAGATGAAGGTGCTCGAACGGATCTTGAGGACGGTCTTCAGGTCGGGCGTGCAGGTGACGAACGCGCCGAGGCAGGAGAAGGCCTTCGAGAGCGAGCCCACCATGAGAATGTTGTCGAGCGTGCCGAGCGCCGCCGCCGCGGCTCCACGGCCGCGCGGTCCGACCACGCCCGTGCCGTGGGCGTCGTCCACGTAGAGCGTGCCGCCGAGCCCACGGACGGTGGCGTCGAGTTCGACCAGCGGCGGGGTCTTCCCCGACATGCTGTACACGCCGTCGATTGCCATCACGGTTCCGCGGGCATCGACCCGCCGGATCACATCGGCCACGACCCGAGGATCGGGGGCGGCCACCTGTTCCAGCCGGGCGCCTCCTGCCGCGGCCAGACGGGCTCCCTGGTGCACACTGTCGTGCGACTCGCGATCGACGATGAGCAGGTCGCCCGCGCCCGCGATCGCCGGCAGGAGACCGACGTTGGCGAGCGTGACACTCGGAAAGATGAACGTGTCGGACACACCGAGCCAGGCGGCAAGCTTCGCGTCCGCCTCGTCGGTGAGCAGCGGGCTGGAAAAGGCCCGCGACGCACCGTTGTGCGAGCCCCATTCGGGAAGGGCATCCCGAATCGCCTCGTGCACCCGCGGATGACGGTCGAGACCGAGAAAACTGTCCGAGCCGAAACTCCAGAAGTGATGGCCGTCGAAACTCGCGCGACGGTCGTCGGCCATCGTCTCGAGCGCCAGGTCCTTCAGATGCAGGCCATCGTTGGCATCGAGGAACGAAAGCGCCAGCCGCGTGACCTTGTGGTTGGAGAGCCGCTCCGTGAGCGGGTCGAGGCCCTGCACGCCTTCGCCGATCGACGGGCTCTTGGCCCCACCGCGGCGTCCTGCCAGCCGAGCCATGAGCGAACGAACTGAAATCTGTCCCGGAGTGACCATGCGTCGGGCGTCCCTGACCGAATTCCGAGGCCGCCCCGAAATGGTGCGGCGAGCGGCCGCAACAGTAGCAAATCACCGGCGGTTTTGACCACCGTGACACAGCGACCACGACCGCCGCCGGCTCTCGGTCCGACGGCGGTCGCAGTTGGCTTGAGCAGGCTGTGGAACAAGTCTGCCCGAGCAGGATGCGATGGGTGTTGATCCGGGAAACCCTCGGCGTTTCCCGCGATCAACCACGTGGAAAAAGGTCATGGACGACTTTTTCCACGGACAATTAGAGTGCGCGACGATGCTTTCGGATGGTTCTGCGGGCTGCGGGCGCCGCGGGGGCGGCCGCTGGCACGGCAACGGCAGCCGAAGGGCTGCCGGAACGCCCGCCACGATCCCGGGAACGGTCACCGCCGCGTCGCCCCGATCGGGAGCCGCGTCGGCCACGCTGCCGTGGGCCCTCGGACTGCGGGGCCGCCTCAAACCCTTCGTGGGTCGGCTCGTTCCGCCGTTCGATCGCCATCCGGATCAGCCGCTCGATCGCCTTCAGCCGGGGCTGCTCCACGTGGTCGCAGAAGCTCACGGCCTCGCCCCCCTGCCCCGACCGGCCCGTCCGTCCGATGCGGTGGACGTAGGTTTCGGGC
>JBJTDB010000354.1:0-1015 GCA_046092145.1 Planctomycetia bacterium | reverse complement strand
TCTCGTCGCGCCGATCGCTCGAGATGACTGACGGTCCAACACGATCCTGCCCGGCCGCAGGAACGACCTGCCGCACGGCATCGGCCTCCAGCGTAAACGCACGCGCACCATCCTGGCAGCCTCGCTCGAGACGGGCATCCGACTGCGTCGAGCGGTGAACCGTCCACGAACCGCCACCCGGTCCGATGACGTCCAGCCCGATGGTGGTTGGAGGGCTCGCGGACGCTCCCCCCGCCACGGCGCGGGCGAGGGAGACAAGCTCGTCGGACGAAAGTGACTCCAGCAGGTCTCCTACCCAGGCATCAACCGGCGGCTTCGGGTGCTTCCGCTTGCCCCAGCGGTCGGCGTCGCCGTATGTGAGAAAGCGGTGGATCATCGCCTCGTCGATCACGGGACAGGGAAGATCGGGGACGAACCGCCGGAGATTGCCCGTTTCGAAGACGGGATCGGTCTGCTCGTAGGCTTCGTAGAGTCCCTTGCCGCCGTAGGCGAAGCTTTCGACGTCGTTGAGATCGTCGGGCTTGCGGGGCCCGCAGAACTCGAGGCCGCCGGAGTTGAGATAGGAACTCGTGAAATCGATGATCTGGCGGATCGTGATCGGATGCTCCGGCGCGAGGTGGATCGTCTCGCCCCTGGCTGCGGGAGTGCCGATCAGCCGGGCAATGACCTCCGCCACCCAGTCGACCGGGATCATGTTCCGCTTTTCATCGCACGTCATCGACAGTCGCTCCGACTCCTTTCGGAAGCCGGTCTCGTCCGGAGGGAGGGTGCGCAGGATGAGGGTCATCAACTGCAGCATGGCCATCAAGCCGTGGTAGGTGGCCGTCGCACCCGTCCGCGAAACGCCGACGATCACGGCGGGACGATAGAACGTCGGCCGGTCGAGAAACGGGGCCGAACGCACGAGCGACTCGGCCTCGTGCTTGCTGGCCTCGTAGTCATTGCGAAAGCCGTGGGCCCCGTCCGACGGGCATTCGTCGATCGGGCCGGGCGAAAAGCCGCAGACATAGGCCGT
>JBJTDB010000353.1:0-2528 GCA_046092145.1 Planctomycetia bacterium | reverse complement strand
CAGCAGTACATGGTGGACGACATTCTTTCGTCGGCCGGAGCCGCCGAGGCGGGGGGCAGCGCTCCCGACTTCAAGACCGCGCTGCTGGTCGTGGTGCTGGCGCTGGCGGCATCGCGGGTGATGCTCTCGCTCGTGGCCGTCTTCAAGGGGCGGCTCGCCTCGACGATCGGAAACAGCCTCACCGCCACGCTCCGCCAGGAGATGGTCGACAAGCTCCAGGGGCTCTCGGTGGCCTACTACGACCGCCACCAGGTCGGCTCGATGATCAGCCGCGTCGCTCACGACAGCGAGGTGCTCCACGGCCTGATGCACCAGTTCACCGGCGGCTTTCTGCTCCAGATCGTGCAGCTTGTGGCCGTTGGGGGAATGCTCGTCTGGATCAACCCCACGCTCGCCGCCTACACGCTGATCCCCGTGCCCCTCGTGATTCTCGGCTCGTGGATCTTCTGGCGGCATGTCTACCCACGGCACTACCGGCTGTGGGACGCCGCCAGCAAGCAGATGGCCGTGCTCAACGGCATGCTGTCGGGCATCCGGGTCGTGAAGGCCTTCGCCCAGGAGCCTCGGGAACGCGAACGATTCCAGGCCTCGAGCGATCACCTCCGCGACTGGCGGCAGTGGGTCGAACTCACCGGATCGACCTACTCCGCCGCCATGCAGATCGTCTTCAGCCTCGGCGGGCTCATCGTCTGGTATGTCGGCGGCCGCGACGTGATCGGCGGAGAGATGTCGCTCGGACAACTGATCGCGTTCCTGGCCTACCTGGCGATGTTTTACGCGCCGCTGGGCGCTCTTTCGAACTTCACGACCTGGCTGACGAGCTTTCTTTCGGGCAGCAAACGGGTGCTGGAACTCCTCGACACCCCGGCATTGGTCGTGGAGCCGGGCGAGCCGGTCGCATGGGATCATCCACGGGGATCGATCGCGTTTCGCGACGTGACCTTCGGCTACGACCCGAACCAGCCCGTGCTGCACGATGTCTCCTTCACGGTCGCGCCGGGCGAGATGGTGGGAATCGTCGGCCGGAGCGGGTCCGGCAAGTCCACGCTCGTCAATCTGCTGGCCCGCTTCCACGACGTGCAGCAGGGAGCGGTGGAGATCGACGGCATCGACATCCGCCGGCTCGCCTCCCGCGATCTGCGGACACGACTGGGGATCGTGTTCCAGGAGTCCTTCCTCTTCCGGGGCACGATTTGGAAGAACCTCTCCTACGGCCGTCCGAAGGCGACGATCGAGGAGGGGCTGGCTGCTGCGAAGGCCGCCGGGGCCCACGACTTCGTCTGCCGGCAGCCCATGGCCTACGAGACGCTTCTCGGCGAGCGAGGCGCCGGCCTCTCCGGCGGCGAGAAACAGCGGCTTTCGATCGCGCGGACGCTCCTCGCCGACCCGGCGATCCTCGTCCTCGACGAGGCCACGAGCAACATCGACGCCGAGGCCGAACGGGAGATCCAGCAGGCCCTCGCCGCGCTCATCCGAGGCCGCACGACGATCGCCATCGCCCACCGGCTTTCCACGCTTCGTAACGCCGACCGCATCATCGCCTTCGACCGGGGCCGGCTCGTCGAGGAGGGAAGCCACGCAGACCTGCTCGCCGCCGACGGCCTCTACGCACGCCTGGTGCGGATCCAAACGCAGGTCTCGAAGCAGCCGACCGTCGATTCATTGCTGGCCGAGGAAACGCCCCAGGAAAGCCTGCCGGAGTCGGGGGGCACCACGACGCTCACGTGGCTCGACCCCGTGCGGCATCGCTTCCGCACCGGCCCGCATGCCCGGATCGAACTCTGGGTGACCGGGACAGACGCCGCGAGGCTCGCAGCTGGAGTGTTCGTCGTTCCCGCCTTGCCGGCGACGCATCCGGAGGAATATCTCTCAGTCCGCGGGTGGGGCGACGACGGAGAGGAGCAGGAACTGGGCATCATCCGGTCGCTCGCCGACTGGCCGCCCGAGGATGCGGCGATCGTCCGCGATGCGATCGCCCGCCGCACGCTCGTTCGCTCGATCCGGCGCGTCCATGAGGTGCGACTGTCGCAGGGCTACCTCGATTTCGACGTCGAGACCGATGCGGGCCGCCGGCGGTTCACGACACGCTGGACCCAGAGCCAGGCGGTCGATTTCGGAGCCGACGGAAAACTCCTGATCGACGCCGAGGACAATCGGTGGGTCATCCCGCGACTCGCCGACCTCCCGAAGTCCGACCGGGAACGACTGCTCCAGTACATCTACTGGTAGCCAGGACGATTCAGAGGATGGCCAGAGGATTTCGCTTTTCCTCGAGCGTGCCCCGGGTCACGCCGACCCGGTTGGCTGCCTTGAGCTGCGTCCAGACGTCGCGGCCGGTCGTCACGCCGGCGAGCAGGCTCCGGTAGGCATGGATCACGTCGCGAATTTCCTCGGCCGATTCGTCGAGGAGTTCGACCCGGACATGCCGCACCCCGCGGGCCAGCAGCGCCGGCACGGCCTCGGCCGCGCTCTGCGGGACGGCGTTGAAGAGCGTGTTGCGGCATCCGACATCGGCCGTGAGCGGATGC
>JBJTDB010000352.1:0-11530 GCA_046092145.1 Planctomycetia bacterium | reverse complement strand
CGCGCCGGTGACGGCGCTGGGGCCGAGGTTCGTCACGGTGATGGTGTAGGTCAGGTTGCGGTCAGGGACGTAGGTCGCTCGATTGTCGGTCTTCGAGATCGAGAGATCGGCGACAGGGGCCGGCGTGTCGGTGTCGGTGGCCGAGTTGTTGAGCGGGTTTGAATCGGTCGTGCCCGAGGGAGCCGCCACCGTGGCCGTGTTGACGAGCGTGCCCGTGCGGTTGGCCGCCGGCAGGATCGTGATCGTGAAACTCGTCGAGCCCCCCGCGGCGATCGTGCCAGCGGTGTACGACACGGTGTTGTTTCCAATGGTGTAGCTGGCGTTGCCCGTCGCGGAGACAAACGTGGTGCCGGCAGGAAGCACGTCGCTGACGGTCGCGCCGGTGACGGCGCTGGGACCGGCGTTGGTCACCGTGATCGTGTAGGTCGTTTGCCGGCCCGGGACGTAGGTCGGCGAGCCGTCGGTCTTCGCGATCGAGAGATCGGCAATCGGCGCGGGGGTGTCGGTGTCGGTGGCCGAATTGTTGGAAAGCACCTTGTCGATCACGCCTGATGGCGTCATGACCGTGGCGGTATTCGTGAGGGATCCCGTGCGAGCGGCGGATGGCAGGATCGTGACGGTGAAGCTCGTCGAGCCTGAAACGCCGAGGGTGCCTGCGGTGTATCGCACGGTATTCGAGGCGGAGTCGTAGGTCGCACCGCCGCTTGCCGAGACGAACGACGTCCCCGCGGGTAAGACATCACGGACCTTCGCGCCGGTCACGACCGTGGGCCCTTGGTTGGTCACCGTGATCGTATAGGTCACCGGCAGGCCGGGAACGTAGGTCCCGGAGCCGTCGGTCTTCGTGATCGAAAGGTCGGCCTCGACGACGGGCGTGTCGGCGCTGCCTCCGATGTCCCGCAGCCCGTTGATGCCCTTGATCATGGTGTTGAAGCCGATGATCGGCGTGTTCTCGCCGGTGGTCAGATCGACCGTATACCACTGCCCCCCGGTGAAACTTTGGCCGTAGAGCGTGGTGTAGTCGCCGTCGAACGAGAGCTGCAGTCCCGGGCTTTCATCCACGGCCGGCTTGATGAGCGTAAAGCCCGTCTCCGGCGTTGTCAGATCGACGGAGTAGAACGCCCCGTTGGTGTTCGAGGCGTAGAGGGTGTCAGTGTTGGCGTCGATCGCGATGTCGCCGAAGGTGTTGGTGAGCGTGGGGGCCCCCGCCACGATGAACGTCTGCCGGCCTGCCATCTCCGGGACGCCATCCGTGTACGTGAACGACACCTTGTTGAGCACGTTCGTGCCGTCGGTGAAGTACCAATAAGCGTCGTCGTGGTAGGCGGCGTTGCAGGGCTGATTGCCGGTTGCAGGCAGTCCGAGCTCTCCGCTTGTGGCCAGCGAGGCGAGGGTCGAGCCGCGGCCCCAGAACTGCAGCTGGTTTTGGGGATCGATGAAGAAAAAATGGCTGCGGCTGTTGTCGTAGGCGAAGGCGTTGGAATTGCCGGAGCCGATCATGGGCTTGGCGTCGAACACGGCCCGCGATGATTTCGCAGCGACATCGACCTCCCAGATCGCGTTGTTGTCGTCGATGCCGTAGATGTAGGCATTCGCGCTCATGACCCGCCGCTCCTCGAGCCGCTCGAGGACAAGTTTTTGCCCGCGTGAATTCTTTCGCTTCATCATGGTTGTTCCGCTCCCCTTACCATCGCGCTTCGAGGCCGAGATTGGCACCGTGCAGAAACACGCTGCCGTTGTTGTTGATGCCGGTGCCGCTGGCGGCCGTGTCAGAAAAGTCCCATTGGGACGGGGCCAGCGCGGCGTCGGTGAGCCAGATCAGGTTGTAGCCACACCGGAGGCCCCAGACGTCGGTCATGCGATAGACGAGCGACCCGTTGAGGTTGCCGATGAAGCCGACGCCGCCCACGGTCGCCGAACGTGCGGGGCGGACGTCTGTGCCTACAACCGTATCGACAATTGGGTCGGACTCTTGGGAAGCGCTCACGCCACAGAGGGCCGTCTTCCACCAGCCCTCCACCGCCCAGCGGCGCCAGTCGCGGCGGCCCTGCATGCCGACCTGGGCACCAAAGTAGTTGTTCGACGTGCGCACGTTGTACGACGCCGTCTTGTCATCGCAGCAGGTCATATCGAGGTTCGCCTGCTCGTTGAGGCCGGCCCAGACGAAGCCCAGCAGCGCGTGGAGGTAATGGCAGCTCCTCGAGCAATCGTCGCATCCGGTGCAGGTCGTGCCGGTGCAACTCTGTCGGCACTCCTCACGGGCTGCGTACCGGAAGACGTTGATTTCCGCCATGTTGAGCGACGAGAGGTACGTGGCGCGGGCATCATGGGCGTCGCCAAAGTTGTTGATGAAGTTGTAAAGTGGTTCCGGCGTGCGGAGGTTGTCCGGTCCGCTGGCGCGCACGTCACCGAACATGCCCCACAGGCCCAGGTATCCGATCTCCCATCCATAGCGGTCGCTCGTCAGCGCGCCGTAGAACGTGCGGAAGCCGGTCCCGATCGTGGGATCGAGATCCCGAGTCGTTGCGACTGTCCGATTTTCTGGGGGGAGTGTGAGGACGATCGGCTGGTTGCCGGTCTGGTTCGACCGCTGCAGGAAGAGGGCATCGAACACGGCGTATCGAGTCCAGCCGGGGCAGCCGCAGCAGTCGCGGAGTTCCTCGATGCAATCCTGCTCGGCGATCGAGTATTCCTCGGCCAGGGCGGGCTCACCAGGCCCCTTGTGGCAATCCGACGAGCACCGACTCGTCATCCGCGAAGGCGGTCACCGCCGTCATCATGAACAGGAATGCCGCCACGACTCGGTCGTAGACCGACGATCTCGAACCAGTGCGTTCCATGGGTGCCCACCTTCGACTCGGAACCTCGGCCCAGGTGCCTCCGCCAGCCGCCTGTCCGTGCCCCGTCTACCGGCAACTACTGCAGCGTCCGCAGTCGTTGCACGGTGATTTCTCGCCGACCTCGTCCTTATGGGCCTTGAGGGCGGCCGCCTCCTTGGAGAGCTTGAATTCGGGGCCTGCCGGGAAGTACTGGATGTCGTCGTGGAGGTAGTACGGGCTCGGGAGTGTCTGGCCGCCGACATCGACCTGGCATCCGGTCACGGCCACGGCCGCCACGGCCAAGACCGCAAGCAAGAGCGGGGTGCGGGAGCGATCGAAACGGATGGCGGCGCGGGAAGCTTTCATGACCGGATGTATCGACCGTCACAGCCCGCAAACTTTGGCCAACCGATTCGACCGGATCTCTGCGTTGCCTCGCTTCACACGAGGTTTTTCCAGGTTTCCCAAACCTCCGACGGCGTCGGGCAGACGGCTTTCGCCGTGGCGGTGTACAACTCGGGGATGGTTCTCTTTCGAGGCTGGCTGGCGCGGCTCGTGGCGGGCTGCCTGCTCGTGACCGTGGAGCTTTTCCCGGGCTCCCCGCGTGGCCAGATCGCCATGGCCTTTCAGCCCGTGCTGGGAGAAAGGACCGTTCCCTCCGACGCCTACGACCTCGCGCAGGCCACGCTGGCGACGGGTGATTTTCGGGGGGCGCTCCAGATCGCCGGGAGGGAATACCAAGGGGCGATCCAGGTGGGCGGCCAGCGATGGATCGATTCGATCGCCGCGGCAGCGATCGTCGGCGAATGCCACTACGAACTCGGCGATCTTCGTGCCGCCGTGGCCGCCTATGAAGATGCGATGCTCTTGGCCACGGCCCACGCCGATTGGCTCTTGTCCGTTCAGTTTCCGCAGCAGCGGCTCCGGCCGTCGGGGCAGGCCCGCGTTGCGACATGGGGCCGCAGCGGCCGTGGCACGGCGCCCGCGGCGGTCCCCGAGATCGTATCGATCTTCCAGGGCGGAGCCGATCCGGAGCAGGTGCTCAAAAAAGGAGGAGTCCTTGCAGGGCCGGTGAATTTTCCGATCCGTCCTCAGCAGATCATGCGGGCGATCGTGATCGCGATCTACCGCCACGGCTGCATCATGGGTCCTCTGGCCACCGAGTCCGCCTCGCTGACCGGCATGCAACGGGCCCTTGCCAAGCGGCCGGCTCTCCCCAACCACTATTCGCAGTCGTGGATCGATGTCGCCCTCGGGATGGCCCTCTGGTCGCAGGGCCGCGGCGACGATGCCTTCGCCCGGTTCAAGAATGGTCTTCTCGCAGAGAATCAATTCGATCATCTGCTGACCTCGTGGGCCCTGATCGGAATGGGTCGCATCGCCCTCGACGCTGGCCGCGATGCGGAGGCCGCGCAGTTTTTCGAGGAAGCGACCTACACCGCCGCCGACCATGGCGATGCACGGGCGATTGAAGAGGCCTTTCACTGGGCCTTCACGGCCCACATGGCGGCCGGCTCGCGGGGCGTGCCCGCCTCGATCGCCGGCGGCGCTGAATGGTGCCGACGCGGGCTTCCCGTGATCCATGCACGGCTCATGGCGATGCAGGCCGAGTGCCTCGCGACCGCGGGCGATCCCCAGGCGGCCGGCCGGCTGCTCGCCGGGATCGACGGGCGATTGACCCGCGGCGATCCGGGCCGCGGGCTGTGCGGCACCGATCTGGCCGCCGCCGCGGCCACCATCGCCTATCGCACCGGAGCCATCGATCTGGGTGACCAGGAAATCGGCCGCGCGATCACGATCATGCAGTCCCGCGAGCCGCGGCTCTTTCAGCTCGACCGGCTCGTGGCGTCGGTCCGGGGCGGGGCGTCGGTGCTGTCCGACCGGCGGGCCAACGAGCTTTTCGCCGGCCTGCTCGGCGATCCTCCCCCGCGGCGGTTCGTGATCGACCCGGTCGGGACGCTGGCATCGATCACGGCTCCGCGGCAGGAAGCCTTCGAAGCATGGATCGCGCTGGCGGATCGTCGCAGCCAGGAGGATGGAACGGCGGCGGCGGAGGCGGCGGCTCGTGGCCGCTGGCTCGAGTCGCAGCCCTTCGGGGGCCGTCGGAATGCCATCGAAACGCTCATCGGTTCATCGGCCGATTCCCTTCCCGCAGACGCCGCCGTCCGTCGGGCGGCGATCCTCGCCCGGGCTCCGCAGGTGGCGGCTGCCGTGGACGTCATGACGCGGCTTGCGCCCGTGCTCCGCAACACTCTCCTCGCAGAGGAGGCTGGCAATCCCCCGACCCTGGATTCGTGGCAGGAATACCGACGGGCCGCGACGACCCGCGCCGGCATCGTGGCCGCGTTGGCCGCAGGCCGTGAGCCCACGGCGTTCGATTTTCCGCCCCTCCTGCCGCCTGCCGAGATCCGACGCCGGCTTCGGCCCGGCGAAGTGATGCTCTCGTTTCGCTGGACATCCTCCAGCCTCGTCGGTGCGATCGATTCGAAGGATGGTCGCGCGCACTGGGAGATCAAGCAGACGGCCACGCTCACGAAGGAGATGATGGCCTTGGCGCGGGCGCTATGCCTGTTTGAGTCGGCGACGGCCGTGCCGACCGAGCGGCTTGTGACCTCCGACTGGAAGCTGCATGCCGAGCGGATCGAGCGAATCCTTTTCAAGGACTCCCGGATCAATCTCGGCGATCCGGCGGTCAAGGAGCTCGTGATCGTTCCGGATGGATTGCTCTGGTATTTGCCGTTCGAGATCCTCCCGGTGGGCTCCGGCCGCGATGCACCGACGGATGCCGAACCCTCGCCGATGCTTCGCGACACGTGCCGGATCCGCTATTGCCCCACCCGCAGCCTGGGCGTCGATCGTTTCGCGGCGACGGTCGATGCCGGGCTCGTCGGCATTCACGTGGGACGCATGCATCGCGGCGACACCCCCGAGGCATCGCGACAGATCACCGAGCGGCTTACCACGTCCCTCGGCCAGCCATTTTTCCTCGGGTCGCCCTCGGGGCCGCCGGCCCTGGTGGCAGCCTCGCTGGTCGATACGCTCGTCATTTTCGACGAATTGGCTGGCGATGGCGCCGTGGCCGGCAGGCCGCGCGGTCCGGGAGCCCAGCGTCAGACCGGAATCCCGTTTGGCGACTGGGTGGCATCACCGCGGAAGCAGCCACGGCGTGTGGTCACGCCAGGATTCGTATCGGCGATGAATTCCGGACTGACAAAACTTCCCTCGCGGCCCGGAGATGAGCTCTTTCTCTCCGTGACCGATCTGATCGCAGCCGGGGCGCGGACTGCGGTCGTCAGCCGCTGGCGGATGGGAGGCACGTCAACGGTGCACCTCGTCGAGGAGTTCGTTCGCGACCAGCGGCAGCATGCGGCAGGGGGAGGCATCATGCCCTCCGCAGCCGAGAGCTGGCATCGGGCCGTCGATATCGTCGTGGCCGAGGAGCCCGACATCACAACTGAGCCTCGCCTGACACAATCCGCCGATGCCGTCCTCCCCGACGGCCGCCATCCGATGATATGGTCGGGCCTCATGCTCGTTGACTGCGGGCCGGGCGACCGTCCCGAGGCTCCGGCCGCGGCGCCGGCGCAGCGTGTCGCGCCCAAGCCGGCGGTCCGTCCTGCTCCGCAGGCCGCGCCATGATCGGCGGCGGAATCGTGCTGCTCGCTGAATCGACCGATGGCCTCGGTCTTGCCCTCCTCGCGCTGGTGACGGCGATCGCCTCGGCGGTGAATTCGGTCGCCGGCGGCGGCACGATCCTCACGTTTCCCGCGCTCGTGGCGATCCTGCCCGACAGCCCGGCGCGGATGGTCGTCGCCAATGCGACGAGCACCATCGGGCTGTGGCCTGGTGCTCTGGCCGCCGCGTGGGCCTACCGTGGGGAACGCGTCGATCAGCCAGCCTGGGCGAGATGGCTGTTCCTGCCAAGCGCGGCCGGCGCGATCGTCGGCTCGGCGCTCGTGCTGGTGCTGCCGCCGGAATGGTTCACGTCACTCGTGCCGTGGCTGATCCTGCTGGCCGCGGTGCTCTTCACGATCCAGCCCTGGCTCGCCTCGCGAGCGGTGCGAACCGCGGGCACCGGGCGACCGGCCTCGCTGGCGCTCGCCTGCGGGCTTCAGTTTTGTGTGGCTGTGTATGGCGGATACTTCGGCGCCGGCATCGGCATCCTGATGCTTGCGATGCTCGGCATGCTGCGGCTGGGTGACATCCACCGGCTCAACGCCGTAAAGAATGTGCTCGGCACCGTCGTCAACGGCACCGCCGCCGCCATCTTCGCCGGCGGCTCCCTGCTCGGCACCCACGAGGTCGCCTGGCTCCATGCCGCGGTCATGGCCGGGGCCGCCGTGATCGGTGCGATCGGAGGATCGGTCCTCGCACGGCGGATGCCGGCTCCTGTGGTGCGGCGGCTTGTGGCCATGATCGGCTTCGGGCTGGCAGGCTATTATTTTCTCAAGTGAATCGACTGAATAAACGCTCCCCCGGGCGGTTTTCTCTGTCGGCTTTTTCCTTGGTTTGGCGTAGGATTCAGGCACTGTGAAGAGGTGCTCTGACATGATGTTGCCGCTGCGGATGGTGAGTGTCCTGGGCGTGGTCGCCCTGACCCTGTCTTTGTCCCTGTCTCCCCTGCTCCTCGCCCCGGCGCATGCCGCGGACGAGCCAAGGGGACAGGCCGATCTCGATGCGGCAATCGATGCCAAGCTGAGCGCCGATAGTCTCGACGACTTTGCCAACGTCATCGATCTGTGCCGCCGCGCGATCGACAAGGGGCTCTCGGACGAGTCGAAACAGTTCGCCGACGCCCTCTACACCGGCACCCTCATGGATCGGGCCGGCATGGTGGTCGATGCGATCTTCAATGCCCCCGCCCCCGATCCGCAGTGGCCGCGGATGCGTTCATTCGCGATGCGCGACCTCAACGAGGCGGTTCGCCGGGATCCCAAACTTGGCCAGGCGCATCTCATGATCGCCCGGCTGGAAGCCCTGCCCGGCGGCAACCGCGACCGGGCCCGCACCTCCGCAGAGAAGGCGATCGACCTGCTCGGCGACGATGCGCTCTCCACGGCCCGTGCGCACCTCGTGCTCGGCACACTCACCGACGACGACGAAATCCGGGCCGAATCCTTCGACAAGGCCGTCGAACTGGCCCCGCGGGATGCCGAGGCCCGCCGCACCCGTGGCCTCTTCCATCTGGTCAAGGAACGCTTCGACAAGGCCGAGGCCGATCTGGAAGTGGCCATCGAGCAAAATCCTGGCGACGGGGCCCTCCGCGAGGCGATCGGCATGGCCTACCTCATGGATGAGAAACTCGAGGAGGCCCAGAAGGCATTCGACAAGGCCATCGAGATCAATCCCCAGGCACCGACGGCGCTCCTGCAACGGGCCCGGGTGCTCGCGATCAAGGGGGAGCAGCCCAGGGCGATTGCCGACCTCGACAAGGCGATCGAGCTGAAGCCCGACGAAGCAATCCCGCTCGTACTGCGGGCGCGGATCCTGCAGCAAGCGGGCGACACCGACAAGGCCGTGGCCGACCTCGAGCGGGTCCTCCAGAAACAGCCCGACCATCCGGCGGCGCTTGAATTGCGGGGGCTCATCGCGGCCGAGCGGAAGGACTTTGCGTCGGCGATCCGCGATTTCCGCCGGCTGGCCAAGCAGCATGACGACGCGGTCGTGCACGGCCAGCTCGGCATGCTCCATCTCGCGGCGAAGCAGCCACGGGCGGCCATCGAGCAATTCAACCGTGCCATCGAACTCGATCCGGGCTTGTTCGCCAGTTGGCGGGGTCGGAGCGACGCCAAGATCTCGATCGGCGACCATGCCTCGGCGCGGGCCGATCTGGAGAAGGCTCTGGAGCTCAAGCCCGACGACGACGGCGTGCTCAATAATCTCGCCTGGCTACTGGCGACGTCGCCGGAAGACGCGATCCGCGACGGCGCGCGGGCGATCGAACTGGCGAAGAAGGCGTGCGAGAGCACCGGATGGAAAGAGGCCCACATCATCAGCACGCTGGCGGCCGGCTACGCCGAGACAGGCGACTTCGAGACGGCGAAGAAATACAGCAAGCAGGCGGTCGAGGTGGGGTCCGAAACCGAAGAGGTCAAGGATCAGCTTGAAAAGGAGCTGCAGAGTTACGAGGCGAAAAAGCCCTGGCGCGAACGGCAGACCACGGAGGAGGCCGGGCTCGAAGGCGTTCCCGCCGCCGATGCCGGTGCCGAGCCGGCGGGCGCCAACGACGAAACCGCTCGAAAAGCCCGTCGGCCGTTTGATGACTGATTTCGTTTCCGTGTGCGGAGAGAACGTTTCATGACCGCCACCGCCGCTTTGCTCCCCGGCCTTGCCGATGCTCCCGTCGAGGATCGGCTCGCATTCGCCATCGGGGAGGTTGCGAGGCAGTTTCCCGATCGCGTTGCCATCGTGGCGGATGCGGGCACCTCCGGCCGACGCACGGTGAGCTATGCGACCCTTGCCTCGGCGGTCGCGGATCTGGAGCGAAGGCTGGATGAACGCCGTCCGGTGGGAATCGTCGTCCGGGCCAAGCGGGCTGAATCGCTCGTGACGATCGCGGCCGCATGTGGCCGCCAGCATGTGCCCGTCGCCTTTCTGGCCGATGACGCCCGCGATTTGGTCGGCGAACTCCGCGACTGGGTGGCCGTCGATGATTCCTTGACGCTTCCAGAAGCCTCGGAGATTCGCTTGCGGAGCGAGTTCGAGCCGGTGCCGCCGAACGTGGTCGTCGCGACCTCAGGCACGAGCGGCCCGCCGCGGCTGGTCGATCATTCCTGGGAATCCCTGCTGGCCTCCGCGAGGCTCGCGGAGCAATGGCATGGGCTCGGCTGGCTGCTCGTCTACGACGCCACCCGATGGGCCGGGCTTCAGGTGTGGCTGCAGTCGGTTCTTACGGGCGGCCGCCTCGTGGTGCCGGCCTCACGCGAGCCCGACGTCGTGCTCCGGGCGATTACCGACGAGGGCGTGGCGATCATCCCGAGCACACCCACGCTCCTGCGGCGTCTGATCGCCTCGGGTGATCGGCAGTTGCTCGAGAAGGCCGCGGTCGATCGGATCACGCTCGGTGGCGAGGCTGCTGATGCCGCGATCCTCGATCAGGCCCGCGCCGCCTTCCCTCGGGCGAAGCTTTCGCAGGTCTACGCGACCACGGAACTGGGCGAGGTGTTTCGGGTCACCGACGGCCGTCCCGGCTTCCCCGCCACCTGGCTGGGGCGGGCCCTGCCGGGGGGCAGCCGGCTTTCGAAGCGTCGCGACGGCGAATTACTCGTGCAGCTCTCCCGCGACTCGGCCGAAGTGGGCACGGGAGACGTCGTTGAGCTGGTCGGCGACCGGTATCTCTTCACGGGCCGCCGCAGCGATGTGATCGTGGTGAGCGGCTCGAAGGTCTATCCGCGCAGGATCGAGGAAGTGCTGCGTGGCGTCGCGGGAATCATCGATGCCCGCGTCTACGGCCTTCCCAGCGCCCTCACGGGCGAACTGGTCGCCGCCGAAATCGTGCTGGCCGATCCGCTGCCGGCGGAGCTTTCCCCCGGTGGCGTGCGGGCCGATGCCTTGGCGGCCTGCCGTGCGGCGGTCGAGCCGCAGGCGGTTCCGCGGGTGCTCGACATCGTGCGAAAGATCGCGACGACGGCCGCTGGCAAGGTGCCCCGCCGTCCCGTCGGCCGCTGACGTCTCGCCCGTTCTCGCATGGCTCGGGGTTGGCCCTGCCATATCGCCGGACGCTCACTTCGCCCGTCCTGGGCTCCGCTCGCTCCGTGCTGGCTGCGCTTCGCCATCCATGGCTTCGCTTGCCAGCAAGGCCGGCTCCATGGCAGGGCCAACCCCTTCTCATGATTGATGTATCCACCGATCGCACAAAGCAAGGCGGCGATGGCCAGGGCTTTCGCCGCCGACCACCGCCGCCGAGTGGGGCGTTCTGTGTGAACCGCCGAGGGCGGGGGCTCAGTAGTTCGGGATCACTTCGCCGCCGGCCCGGGTGTTCAACTTCTTGAACGTGTCTTCATCGATCGAATTTTGTAGAAACTCGACGTGACCGTCAGCGAAGACAAAGCCCGAGCCGCTGGAGTGACGACTGTAAAAGTCCTCGAAATGATCGGGATCATTGAACATATGGCCTCCGACGCCAACGATCCGGGCTGGTGCCGCACACACTCCTTCAACCATGCCGATCCAGAGGCTACCGCCCATTCGTGAGTCCCGTTCGCCCACCATGATGGTCTTGCTCAAACCGTCGGTCACATTGCGAAATTCCACGCGGCTGTTCCCGAACAGAATTCCATTACCGGCAAGTGCGTCAACGTGGAGATCATTCGTACCAAACATTCCGACGTAATTGGCTCGTGCGTACTGAACGGTTCCAGGCGTGTGATCAGGCTTGTGCTCTTCCTCTTCCTCGTCAGTACCGACTCCGGGGAAGAACAGGGTCTGGCTCGCCTTGGGATCTGACGGGCAGAGGAATCCTCGGATGACGGCCTGTCGTGTTGTGGTCAATGCCCCCGAGATTTTCGCCGTACCGCTCTGGATGTGCCCTGCGATCGTGTTGCCGAGCCCCGCTTCCTCCATGTGCGGCAGGATCCGAGAGGCCCAGCCCCAGCCGGTACCTTCATCCCCGTGAGATTCTGAAGGATCGCACGTCCACCCCTCCGGGAATCGCTCCCTGTTGGCGTGGGCGAAATTGTGGATCGCCAGCCCGATCTGCTTGAGGTTGTTGG
>JBJTDB010000351.1:0-2338 GCA_046092145.1 Planctomycetia bacterium | reverse complement strand
GGCCGATCGGCGGCCAAGGAAACCGCGCCGGTGAAGCCGGTGAGCGATACGGTGTTCGAGGCGACGCTCGCGGAGATCGGCTCGCCCCAGGTTCGAGCCATGCTCCAGTTGATCCGGCTCACTGGGTCCCGCCCCGGCGAGGTCTGCATCATGCGGACGGCCGACATCGACCGGACGGCGAGCCCGTGGAAGTACGAGCCGCAGACCCACAAGACCGCGTACAAGGGGCATGAGCGTGTGGTCTACATCGGCCCGCGGGCCCAGGCCGTGCTCGCCGATTGGCTGCGGGCCGACCCGGAGGCGTTCCTGTTTCAACCTCGCGAGGCGGCGGCAGCGGTCCGCGAGGCCGCCCAGGCGGCAGGCCGATCGGATGCCGACCGGGCCCGCGCCGCCCGCAACAAGCGGGGGCCGCCGATGCCCGCAAGCGGGGCGGGAGGGCCCCAGGGCTATCGCACCTTAATCGCCCTGTTTTCCAGTGAGAATTCCTTCGAGGACATCGTTGCACCATCCTGCTTCGAGTCTCTTGCCTCGAATGGAGCATTTTTGCACTGAAGTGTCCCGCTTGAGGATCGAGAGCGCCAGTCGCCGGAATGCACCGGCGATTTCGGGAGCATTGCCCAGGCGGATTCGGCTTTTGTCTTCGCCGAACGTGACATCGAGTGACCAGTGCAAGGAGTTCTCGACGCCCCAATGGCCTCGCAGGTGCTTGGCAAGCCGCTGCACCGATGGTGGCAGGCTGCTGATGAAGAAGACCACTTCGTGGGAGTCCGTTCCTCGCAGCTCACGTTCGCGGTAGACCATGCCGATGGTTCTCAAGTCAGCCCAGTCTCCCGTGTCGCGGAGCGACTTGGGCGCCGGCATGACGTAGTACTCTCGCCGCTCGATGCGGCCGTGCGCCCGCTCGGTCTTCTTGAGCCGCCGAAGTCCTGGCACGTTGTAGTCCTTCTCGCCAGCTTCCTCGAAACACTTCTGAATCTCCTCATGCAGCGTGGGCTGATTGCCCTTGACCGTCAGCACATAGTCGGCACCTTTGTCGCAAATCGCCTGAGCTGTCTCCTTCTGGCAGTGCATCGCATCGAGCGTGACGACGGCCCCCGTCAGCTCCAGGAGATCCAGAAGCTTCGGCACCGCCGTGATCTCATTGGAATCCTCATCGACTGCCACCTGGCCAAGGCAAACCTGGAGGTCACTCGACCAGGCGTTGAGGAGTTGCAGGGCGTCTTTGCCGGCTGCTGTGTCGAACGAGTGCCGCAACGTCTTGCCGTCCAGCCTGACTCCATGGTCCTTGACGGCCTGATTGAGCGACCGAATCCATCGTTGCAAGCAGGCATAAAACTCAGACGTGTCGAGGCGGGAGAAGACGCGGCCGAACGTGTCGTGCGAAGGGATACCGTTGGGAAGCTCGAGAAACTTGGCAAACCATTCCTTCTTCTTCCTACCGAACCGCTCGACATCAGCCCACCCCTCAGCCCCACAAATCGCCGCGCACAATGCGATGGCCACCATGTCGATCAGCAGATGGCGCTTCGTGCGATCCATCCGCGGGTCTGGCAAATCCTCGAAGTGTGAAAGAATTACAGGAGCCGTTGAAACATTCACGCGTCGTCCTCCGTGACAAAAGCTCTATAGCGCGCGGCAACCACCGCTCGCTTGCCTTTTGACGACTCACTGCAATACTTATGCCGCCCTCAGAAGATGCGATTGCCCTGCGCCCCTCCCGAGGCTCACGAGTCGCTCATCGGCCGGAGGACCGTTGAGGAAGTGCCATTGACCGGGCTATCCTTAACGGCCAGCCGCTCGAACTCTCCGAGCAGTTCGTGCCGGATCACTACAACACGCGGTCGACGCTCGTCGTCACCGTGAACCCCGGCGCGAATAAAGCGGATTTCGCGCTCAGCGGCGACGGAAAGTAGAGAAGGGGACGTCATCCCCCGGCTTGCGCCGGGGGCTTTTATTGGGGAATAAAAGCCCGAAGCGCGAGCGCCGGGATCGGCGGCGAAAAAAGGGACATTCTGCTGTTTCTGCGGGCGGGTTTTGGTACCTGCCCGCGGTGATGATGAGAAAGCAGAATGTCCCTTTTTTACCGCGACGCAAAACCTGCTTGGGCGCGACCGAAAACCTGCATGACAGGCCGGCCGTGACCGCCGACAATCTCTCCAACGACCGGCCGCAGTAGGCCGGACGTCGGAACGACGAGGCGAGGCATCGATGGATCGCAGGCGGTTTCTCAGGCACTCGGCGGCGGCCGCGTCGCTCGCGGTCGCGCGGGCCGGTGCGGCGGCGGAATCGCCTCCGCCGGGATCGCCGCGGGCTGATGGCCCGCGGCCCGGCCTCGGCG
>JBJTDB010000350.1:0-2538 GCA_046092145.1 Planctomycetia bacterium | reverse complement strand
GCGTCGGGGGCGGCTCGGGGCCTCACGGCCGGAAAAATCGGCTCGTGTCGGTCGCTGGGGGGTGTTTTTGGCCGAAAAATTGACGCCGGCCGAACCGCGGGGTAGGCCTGAACGTACAGTTCCTTGCCCGTGCCGGTTCCGATGGAGAGAGTGCCCATGTTCTTGTCGCCGTTTCGCCGCTTTGCATCGAAGCCCATTCGCCGTCGTCGCGACCGCAGCCTGCGGCAGCGTGGGCGATCGGGCCTGACCGGCTGGGAAACGCTGGGCCTCGGGATGGGCGACGCGCTGTGCGCCACCGAGTCGCTTGAAGCCCGGGCGATGATGGCGGCGGATCTGGCCGTGGTGGCCACGCCGATCGTGCTGTGTGCAAGCGACATCGCTCGGCCTGGTCTGATTGCGATCCGCACCGAGTTGGTCATGTCCAAGGACTGCTCATCAGTCCGTCGTCACGGTCATGGTTCTCGCAGTGCCTTATGTGCCGTCTTTTCGGAAATCGGGCACGCGCTTTCGTGCATGGGGTGAGCAAAGCCGCAGCCAACCCGGCACGGGCTGCGTGCCACCAAAACGACGATTATTGATCGAGCCGCGTCGAGAATTGACCTGCCGCGAACCCGGAGGTACCTCTTGCGTAGAACGGCGAGACTATGGAAAGGCCTAGGGCATGACACTCAATATCCGAAGTAAGGCCGTGGCGCGGAGACTGCCTGGCCGGCGCGTCGCGTATCGCAGGCCTCATGGACTCAGCGATCGCCTGCTTTCACGAGAACTGCTTGTCGAGGCGCTCGAGCAGCGGCGGGTTTTGGCGGCGGTGCCGACAGTCGTGTTTGCCAATGATCCGCCGGCAAGCGCCCTCGACCAGTCGTTCGTGCGCCTGGAAACCGATCCGCTGATCGGCCAGACAAACGCCTTCACGCTCCGCTTCGACAACACGAGCACCACCGACACCGGCTTCGGCCCCTACGTCGACCTCTACATGCCGGCGACGGGCGTGGACGGGGCGGGGGCCGCCGAGGACGATGGCATCTCGTTCGTCTCGGCGACGTATCTCGGTCAGGCGCTCGTCACCCGTGAGATCACGCTCACAGCAGACGCCGCCGGCGTCGCACATCCGTTCGCGAAGGACGCGTCGGGTAATCCGCGGATGATCAAGCTCGCCGACCTCCCCGGCTTCAAGGCGGGCGACAAGCTCGTCGTGCTCGAATTGCCGCTGGGCAGCGTGACGCCGGGCCAGCCGCCGGTGGACATCGTGGTGACCACGCAGGTGAGCAACAAGGCTGACCTGGGCGCTTCTTTGGGCATCCGCGCCCAGGCAGGCTTCCGCTTCGGGGGCGATTCGCTCAACAACCCGACCGTCGATCCGCCGCTCCTCGGCGCCGCCGCCTCACAGGCCTTCACGCCGGCGCTCTTCAACCTCACGAAGGAGAACCTCGCGCCCGAATCCGAGACGGCCACGGGCCCGAACTTCGAGCGGAAGTTCAAAATCCGCGTGGACGTCGCCGACGGCCAGACGCTCACGAATCTCACGCTGCGGGACGTGCTGCCGAATACGCTGCAATTCGTGACCGCCACCGTGACCGGCGGCGGCGGCGTCACGGACGTCGTCACGCCGAGCACGACCTTGCCAGGCGGCACCCTCGAGCGGCTGCTCTCGAGCGTCGTCGGCACCGCCAGCACGGCCGACGCCGGGATGGAAGTCACATATTACGTGCCGCTCAACGACTCCGCTTCGGCCGCCGTGCTAAATGCAACGACCGGCGACGATCGCGCGATCCCGAACTCGGTGACGGGCCAGGGCGCCTCCTGGCAGCCGCTCGACACCCGCGACCCGCTCGTGAATCCCGTGCCGCCAGTCACCGTGGTCACGACCGGGCCGGAGGGCGTGTGGAATCCCGATGCCGAGCAGCAGCTCGTGGCCAAGAGCATCGCCACACAGAAGAGCGTGAGCGTGCCCGCCGGCGGCGCCACGCCCGGCACAATCCTCACCTACACGATCACCTTCCAGGTTTCCGACTACTTCGCCTTCGAGAACCTGAAGCTCACCGACCTACTCGGCGACGGCCAAACCTTCGTGCCCGGCTCGGCCACGCTGACAGTGAACGACGGCCATGGTGCGAGCGGCTCGACGACCGGGGCGTTCGCCGTGGCCAATGTGGGCCTCACGCCCAACAAGAACCCCGTCGACGGCAAGGATGAAATCGTCTTCGACGTGTCGGCGGAACTCGCCAACCGCGGGTTTTCGCCGAACGGCCGCCTCGTGGGCGGCCTCGTACCGGACGGCGGCGGGGCCGTGCCGGGCGGTACCAACTTCGGCGGCACAACGGGCACGATCACGTTCCAGGCCGAGGTGCAAAACGACTACGACGGCACGGTGGTCACCGGCGACAAGCCGCTCGATCCGGGCGACCTCCTCGACAACACCGTCACCATCTCCGGCGATCTCTTGAACGTCGCCACGCTGGTGGCCAACGGCCAGTCTGAGGCGGACGGCAGCTACGCGTGGACCCGCGTGCCGATGACGCAGTTCGCGAAGAGCGTGTA
>JBJTDB010000349.1:0-255 GCA_046092145.1 Planctomycetia bacterium | reverse complement strand
GCCCGCTGGCCTCACGGCCCGATCGCAGGATCGCGGTCGGCCGATGGGGTGATCCCGAGCGGGGCGAGGAGCTTCTCGTCGTGCGGCGTTCGGCCGATTCTCTGGAGGTGCACTGCCACGGGGGCGTGGCCGCCAGCGAGGCGGTGATCGCGAGCCTCGAGGCTGCAGGAGCGGTCAGGCAGCCGTGGGCTGCGTTTCTTGCCGCGACCGGCATGGGCGAGGTTGAACTCGAGGCACGCGAGGCACTGGCGCAGG
>JBJTDB010000348.1:0-1620 GCA_046092145.1 Planctomycetia bacterium | reverse complement strand
GACGAACGCGTGGCTCGGCCTCACCGGCCAGTGCGCCGTCTGCCACAGCCACAAGTTCGACCCGATCTCGCACAAGGAGTTTTATTCGCTCTACGCCTTCTTCAACTCGGCGGCCGACCCCGGCTTCGACGGCAACACGCGACGGACGGCGCCGTCGCTCCAAGTAAAGACACCCTCGCAGGAAGAACTCCTCGCCGCGATCGAACGCGAGATGGCTCCCTACGAAAAGGCGCTCGACGACGCGATCGCGACTGCCGGCTACGTCGATCCGGCCGACGATGCCTCGCCGTCGGGCAAACGGGAGACGCTCTGGCTGGCCGATGGCTGGCCCGAAAAGGCGGTCGTGCGGGCGAGCCCCGGCGGCACGGTGAACTGGATCGACGCCACGGCCGAGTCGCCGGCCCACGGCGGCAGCCGCTGCCTCGACATCAGCGCGACCTCGCCGATGCAGGTCGTGACGACCGACGGAGACCAGACGTTCACGATCCCGGAGAAGGGCGAACTCGCCCTCCACGTCTGGCTCGACCCGGCCGATCCGCCGGAGGCGATCATGCTGCAACTCCGCAGCAAGTCATGGCGGCATGGCATCGTCTGGGGCGACTGGTCCGACGTGCCGTTCACCGACACGCGGAAGACCGACCATGGCCTGGTGCATGCCGGCCCGCTCCCCAAGGCAGGTTCGTGGGCGCGGCTGGCGATCAATCCTGGCAGCCTGGGTCTCACGCCCGGCATGCGGGTGACGGCGGTGGGCATCGCGCAGGCCCGCGGCCACGCCCGCCTCGATTCGCTCGGCGTGGCCGTGCCCGATGCGTCCGCCGGTGATCCGGCCCGTTCGTTCCTCACCTGGTGGAAGCAGAAGTCGGCGAAGCAGGATGCCGACCTTCAGGATATTCCCGTCTCGCTGCGATCGATCGTTCAGCAGGGGCCGGAGAAGACGACCGATCAGGCCGATATCGCGCGGCTCAAGCGGCATTGGCTGACGCAGGTCTGGGCGAGCCCCCCTGAAAAACTGATCGCCGCGGCCGCCGACTTCGACGCGCTGGCGAAGATCCGCGACGGCATCGACGATCTCATCCCGCGGAGCCTCGTCTTCAACGACCTGCCGGCCATGCGGGAGAGCTTCGTGATGCAGCGGGGCGCCTACGACAAGCCGGGCGACAAGGTGACCCGCGGCACGCCGGCGTTTCTGCCGCCGCTCGCGGTGCCGGAGGGGCAGACGCCGTCGCGGCTCGATCTCGCGACGTGGCTTGTCTCCAAGGAGCATCCGCTCACGGCCCGCGTGGCGGCCAACCGGCTCTGGCAGCAGTTCTTCGGCACGGGGCTCGTGAAGACCCACGAAGACTTCGGCCTCCAGGGGGAGCCGCCGAGCCATCCCGAACTGCTCGACTGGCTCGCGGCCGAGTATCGCGACAACGGCTGGGACACCCGCAGGATCGTGCGGCTGATCGTGACGAGCGACGCCTTCAAGCGGTCGGGCGTGGTCAAGCCAGAGCAGCTGGCCCGCGATCCCGAGAACCGGCTCGTGGCCCGCGGCCCGCGGATCAGGCTCGACGCCGAGCAGATCCGCGACCAGGCGCTCTTCGTGTCGGGGCTGCTCGTGCCGACGATGGGCGGCCGCGG
>JBJTDB010000347.1:0-850 GCA_046092145.1 Planctomycetia bacterium | reverse complement strand
CTCGACGCGGGAGACGATCTTCGATTCGGTCAGTTCCGTGAGGTTGCGATAGATCGTGGCCTGATCGAAGCCGCGGTCGGAGAGCGACTCGGCCACTTCGGCGTGGGTCTTCGGGCCGGTGGCCGTCATGAGGTGGTCGAGCACCGCCAGCCGGGCCGCCGTGCACCGCAGGCCGGCCTCGCGGAGGCAGGCGCGCGCGGCGGCCAGCGACCCGGCCGGCTGGCTCGGATCGGTCGGCGTTGTCGGCTTCGACTGCTTCGGGTGCTTGCCTGGACTCTTGGCGGCCATGCCCCCGATTCTATCCGACTCGGCAGGCGGCCCGCGTCAGGCCACCGGGGCCATCGCCAAAACCTCCACGATCGCCGCCATGAATGCCGGCAAATCGGACGGTTTTCGGCTCGACACGAAATGCCGGTCCACCACCACCTGCGTGTCTTCCCAGATGGCCCCGGCGTTCATGAGATCGTCCTTGATGCCCGGGCGGCCGGTGACCCGCACGCCCCGGTAGACACCCGCCGAGATCGGAATCCAGCCGCCGTGGCAGATCGCCGCCACGAGCTTGCCGTGGGCCGCGAAATCGCGAACGAGGTCGAGCACCTTTTCGTCGCGACGCAGCTTGTCGGGCATCCAGCCGCCGGGGATCACGATGCCGTGGAAATCGGCCGCTTCCATGTCGGTGATCGCGGCATCGCTCGTGCAGGGATAGCCGTGTTTTCCGGCGTAGGTGCGGCCCTGCATCGATCCGGCCATGGTCACATGGGCCCCCGCCTCCTCCAGGCGGAGCTTCGGGTACCAGAGTTCCAGATCCTCGTAGTCGTCGCCGACCAGCGTGAGGATGCGGATGCCGTCG
>JBJTDB010000346.1:0-2760 GCA_046092145.1 Planctomycetia bacterium | reverse complement strand
CCCCCGAGCGGATCGCCCCTTGCTCCGACGCGCCGGGAATGCCGGAGGCTTGTTTCTTCACGGATTCACTTCCCCCCTCCGGAACACCCGCTCCAAGGGTTGCCGGGCAGGAGGAAGCGCACCAGGTCGGCCGCCGAGTCGATGGCCTGCGAGCGGAAAAGGTCGAAGGCAAGCGTTACGGTCTTCTCGATGAAGGCATCCGTCCGCTCGAAGCCCTCGCTTTCGTCCTTGAGGTAATGGTCCACCACCCAGCGCAGGTGGATGTAGAGGATTCCCGGATACAGGGAGGAAATCCCGCGCCGGTCGGCGATCTCGCCCGTCTCGATTCCCCGCTCGACAAGCTGCCGGGCGAAGGCGAGGAAATGTGTGCGCAGGCCATCGAGTTCGCCGGGATTGGAAACGGGAAGGATTCCGTGCAATCGCTCGAGCAGGAGCGAGCGGCGTTCGGAGGCCGATTGGACCACCGCGAAAAGGAAAGCCAGGTATCGCTCCCGCGCGGTGAAACCTTCCCAGTCCCCGCCCTTCTCGACGGCGGCAATCGTGCATGTGATCCAATCGCCCCAGAAAGCTTTCTCGACGGCCTGGAGCGAGGGAAAGTGTTTGTAAAATTCGGCTTCGGTGGTGCCGATGGCCTTGCAGAAGCGCGGCACCGAACGCGGCGGGTGCCCCTCCTCCGACCAATGAGCGGCGAAAGCCGAGAGGATTTCCACACGCAAATCCCCGGAAGGTTTTTGCGCGGCAGTGGAACCGCTGCTGGAAGAACGCTTGGTTGCCATGATTGTAAGATAGCACTTCCGTCACACGGGGCGACATGATTCCCGAATCGATCCTCCGCGTTCGGTGGAAACGAAAGTTTTGGAAAAATAGGGTTAGGTCGGCCGAGCGGGGCGGATCATGAGGAGCACGCTGTGGATGTCGATCACGGGCAGATCGTCGGGCCACGGAGCGCCCCCAATCCCTATAGTAGTGATGCCACGGGTGGGCTCAGACCCCCCGAACCTCGAGGAGACGATGCCATGGCGAAGGGACGCGGGCTGTGCGGTGGAACGATGGCGGCGATCGTGATCGTGGTGATTGCTGCGACGGCCCTGCCCGCGGGCCGCGCCGAGGCCCAGGTGACGGCCCAGACACTGATCGGCAAGGCGGTCTCCGACGACTCGCACAACCAGGAGGTCACCGGTGCCATCAACCGCTTCCGCGATCGTGACATCGACGGCTGCCGCGCGATCCTTGAACGGGTGAGGAGCAACGACCCGAGGCTGCCGCCCGCCGGCGTGATGATGGCGATGCTGTGGCTGAGCGTGAACCAGCTCGGCCCGGCCCGCGCGGAATTCGAGGATTGCGTCGTCAAGCATGCGAACGATCCCGAGGCCTACCTGATGATGGGCGACCTCGCCTTCCAGGACCGACGCGTCACCGATGCCGACCTGCTCTTCAAGGAAGCGACGCGGCTCACCGCCGCATACACCGAAAACCCGAAGCGGAAGCGCGACTTCGAAATCCGCTGCAGCGCCGGCAGCGCCGCCGTCGCCGAAGCCCGCAAGCAATGGGAACTCGCCCAGAAGCACCTCCAGGCCTGGATCGAATTCGATCCCGCCAACGCCAGCGCCCGCCAGCGGATGGGCATCGTGCTCTTTCAACTGGGCAAACCGACGGAAGCCGTGGAGCTGTTCCGCACGGCCAAGAAGCTGGATCCAAAGGCCGTGCAGCCCGAGCTCGCAATGGCCCGCCTCTATGACGACGCCAGGAAGCGCGACAACGCCAAGCAACTGATCGAGGTGGCCGTCAAGGCGGCGCCCGGGGATCCGTCCGTGCTGCTCGCCGCCGCGCAGTGGTATCTCGGCCAAAATGACCTGTCGCGGGCCAGGGCGCTCGCCGACGATGCCCTGCGGATCGATGCCAAGAGCCTCGAGGGGCAGATCGTCCGCGGGGCGATCGCCCGCGTGGCACGCGACTACGCGACGGCCCGGCGGTTCTTCGAGGCGGCCCACGCGCTGTCACCGGGCAATTTCCCGGCGTCGAACTCGCTGGCCCTCGTGCTGATCGAAGGCGACGACAGGGCGTCGCGGCAGCGGGCTCTCGAGCTGTCGGAGGCCAACGCGGCGATGCACCGCGAGAATTCGCCGCAGCAAGTCAACGCGCTCACGACGCAGGCCTGGGTGTATTACAAGCTCGGCCGGCGCGAGGATGCGAGGAGGATTCTTGCCCAGGTCACGGAGAACAACGCCCTCACGACCGACGGCGCCTACTACGTGGCGAAACTGCTCTCCGACCGCGGCGAGAAGGATCGGGCCCGACAGATCCTCGAGGAGGTGCTGGCGAAAGAGCCTATGTTCGCCACCCGTCCCGACGCGGTCGACCTGCTCGCGAAACTAAGGAACGGCGGCGGGTAGCATGGCGGACGTCAGTCTGTCGCTTCCGCGAGACAGGCTGAAGGATAGCCCGGTCAATGGCACTTCCGCGACGGCCTGCGCCTAAACAGGGTCGGAGAACTCCTTGTGCTACAATGTGGGGGCATCAAGGTGACATTGCCCTCCGTGGCATGTCTGGTTCGTCCGTACGACGAACCGCAACCGGAGCCTACGCAGGCGAGCGGTGCATCCAGTGTCACGAAGGTGTCGCTGGGATGTGCGTGAAGGCGAAAGCCGACACGAAATCAAATATGCGTCGAGTGGTGGAAAGTAATTCCAGCCACTCGCTCTTGATGCGTTGTTCCTTTCTGGAGAACGCACATGCCGATCGGTCGCCTTTCCATCCGCC
>JBJTDB010000345.1:0-456 GCA_046092145.1 Planctomycetia bacterium | reverse complement strand
ACTTCATACATCGTCGCCTCGGTGGCAGGTGGCGGCGGTGGCTGCCTTCCGAGACCGAGGGCCGTCACGACGTCGAGCGTGCGGCCCCCGCCGAGGATCACCGCCCGGTCGATCACCGCGCCGAGTTCCCGGATGTTGCCGGGCCAGTGATAGTCGGCGAGCAGTCGGAGGTCTGCCTCCATCGGCTTCACGGCCGGCAGTCCGAAGCGAGTGGCAGCCCGTTCGACGAAATGCCGCACGAGCGCGGGCACATCCTCCGGTCGCTCGCGAAGCGTGGGCAGAAGAATCGGGAAGACGTTGATCCGATACCAAAGGTCCTCTCGAAACGTGCGATCCTTGACCATGGCCGAGAGGTCGCGGGGCGTGGCCGCCACGATCCGCACGTCGACCTGGAGCGGCGCCGTTCCGCCGACCCGTTCGATCTGGTGATCCGGCAGGACTCGCAGGAGCCGCCCC
>JBJTDB010000344.1:0-481 GCA_046092145.1 Planctomycetia bacterium | reverse complement strand
GCCTGGGGCAGGTCGTCGGTCCGCACCGCCACGCAGTAGGCGAGTCGCTCCCGGTTGCCGCGTCCCCAGGGCACCCGCACGCGGCGGCCCGGCGCGACCTCGGATGCCAGGGCCTCGGGCACGAGGTAGTCGAGCGGCTTCTCGACGCCATCGGGAAGCACGACCGTGGCGATGAGGCCTTGCCGAGCATCGTCCTCGAGCCAGGCTGGCCTGCTTTCGAAGAGTTCCCGCTGGCTCGTATGCTGGTGCGGTCCGGGCGGCATGACACCAGTAGACCGTCACCGCCGGCGGGCGGAAAGCCGTGGGAGGTTTGCGAATGGCCCGCATCGGCCTGTTCGGCGGTAGTTTCGATCCCGTGCATACCGGTCACCTGATCGCCGCCGAATGCTGCCGGGAGCAGGCCGGGCTCGACCGCGTGATCTTCATGCCGGCTGCCGTGCCGCCCCACAAGCAAAATCATCATCTTTCCGCCGCCGAGCAC
>JBJTDB010000343.1:0-4286 GCA_046092145.1 Planctomycetia bacterium | reverse complement strand
ATGCGTGATGGCGATCGATTCGATCGAGTCGCCCCAAAACTCGACGCGGCATGCCAGCTCGTCGTACGGGGGCCAGATCTCCACGGAGTCGCCGCGGACGCGGAATTTCCCCCGTTCCAGGGCCATGTCGCCCCGCTCGTAATGGATCGCCACGAGCTGCTCGAGCAACTGGTCGCGGGTCAGCGGCATGCCGCTGGCGAGCCGGATCACCATCGCCCGGTAATCCTCCGGGGAACCGAGGCCGTAGATGCACGAGACGCTCGCGACGACGATCACGTCGCGGCGGCTCACCAGCGCGCTCGTCGCCGCCAGCCGGAGGCGATCGATCTCCTTGTTGATCGCGGCATCCTTTTCGATGTAGATGTCGCGCTGCGGGATGTAGGCCTCAGGCTGGTAGTAGTCGTAGTAGCTGACGAAGTAATGGACCGCGTTGTGGGGAAAGAAGTCGCGAAACTCCGCGTAGAGTTGGGCGGCGAGCGTCTTGTTGTGGGAGAGCACGAGCGTCGGCCGGCCGATCCGGGCGATGACGTTGGCCATCGTGAACGTCTTGCCCGAGCCGGTCACCCCCATCAGCACCTGCGACGCCCTGCCCTCCTCGATGCCGCGAGTGAGCGCCTCGATGGCGGCTGGCTGGTCACCGGCGGGGGTGTAGGGGGCGACCAGCTCGAAGATGGATGGGTCGGGTGTCATGGGGAGGCGTCCGGCGGTGCGGCGGCGGGTTCGGTGCCGGCATGCTCGCGGATCGGGCGGAGGTGGGGCCGCACGGCATCGAGTGTCGCGGCACCGATTCCCGGCACGTCGAGAAGCGACTCGATGCGTTCGAAGGGGCCGTGGCGCAGCCGGTGCTCCACGATGCGGCTTGCCGTGGTCGGCCCGATGCCAGGCAGCTGGGCGAGTTCCGTGGCGTCGGCCGTATTGATATCGACCGTGAAGCGGATCGACGACTGCGGCGGAGCATCGTGGTCCACGAGTCTGCCGGTGAATCCCCCGTTGGCGAGGAACCAGCCCATGATCACAAGGAGGCAGGCCCCGACGCCGGCCGCCACCAGGGGCTGGGCACCGGGGGGCAGCGGACCGGAATCCGGGGCGGGCTGGTTCATGCCTGTATGGTAGTCGACCGACCCCGCCACGTACGATGGTCCTCGATGACACCGAACCACGACCGCGAATCACGATCGTTTCACCAGCTCCGCTGGGATGGTCGGCTTGCAGACCACGTCGCCACACTGGCCGGTGGCTGGTTTGCCGAGGATCTCGGCCATGAATGCGATTGGACGAGCGTCGGCCTGATCCCCGCCACGGCCCGGGCCGAACTCGATGTCGTCGTGCGGCAGGAGGGCGTGATCGCCGGGATCGCGGCGGCTGCCATCGTGGCGGCGACGGCCGGTGGCGGGCTCGTCTGGCAGACGGTCGTGGCCGACGGCCAGCCCGTGGGCCCAGGAACGGTCGTGGCCCGGGTGTCCGGTCCGACCAGGAGCATCCTCGCGGCGGAGCGGGTGATGCTCAACGTGCTCGGACGGATGTCGGGCGTGGCGACGGCGACCCGCCGGCTCGTCGATGCGGTAGCCGACACGGGGTGTCGAATCTATGACACCCGCAAGACGGTGCCCGGCTGGCGGCTGCTCGACAAATACGCGGTGCGGCTCGGAGGCGGCTGGAATCATCGCCTGGGCCTCCACGACGCGATCCTCATCAAGGACAATCACCGCGCCGCCCTCGCTGCCGAGGATGTCGGCCCCGCCGAGGCCGTGCTACGGGCACGGGCCTTCGTGAGCAAGGCGTTTCCCCCGGACCGCGCCGAGGCGATGGTCGTCGAGATCGAGATCGATTCGGTCGATGATCTCGAGGCCGTGCTCGGAGCCTCGCCCGATGTCATTCTGCTCGACAACATGGGGCCGGAACAGCTCGCCGAGGCCGTCGGCATTCGGAATCGGGCCGGCTCGAGTACGACGCTGGAGGCGTCGGGCGGCGTGCGTCCGGAAACGGTCGAGGCGATCGCGAAAACGGGTGTCGATCGGATCAGCAGCGGCTGGCCGACGCACCACGCCCCGTGGCTCGACATCGCCCTCGATTGGTAGGGCTACACCCCGAGCAGGCGATTCCGCTTGGTGCGCCGCTCTGCGCGGAGGCGGGCGCGACGCTTGGTCTCACTCGGCTTCTCGAAGAACTCGCGGCGTCGCATCTCCTTCTTGATGCCACTCCGCTCGACCAGTTTGCGGAAGCGGCGAACCGCCTCCTGAATGCTTTCCCGCTCGCGAACCGTGAGTTTGACCATGCGATTCCAGACAGATCCAAAAACAAGACACTGCGGGAGGGCCGCTCCCGTAAAGCCCCAGAGTATAGGGTTTCGGTTCAGGCCCGTCCATTCCTTTCGTCAGGCTTCTTTTTGGCGGCTTTGACGCTTCCGGTCGTGTTCTGAAAGGAGGATTTTCCGAAGCCTGACGACGGCCGGGGTCACTTCCACCAGTTCGTCCTCCTCGATGTATTCAAGGGCTTCTTCCAGCGACATCCGCCGCGGGGGCTTCAGCAGGATGTTGCGATCGCTCCCGGACGCCCGCATGTTGGTGAGTTTCTTTTCCTTCGTCGGATTGACGATCATGTCCTCGGCGCGGGCATTCTCGCCGACGACCATGCCCTCGTAGACCTCGTCGCCCGGCTCGATGAAGAGGTCGGCCCGCTCCTGGAGGCCATCGAGGCCGAAGGCCACCGCCTTGCCGGGCACCATCGAAACCAGCACGCCGTTGGCCCGGCCGCCGAGTTCCCCCTCCATTTCCCGCCACGCCTCGAACCGGTGGTGCATGATCGCGGTGCCCTGGGTCGCGTTGAGCACGCGGGTGCGAAGGCCGATCAGGCCGCGGGCGGGAATGGAAAAAACGGCGTGGGCGAACTCGCCGCGGTTGCCCATGTGCACAAGCTGACCTCGACGGGCGCCGGTGAGCTCCATGACGGGCCCGAGCTTGTCGTTGGGGACCTCGACGACGAGCGTTTCGAATGGCTCGAGCGTCGCGCCCCCCTCCTTGCGCAGAATCACCCGCGGCTTGCCGACGGAAATTTCGAAGCCCTCGCGTCGCATCGTCTCGATGAGCACGGAGAGGTGGAGGAGTCCCCGGCCAGAGACCGAGAAATTATCGCTCCCCTCGATGGGCTCGACGCGGAGGGCGACGTTTCGCTCCAGTTCCTTCATGAGCCGGTCGCGCAGGTGGCGGGTCGTGAGGTACTTGCCCGACCGCCCGGCCAGCGGCGAGGAGTTGATGCCGAAGACCATGCTGAGCGTCGGTTCGTCCACGGAGAGCCGGGGAAGTGGCCTGGCATCGGCGGGATCGCAGATCGTGTCGCCGATTTCGACGTTTTCCAGGCCGCTGACGGCGGCGATATCGCCCGCGGTCGCCTCCTCGGCATCGACTCGACCGAGCTTGTCGAAGACCTGGAGGGCCGTCACCTTCGCCGGCACGAGGCTTCCGGCCGCGGTGGAGCGGACGATGCCCTGCCCCTTTTTCAGCATGCCCGACTCGATCCGGCCGATGGCGATCCTTCCCACGTAGTCGGACCAGTCGAGCGTGGTCACGAGCATCCGCAGCGGCATGTCGGGCTCGACCGCCGGCCCGGGAATCTTCTCGAGGACCATGTCGAGGAGCGGCTCCATCGTGCCCTCGCGGACCGACGGATCGTGTGACGCGAACCCATGGCGGCTCGAGGCGTAGACGAATGGAAAATCGGCAAGATCGTCATCGGCACCCAGTTCGAGGAACAGTCCGAGAATCTCGTCGAGCACCTCCAGCGGTCGTGCATCCGGCCTGTCGATCGTGTTGACCACGACGACGGGACGAAGCCGAGCCTCCAGCGCCTTGGAGAGGACGAACCGCGTCTGTGGCATGGGGCCCTCCGCGGCATCGACGAGAACGAGGGCCCCATCGGCCATCCGCAGCACCCGTTCCACCTCGCCGCCGAAGTCGGCATGGCCCGGGGTGTCGATGATGTTGATCTTCACCCCCTTCCACTCGACGGCGATGTTCTTGGCGAGGATCGTGATCCCTCGCTCCCGCTCGAGGTCGTTGGAGTCGAGGATCCGTTCGCCGGAGAGTTGGCTCGAGCGAAACTGTCCGCTTTGCCGCAGCAGGCAATCGACGAGGGTCGTCTTGCCGTGGTCGACGTGGGCGATGATGGCGATGTTTCGGATGTCGGTGCGTCGAACGGCAGTAGAAGACACGGGCTGGCAGGCGGGTGCTGAAGACATGGGAGGGGCCGACGAAGGGGTGCCGCGCCGGCGTGAAGGTGGGGTGGGGGGA
>JBJTDB010000342.1:0-11428 GCA_046092145.1 Planctomycetia bacterium | reverse complement strand
GATGCGACGGCGTGGGAGTCGCTGGCGGGCAGGTTCCAGTCGGTCGCCGGAAGCGACGGGGCATCGCTTGCGATCGCCCGCCTCGGCGAAGCGGTGACACGCAACTCGGAAAAGCTGATCGAGGCGCAGTCGCAGTCGTGGCGCTCCCTGGAGCAGTCGGCCTCGACGGCCCTCTCCGGCGTGCTGGATGCCGCCGGGGACCGTCTGCAGGCGGCGATCGAGCAGTCGATTCAGGCGGCCCTCGAGAGCTGGACGGAATCGCTCGCGCATGCCCAGGAAAACCTCTCTGCCCGTCGCGAGGATCGCTGGGCCGTGGCCGCCCAATCGCTGGCATCGGCGATGCAGGCGATGGAGCGGCATGAACAGGCACTTGCCGGCCAGACGAAACTGCTGGCCGGAGTGGTCGATGCCACCCGCGATCTCACCCACCTCGAGAAGACGCTCAACGACAGCCTCGCGACCCTCTCGGCAACGGGGCGGTTCGACGAGGTGCTCACCACGCTCTCTGCCGCCACGCAACTCCTGGCGGCGCGGGTGGGAGCGACTCCGCGGGCTGTCGAGCCGCCTCGGACGAGCCAATTTGCCAGTCAGATTGCTAGTCACCTCGCGAGCCACCAGGCGACTCACATCGCAAGCCAGCAATCGGGACAGCCCGCGAGCCAGCCTGCGGGCCATGCTGCCGGCCCGCAGGCTGCGAGCCTCCACGGAAAGGCTGCATGAGCCGTTCGCAGCCCGTCGCGGGCCCGACGATCTCGCTGTTTCCGTTCCTTGCCGTGCTGCTGTGCACGATGGGCGCGCTCCTGGTGCTCCTGGTGCTCTTCAGCCGCGCGGCGAAGGAGGGCGAGGCTCGGGAGACACAGGCGCAGGCCCTCGCCCGCCAGCAGGCCGAGGAAGAGCTCGCGCTCGAGAAGGAGACGCTCGCCTGGCGTTTGGAGCAGGTGAAGGCGATCCGGGCGAAGACCGCCGAGGATCTCGCAAAGGCGCGGATGCAGCTGGCGGGCATCGAGCAGAATGTCCGATCGCTCACCGACGAGCTCACGTCGCTCGAGCGGAAGGCGTCGGCCCTGGCCACCGCCGATCCGGCAAAGCAGGTCGCCGACGAGGAGATCGAGCGGCTCGAGGCCAGGCTCAAAAGCGCGAAGGAGTCGCTCGACGAGAAACGCCGCGAGATGGACACGAAGCCTGCCGCCTATGCGGTCGTGCCCTTTGTCGGTTCGGCGGGCACCCACAGGCGGCCGCTCTACATCGAATGCTCCCTCGATGGCGTCTTTCTGCAGCCCGAGGGAATCCGGCTGGGACCGGCCGATTTTGAAGGACCGCCCGGCCCGGGGAATCCGCTGGCAAGCGCGCTTCGCGCGGCACGCGAGCATATTGCGAGCACGACAGGATCGAATGGCGACCCCGGGGCCCAGCCCTACCCGCTGCTCCTGGTCCGTCCGTCGGGTGTGATGGCCTACTATGCGGCCCGCGAGGCGATTCAATCGTGGGGGAGCGAATTCGGCTACCAATTGATCGACGAGGATTGGACGCTCAGCTTTCCGCCGCGGGATCTGGCGCTCGCCGACGTCGAACGGCGTGCCGTGGAGGAATCCCGTGAGCGGCTGGCGTGGCTCATGGCGAGGAAACCATCGCGTGCCGCGAAGCCGGCCACACAGTACCGGGCTGCGACGACCCGGGGTGGCGTCGTTTCGAACACGGGTCCGAGCCTGCTCGGCGATCAATCGCAATGGGACTGGAGCCGGCAGCAGGCGGCGCGAGGCATTGTCGGAGGAGATGGCGACGGAGCGGGCCGTGGCACCGGCTTCGGCACGGGCACGGGAGCGGGCGCGAGTTTCGGCACGGCAAACGGCACGGGCGCCGGCTATGGCACGGGCTCGGGCGGTACGGGCTCGGGCGGCACTGGGCCAGAAGGCGCGGGTCCGGGTGGCTCGGGCGGCGCGGCGAATGCCGACGGCGGGTCGCTCGTCGCGCGGCCGTTCGGTGGCGGCAGCGGCGCGGGTGATGCCGAGGGCGCTGCCGTCGAACACGGTGGATCACTCGTCGCAACCGACCGGGCTGGGATGGCGGGGCCTGGCGGAACGGGCGCCCCGACAGATGCCCGCGGAGGCGTTGGATCAGCGGCCGACGGGCCCGCCAGTTCAGGCGGCGAGGCAGGCGGACGGTATGCCGAAGGCTCGGCCTTCACGGGTTCACGCGGCCAAGGCGGATCGCCTGGTGCCAGTGCCGGCACCAGTTCATCGGGTGGCTCAGGCACCGCTTCGTCGCTGGCTTCCGGCGCCAGTGGTGCCGGCGGCGCGGGCGGAGGTGGCGGGCCCGCGCTTCCGGGAATGCTGCAATCCGGCGGCGCGTCGGGAGCCCCGAGCACCGGAGCCTCGGGCGCGAGTGGAGGAAGCATCTCGATGGCCGGCGCCCGCGGCCGGAACTGGGCCAGCCTTGCCACGGCCGACCGGCCGGTTCCGCTGACGCGACCGATTCATGTGGAGTGCTCGCTCGACGAACTGCGGCTGTTTGACGACGCCGCCCGGCGGGTGACGACCCGCATTCCCCTCGGGTCCGAGACGGCCGATGCGATCGATCCGCTGGTGAAGGCGGTGCATGGACGCGTCGCCGGCTGGGGACTCGCCGGCGACCGCATGTATTGGAATCCCCAGCTCATTCTGTCGGAAACCGCCGACGGTCGTTCGCGTCGCGAAGACATCGAGCGGCTTCTGATCGACAGCGGCCTCGAGACCCGCCGCAAGGAATCGTTCGAAGGCATTCGACCGTTGCCGCCGGTCCAGCCGCGCAGCGCCATGCTCGCGCCCCCCTGACGCCGATCGAAAGCGAGAGATTCTTCCATGCGCCGCATCCGCACCGCCGAGATCGAATCTGCCGGACAGGATTCTTTTCTCGACGTCGTGACCAACATCGTCGGCATCCTCATCATCCTCGTGATGGTGGTGGGAGGCCGGGCCCAGTCGCTGGTGCTCACCGCGCCACCGGCGACCGAGCCGCGGCTGGAATCGCTCGAACACGAGGTCGAGACCCTCGAAGCCTCCGTGGCGATGACGGAGCGCGAGGTGCAGGACCTTGTCGATCAGGGTGAGCAGGTCACCGTCGCGGCGATGGGGGCCGGCGCCGCACGCGTGGAATTGGCCACGGCCGTGTCGGCGGCCACGCGGGAACTGGAAAAGCGACAGTCCGACGCCGATGCCGGTCGCGTGAAGGCGGCCGAAGTGGCCGTGAAGAAGGAATGGCTCAAGAAGGAGATCGAACAAACGGAGCTGGAGGCCGACGGCCTCGCCCATGCGCCGCAAACGACCACGGAGGTGCTCGCCTATCCGACGCCGATCGGCCGTACCGTGACCGGTGAGGAGATCCATTTCCGACTGGAGGGAAATCGGATCGCCTACATCCCGCTCACAGAACTCTTCGAGATGGCCAAGGCCCAGACACATCGGCAGTCGGGCAACCTCGCCTCGATGGCCGCACGGATCGAGACGGTCGGCCCCGCGCAGGATTTCACGCTCGACTACGTGATCGAGACGAAGATCGACCAGGCCCGCGGCCAGGTGCTCGTGCGGTCGCGGGAGTGGGTGGTGAGGCCGATCGGAGCGGGCGTCGGCGAGACGATCGACGCGGCCGTCCTGCCGCGGTCGCGGTTTCACGGTTTGCTGGCCAACGCCACGCCCGACGTGACGGTCACGCTGTGGTGCTATCCCGACGCCTTCGAGGGATTCCGACGGATTCGCGAAGAACTCCTTCGTCTCGGCATCTCGACCGCATGCCGCCCCCTGCCCGAGGGCGCTCCGATCGGCGGCTCGACCGACGGGAGCAAGTCGGTGGCGCAGTAGGCCGTCGATTCCGACCCGCGCGGGGCGGGCGATCAGGCGTCGCCGGGAGGCATGCCGAAGAATGCCACCGCGTTGCGGGAGGCGATGTCGCGAACCATGCCGGTGAGCAGTTTCATATCGGCGGGCAGCAGGCCGGCCTCGACGTCTTCGCCGAGGATCCTGCAGAGCAGCCGCCGGAAGTATTCATGGCGGGGAAACGACAAGAAGCTGCGGGAGTCGGTGAGCATCCGACGAAGTTCGCGAGCACGCCGAGTTGCGAGAGGGCGTCGATCTGCCACCGCATGCCGTCGAGCTGGTCGAGAAACCACCAGCCGCTGCCGAACTGGATCTTTCCACGCACGCCTTCCCCCTGAAAACTCCCGCAGAGCGCGGCGAGCGGGTAGTTGTCTCTCGGGTTGATGTTGTAGAGGACCATCTTCGGCAGATGGCCCCGCGACTCGAGTTCGTCGAGATACGCCGCCAGATTCTCGATCTGCGGCCAGTCGCCGATCGAATCGAATCCGGTGTCGGGGCCGAGTTCGCGAAGCGCCCGCGAGTTGGGATTGCGAAGCGGGCCGAGATGCAGCTGCTTCACCCAGCCGCGCCGGGCGTCGAGCGTGCCGAAGTGCACCATCAGGAAGCCACGGTAGGCATCGAGCGCCGCGCCCGAGCCGGCCTCGCCTTTGATCGCCGCGGCGAAGACGGCGGCCGCCTCGGCCTTCGTGCCGCCACGACCGAAGGCATGGTTGAGGCCGTGGTCCGAAAGCCGGCTGCCGCGGTCATGGAAGAACGCATGCCTTGCGTCGATCGCCGAGAGGAACCCATCGAAGGTCGAGCAGTCGATGCCGGATGCCTGCTGGAGCCGATCGACCCATGGCCGAAGGATGTCGGGGCGGTCGGCGGCCAGGGCCTTGTCGGGCCGAAATGCGGGATAGACCCGCGTGCCGCCCCCCTGCCCTGCGATGGTCGCGTGGGAGGCGAGATCGTCGCACGGGTCGTCGGTGGTGCCCACCATCGCCACGCGGAACTTTGCCAGCAGTGAGCGTGCCGAGAGATCGGCGAGTCGCTCGTTGGCTGCGGCCCAGATGCGCGGCGCCGAGGATTCGTCGAGCATCTCGTCGATGCCGAAGATTCTGGAGAGTTCGAGATGGGTCCAGTGCCAGAGCGGATTGCGAAGAAGCCGCGGCAGCGTTCGGGCATAGGCGAGAAATTTTTCGTAAGGCGCGGCGTTGCCGGTGACATGGCTTTCGGGAACGCCGTTGGCCCGCATGGCCCGCCACTTGTAGTGGTCGCCGCCGAGCCAGACCTCGGTGAGGTTCGCCCATCGCCTGTCGCCCGCGATCTCCTCCGGGGGCAGGTGCGTGTGATAGTCGTAGATCGGCTCCGCGGCCGCGGCGGCATAGAGCTCGCGCGAGGCGTCGGTGGAGAGCAGAAAGTTGGGGTCGACGACCGGGTTCGGATGGCGTGCGGCCATATACTCGGGTCTTCAGGGTGCGGCGGGCAATGTCCGATGAGCGTACGGAGCCGTCGCGGGTCCGCACAGGGCGGATTCCGTCGCCTCGCAAATTCCCCGTTCGGCGGCGAGCGCGAGCCGATCGATCTCGTCGAGCGTGATCGACAGGGGCGGCATGATCACGACGACGTCGCCGAGCTGGCGGAGCAAGGCCCCGTGCTTTCGCGCGGCGAGGCAGGCCCGCGTGCCCCGCTTCTCCTGCCATGGATAGCCGCGATGGGTCGTCGCGTCGGCGACGAGATCGATCCCGGCGACGAGGCCGCACTGCCGCACCGCTCCGACGTGATCGAGCCCCGCGATCCGGGCGACGCACTCCCGCAGCCGTTCGATTTTCGGCGGGAGCGATTCGAGCACCTGCTCGTCGCGGAAGATGTCGAGCGACGCCAGTCCCACGGCGGCTGCCAGCGGATTCCCGCCGTAGGTGTGCCCGTGGTAGAAGGCGCGGTGGTCGGCGTGGTCGCCGAGGAAGGCGTCCCACAGCCGCGCGGTCGTCAGCGTAGCGGCCATCGGCAGGTAGCCTGCCGTGAGTCCCTTGGCCAGGCAGAGGACATCGGGCGACACGCCCTCCTGCTCGCAGGCGAACATCGTGCCGGTGCGGCCGAAGCCCGTGGCCACCTCGTCGAGGATGAGCAGCACGTCGTGCTTCGCCGTGAGCTCGCGCACGCCGCGGAGGAAGCCGGGTGGATGCACAGAGATGCCGGCCGCCATCTGAACGAGCGGCTCCATCACGAGGGCGGCCACCGTGCCGGCGTGCTCGGCCAGCAGTCGATCGAGCGTCGCGAGGGATTCGTGGAGCGACGGCGCCGGCCTTCCGGAGTGTGGGCACGGCCCTCCGGGCGGCGGCATGCGGATCGCGTCGAACGTGAGCGGCGCGAACATGGCCGTGAAGCGGTCCACACCGCCGACGCCGATGGCGCCGAGCGTGTCGCCGTGGTAGGCCTCGCCGATCGCGATGAACCGCGTGCGCGCGGGCTGCGGTGGCGATGCCTGCCGCCAGAACTGAAACGCCATCTTGAGAGCCGCTTCGATCGCGCTCGATCCGTCGCCCGAGAAGAAAACTTTTTCGAGTCCCCGGGGCGCGATCTCGACGAGCCGACGGGCGAATTCGACCGTCGTGGGGTTGGAGAGCCCGAGATTCGTCGTGTGGGCCACCCTGCCCGCCTGGGCTGCCAGTGCCGCATCGAGCCGTGGATGCCGGTGGCCGTGCACGTTGCACCACATGCTCGCCGAACCGTCGAGGTAGCGATGGCCCTCCGTATCGACGAGCCAGCATCCCTCGCCGCGGTCGATGAGCAGCGGCTCGTATTCCTGCATCTGCGTGAAGGCATGCCACACATGGTGGCGGTCGTACTCGCGGAGGTCGCCTGGGGGATCACTCATGGCAGCGTCACCGGCGTACCCGGTCGGGCGGAAAAACGCGAGTCGGCCCGCCCCTCAACGACGGCGACTTCGAGAAAGCCTTGCGAGCCGACCAAGGCGACAGCCGTGCCGGGAGCGGCATCGCCATAGGCACGAACGACCGTCGTGATCGCATGTGGCCCCACATGCATCATCCCATATCGCTCGAGCCGCGGCAGCAGTGAGGTTGGGAGATTCGTGACCAGGTTGCCAAACGCATCGACATGGATCACCTCGCCGCCGACGTCGCGATCCGTCTCGCGCGGCACGGGCCATGGAAGCATGACGATGTCCGTCACGAGAGGCCCCAGCGACTCGGGCGAGACGCCATCGAGGAGCCTCACCGCGGCCGGGGCGATCACGTCGCGGCCGTGGAATGTCGATGATGCATTGGCGGGCGTCGTCAACTGTCGGGCCTCCATGACCGTCGCCTTCGTCGCGGCCCATGAGAGCACGCCATTGTCGGGGCAGATGAATTCCTGGTTGCCGACGCGGGCCCAGAGCAGACGGCGCGAGGTGCCGACACCGGGATCGACCACCACGAGATGCAGCGTGCCCGCGGGGAACGCCGCGCAGGCCTGCCCGACAAGCCAGGTCGCCGCACGGATGTCGTGCGGCGGCACGTCGTGGGAGAGATCCACGAGCGTGATGGGAGCGGCCGCATGGAGCAGCCTGCCCTTCATCTCGGCGACGTAGCCGCTTCCGGTTCCGAAATCGGTGGTGAGCGTGACGATACGGTACATGGCCACCAGCAAAAAGCCTGACGATGGTACTTCAACGGATCGGAAGGTAAAAACGAGAGGTCGCTCGTCCGCAGTTGATACGTGTCGGCATGTGCCTGCCAACAAGGGAACGCGTCGTGTTCATCCAGCGTGTGCGGAACGATCGATGTGGCTTGATGGGGTGCATGTCGGCCTTGGCCTTGGGGGTGGCTGCGATCCTGGCAAGGGCCGCAGTCGCAGCCGACGCCGAGCCGAGGCCGCCGAGCGTGCTCGTCATTCTCAGCGACGACCAGCGTGCCGACACGATTCGCGCCCTCGGCAACGATGCGATCCGCACTCCCGCGCTCGATGCTCTCGTTGCCCGTGGCACGGTCTTCGATCGGGCCTACTGCATGGGAAGCATGATACCGGCGGTCTGTGTGCCGAGCCGGGCGATGCTGCTCTCCGGCCGATCACTCTTCCGGATCGACACGCATCTCGACGGCTGCGATACGTGGCCGGAGCGGTTCGAGCGGGCCGGGTATCGCACCTTCATCGCCGGCAAGTGGCACAACGGCGCTCCGGCGGTCCGTCGCTGCTTCGCCGAGGGGCGCGCTGTTTTCCTTGGCGGCATGCACGACCAATGGTCGGTGCCCACGGCGTCGTTTCTGGATCACGGCGATCTGGTGGCCGACCAGGAAAGAAAAATCCACTCGTCGGAACTGATCGGGATGGCGGCGGAACGGTTCGTCGAAGGGCTCGGTGCCGAGCCCTTCTTCGCCTGGGTGTCGTTCACGGCGCCGCACGATCCGCGGCAGGCTCCGGACGGATTTCGGAGTCGCTTCGAGGATCGCGAACCACCGCTCCCGCCCAACTTTCTCTCCGAACACCCGTTTGACAACGGTGACCTGACGATCCGTGACGAACTCCTGCTGCCCCGGCCGCGGACGCGGGCCGACGTGTCGCGGGCATTGGCCGATTACTATGCCTGCATCGAGGCGATGGACGACCGGATCGGCCGCATCCTGGCGGCTCTCGAGGCGAAAGGCCGGCTGGCCGACACGATCGTGCTCTTCACGAGCGACCATGGCCTCGCGATCGGCAGCCACGGGCTGATCGGCAAGCAGAATCTCTACGAGCATTCGATGCGGTCTCCTGCGATCCTCGCCGGTCCGGGCGTGCCGGCGGGGAGACGGATCGCCTCGCTTGCCTACCTCTTCGACCTCACCGCCACGGTCGGCGATCTCTGCGGTTTAACGCCGCCCGAGGCGAATGAGGGGGTGAGCCTCGCGCCCGTGCTGCGGAACGAAACACCGGGCGTGCGAGAGTCTCTCTTGCTGGCATACCGCGACCTACAGCGGGCGATCGTCACGCCGGATTGGAAACTGATCGAGTATCCGCGGGCGGGCCGGACGCAGCTCTTCGACGTCGTGACCGATCCGTCAGAGATCCACGACCATGCCGGCGATGAGGACGAGGCCACGCGGCTGGTTGCCCTCCGCGGGCGGCTCGCTGCGTCGCAGCGGGAGTCCGACGATCCACTCGTCACCGCGCGATGACGTCGGTGCCAAAGCACCGCGACATTTGACCGCGCGATCCCGACGACCTCAGGTGGTCATTTCCAGGCCGGCGAGCGTGCCGGTGCTCGTGGCGAACCGGTCGGCTTCGATTCCGAGCCGCTGGAGAATGCTCACGAACAGGTTCGGCAGCGGGGCGTTCTTCTGCCTGTCGAAGGCGAGGTGCCGGCCGTGTCGGAAGCCGCCGCCGGCGAGGAGGATCGGCAGGTTGTGGTTGTCGTGGTTGTTGGCGTTGCCGAGGTTCGAGCCGTAGAAGACGACCGTGCGGTCGAGCAGCGTCTGGCCTCCCTCCTTGGCGGCGGCGAGCCGGCCGAGCAACTTCGCGAGCTCCTTGAACTCGGCGAGTTCGAGGTTCGTGAGCTGCTCGATCGCCTCCGGCCGGTTCACGTGGTGGGAGAGGTTGTGGGCCTCGAGCGACACGCCGGGGATGTGCTCGCTGAAGCCATCGAGCTTGATCATGAGCGTGATGAGCCGCGTCGAGTCGGTGGCGAGCGCGAGATGGGTGAGCTCGTACATGGCCGCCAGCTTCTCGAGCAGGTATTCCTGATCCTTGGGCTCGCGCCCCTCGGGCGTCGGCTTCGGCTTGTGTTCCCACTCCTCGGCGACGAGCATCCGCCGCTCCACCTCGCGGACGCTCGTGAAATACTGGTCCATGCGGTCGCGGTCACCCGGCCCGAGCGCCTTGCGGAGCGACTCGGCCCGGTCGGCCACGCTGTCGAGGATGCTGCGGCCCGTGCGCAGGTCGTGGAGCTGCCGTTCCACGCTCGCCGCATCGCCCGCCACGAACAGCTGCCGATAGACCTTCGCGGGGCTCGATTCCGCGGTCACCATCACGCCGCTCGACGTGAACGAGATCGACTGGTTGCCCCGCTTCGAAACGGCCAGCGGCAGCGCCGGCACGCGGGTATGAACGCCGATGCGGTCGGCCGCGAATTGGTCGAGCGAGATCGAATTCTTGAACGACGCCGAGCCGGGGTGCGGGGCCGCCGTGAGGAATGTCGCCTCGGCGGCATGGCCGCCCGTCACGTCTGGATGCGACGTGCCCGACACGACCGTGAACTGATCGCGGAGGTCGGCGAACGGCTCGAGGTAGGGCGTGATGGCGAAATCACGACCCGCGCTGGCGGGCAGGAAGTTCTTCTCGTAGACGCCGAGGTTCGTGCAGATCGCCACAAGCCGGCGGGGCACCGGCTCGGCAGCCCGGCCGAAGGCGGGCCGCATCGCGTCGAGCAGCGGCAGTGCCAGGGCGGCGCCCGAGCCCTTCAGGAGAGTGCGGCGGGACAGGGCGGGCATGGAAGTCTCCTCTGCGTGCTGGATGGGCGTCGCTATTTGGTGCGGAAAAGGTCGCTGCGAACCAGTTGTTTCACGATCGCCTTGAGGCCGTGCTGCGCCGGCTTCGTGGCCGCCACGATGGCGTCGATCTCGTCGCGGTCGGAGAAGCGGATCGGGGCGCCCGTGGCGTAGATCGTGAGCTGCCGGGCGATGTTGGCGGCGATCGCATCGGGCGTGGACACGAGCAGTCGCTTGAGCTCCTCGACGTCGCGGAACGAGCGGCCGTCGGCGAGTGTGCCGCTCGGATCGACCGGTGAGCCGAGCCTGACCCGGATGCGGTTGTGGTGCGAGGAATTGGAGAACGTGAAGACCTCGGCGGATGCTTCCCCTTCGTTTGTTTTGCCCTGCTTCCCTTTCGGGCCCTGCTTCCCCTTCGGACCCTGATTGCCCTTCTGCGGCTGGCCCGACAGCCGGTACCGGTCGCGGTGGCCGCCGATCGGGTCGAAGGCCTCGAGCGCCAGGCCATAGGGATCCATCCGCGCATGGCAGGCGGCGCAGGAGGCGTCGGCCCGGTGCATCTCCACCATCTGGCGGATCGTCGTCGCCCCGGTGGCGTCGGGCTCGATCGCGGGAATATTCGGCGGCGGCGGCAGCCGCGGGATGCCGAGCAGCCGCTCCATCACCCACACGCCCCGCAGCACGGGCGAGGTGGCCGTGCCGTTGGCCGTCACCTTGTGGACGGACGCCTGCGTGAGCAGGCCGCCGCGGGGCACCCCGTCGGGCACCGGGCACGGTCGGATCGCGGCCCCGTGGACGCCCTGGATTCCGTAGAGCAGCGCGAGCCGCTGGTTGATCATCACCGTGTCGGAGTCGATCAGCTCCGTCACCGGGCGATCCTCGTCGAGCAGCCGCCGGAACGTGGCCCGCGTCTCGGCGAGCATCGAGTCGCGGAGCCACGGGTCGAACTCCGGGTAGAGCTTGGTGTCGGGGGTGGTGAAGTCGATCTCGTGGAGCTTGAGCCATTCGTCGAGGAAATGCTCGACGAAACGCTCCGACTTGGGGTCGGCGAGCATGCGATCCACCTGGGCTTCGAGCACGTCCGGCTTCAGGATTGCGCCGGAGTCGGCGAGATCGAGCAGCGGCCGGTCGGGCAGC
>JBJTDB010000341.1:0-2276 GCA_046092145.1 Planctomycetia bacterium | reverse complement strand
TGCAGTTCTCGGCGGAGTCCTCCGGCAGCGGCTCGAGGTGGCCGCTGATGTGGGCAGACTGGCCGGATCCGCCCGTCTGCTTCTTGTGCTTGTAGTCGTAGGCCGTGCCCTTGGTGGGGGCTTCGCGGTAGCTCACCTTCGGGGCACCGACCTCCACCTCCACCTTGCATTCACGCTTGATCCGCTCGCCATAGATGTCGAGATGCAGCTCGCCCATGCCGGCGATCACCGTCTCGCCCGTCTCGTCGTCGGTCGAGACGCGGAAGGTAGGATCCTCGCGGGTGAACCGCTGCAGGGCCTTGCCGAGCTTGTCGAGACCGTCGCGGTTGGTGGGCGTGATCGCCATCTTGATCACCGGCTCCGGCACGAACATGCTCTCGAGCGTGCAATACTTCTGCTCCGAGGCATACGTGTCGCCCGAGGCGGCATCGACGCCCATCACGGCCACGATGTCGCCCGCCTCGGCGATGTCGATTTCCTCGCGCTTGTCGGCGTGCATCCGCACGATCCGGCTGAACCGCTGCTTGTTGCTCGTGCGCTGGTTCACGTAGGTCTCGCCCTTGGCGATCTTGCCCTGGTAGATCCGCATGAACGTGAGCTGGCCGTAGGGATCGTCCACGATCTTGAACGCCATCGCCACGAGCGGCTTCGTCGGATCGGGCGTGAGATCGAAGGCCTCGTCGGGCTTGTCCCACTTCTTCGCGATCACCTTCCGCTCGAGCGGGCTCGGCAGGTAGCGGACGACCGCGTCGAGAAGCTTCTGCACGCCCTTGTTCTTGTAGGCCGACCCGCAGAGGACGGGCGTGATGCTCTGGTTCTGCACGGCCGACTTCACGACCGCATGGATCTCGTCTTCGGTCGGCTGCTCCTCCGAGAGGAGCTTCTCCATGAGCGAATCGGAATACATCGCCAGCGCCTCGAGCATCGCATGCCGCCGCTCGGCGGCATCCTTCGCCAGGCCGCCGGGGATCGCCTCTTCGCGGACGTTCTCGCCGTTGTCGCCGTCGAAGTAGTAGGCCTTCATCGCGATCAGGTCGATCACGCCCTCGAGCTTGTCTTCCTTGCCGATCGGCATCTGGAGCGGCACGGCATCGCAGCCGAGCTTGTCGCGAAGCTGCTGCACCACCCGTTCGAAATTCGCACCCGTGCGGTCCATCTTGTTGACGAACGCCAGCCGCGGCACCTTGTAGCGCTTCATCTGACGATCGACCGTCATCGACTGGCTCTGCACGCCGCCCACGGCGCAGAGCACAAGGATGGCGCCGTCGAGCACGCGGAGGCTTCGCTCCACCTCGACCGTGAAATCGACGTGGCCCGGCGTGTCGATCAGGTTGATGGCACAGTCCTGCCACGTCACGCTCGTGGCGGCCGACGTGATCGTGATCCCGCGCTCCCGCTCGAGATCCATGTAGTCCATCGTGGCGCCGTCGCCGCCGCCCTTCACCTCCTGGATGCGGTGGATGCGGCCGGCGTAATAGAGGATGCGCTCCGAGAGGGTCGTCTTGCCGGAGTCGATGTGGGCCGAGATGCCCATGTTGCGAAGCTTGGACAGGTCCATGGAAACCAAACACCTCTGGGGCTGAAAAAAGGGGGCTGCGCTGCCAGGCGGGATGACGAACGGGCAGGCCCTCGGAATATACTCGGATCGGGAAAAAGCCGACAGACGGGGTTCGTTTCCCCGCTCTTTTCCACCCGATGCCGCCCCTGCGGGCTTTCCCTCCAATGCCACGCCGCGGCCGACTCGCCCCGACTCCCACGGGTTTTTTGCATGTCGGCCACGCCCGCACCTTCGCATTGGCCGCGGAGCGGGCCCGCGGGACGGGGCTCGTGATGCGGATCGAAGACCTCGACGCCTCCCGATGCCGCGAGGCTTTTACGGAGGCGGCCCTCGAAGACCTGCGATGGCTCGGGCTTGAATGGATCGAGGGGCCCGACATGGGCGGCCCCCACGCCCCCTACCGGCAAAGCGAGCGGACCGGATGGTATCTCGATATCTGGCGACGGCTGGAGGCGACCGGCCTCATCTATCCAAGCCCCCATGCCCGCAAGGACGTCGAGGAAGCCGCGACGGCGCCGCATGGCGCCGAACCGATCTTGCCGGTGTCGCTGCGGCCTGCCGAGTGGCCGCGGGCGGTCGAGCCCGGCCCGGTGGCCTGGCGGTTTCGCGTGCCCGATGGACGGGTGATCCAATTCGAGGATGCCCTCCACGGCACCGTCTGCCGCACGGCAGGCGTCGATTTTGGCGACTTCGTCGTCTGGCGGCGGGATGCGATGCC
>JBJTDB010000340.1:0-763 GCA_046092145.1 Planctomycetia bacterium | reverse complement strand
CTCGGCCGCGCGATCGCCGCCCGGCTCCCCGCCGACCGTCGCAGCCGACTGCTTGCCCGGGCGCGGCTCGAACGCCGCACCGCCGCCACGATCAGCGACCGCCGCCGGCTCGCCGCCGAGATCGAGCGGGCCGCGAAGCTCGGCTACGCGATCGAGGAAAGCGAGACCGATGTCGGCGTGGCCTGCATCGGCGCACCGGTGTGTGCCGGCGACGAGGTGGTGGCCGCGATCAGCGTGAGCCTGCCGATCGCCCGGCTGGAGACGGCCGGCCGGAAACAGCTCATCGATCTCGTGCGCACGACCGCCCGCACGATCTCCGCCCGCCTGAAACCCTCAGCTGCCAGCACCTCACTCCGCAAGACATCCCGAAAGGAATCGCCATGAAGCTCGTTCGCTTTGGAACCCGCGGCCAGGAAAAGCCCGGCATCGTCACGGCCGACGGCCGCATCAAGGATGTGTCGGCCCATGTGCGCGACTATGACCACGCCTTCTTCGCCGGCGGCGGGCGCGCCTCGCGCCGCGGGTGCGGCCCGCGTCCACAGCGCCGGCTTCTGCGTGGCAAACGACGTCTCCGAGCGGGCCTTCCAGCTCGAGCGGGGCGGCCAGTGGTGCAAGGGAAAGTGCTGCGACAACTTCCTGCCGCTCGGCCCCTGGCTCGTCACGGCCGACGAGGTGGCCGATCCGCAGAAGCTCGGCCTCACGCTCGAGGTCAACGGCGTGCGCCGGCAAAACGGCACCTCGGCGACGATGATCTTCGACGTCT
>JBJTDB010000339.1:0-12210 GCA_046092145.1 Planctomycetia bacterium | reverse complement strand
CGGCTCGAGCGAGCCGTCGAAGTGGAGCCGGGTGACGGCGTCGCCACTCTTAAAGTACGGCGCCTTGAGCTCGATCGCATCGGGCTCTCGCTCGAGTTCCAGCCGGCCGAGGTTCCAGGGATAGAGGTGATACACGCCCTTCGAGACCCGCACCTCGTCGATCGCGCCCGACAGGCCGGTCACGTCCCTGCCGCCGCCCGCCGTGAACGCCATGCCGATGCGGCCGAGCACGCCCTTCATCCAGGGGATGGGCGTCATGTGATCGGATTTCTTCGCGGCCGTGATGACGCCATCGACGGTGAGGGCGAGCGCTGCGTGATCCGGCGCGCCCCGCGGCGCGTCCACGACGAGGGCCACGTGATGCCAGCCATCGGCCGTGGCGGGGCAGGCGGCCGTGAGGCGATCTTTGCCGTCAAACGCGAGCACGATCTTCTGCGGATCGTCGAGGCGGATCGCGAGCAGCGGCTCGCTCCGCAGGCTCGACAGTGTCAGAAGCGTCTGCGGGCCGGCGGCCGCGGTGGCTGGCTTGCCGGCGCTGTCCGCCGCGCGAAACCAGAAGTCGATCGTGAAGCCACCCTCGCGGGCGACCATGCCGGGGAAATCGGCGGCGCCCTCGGCGTAGCTGGCCCCATCCACGACGAGCCCGCCGCCAAACCGGCCCGCGGCGTCCTTGATCGCCGCCTTCCCCACGAGCTTCGGCGGTTTGCCGCCGGCTCCCTTGCCGGCCGGGCCGGCGGCGAGCGGATCGGCATCGGTATCGACATCGTCGCCGAGGTCGTCGAGCCCTCCTTCTTCGAGGAGTTTGTCGGCCGCCGCCGACAGGTCGGCCTCGGAGACGAATTTCCAGAGCGCGACCGTGCGGACGTCGGGCTTGGCGGTCTCCACCCACGGCTGGCCATGCGGCGGCACGGGCTTCATCGCGGTGAACTCGAAGTCCTGCGAGGCGGCAAGTGTCGCGGTGAAGGCGCACGCAAGCGCGATCGCCAATGCCAACCCGCTCTGCTTATAAGCCCGCTCTTGCTTGGAAGCCCGCTGCTGAGAAGCCCGCTGCGCAAGCAAAGGGAATGTGCTCCCCACCGCCACACGGCCACCCGCAGTCCCTCGGCTCGCGCCACGGGCTTCTCGGCATGGGAAAACGCTCGGCATCACCACGGATTGATCCTTCACCGGAAATCGGCGCGGCCCCAGGTCGCGGCTCGCTCGAAAAGAAAGATGCCGGGCGGCTCGCTCTGGTTACGGATCTCGATGATCTGATTCCGCCAGAGACGTCCTGTCTCGTCGCTGAAGTGGAGTTCCCAGGCGGTGGCGAGGCGGTCGCCTGACTGCGGGGGATCGTCGGCGAGGCCGAGTGTGGACCAGGGGATTGCGTATTCGAGCGTGTAGCCGCGGCCGTCGGGATGCCGTACGAATCGACCCGAGAAACTCTCAGCCGCCACACTGGCGGGACCGAAGCTCGGGGCACGGCCAAGGAAGAGATGGTCGGTCTGCGTCGGAGCGTGGTGGATCATCATGAGCGTGACGAGCCGAGGGTTCTCGGCCTTGATCCGCTCCGCGAACGGCGCGTCGGTCTTGCGGTTGATGTAGTAGCTCGGGCCGTTGGCGTCGGCCGGCCAGCCGGTGGCGCGATCACCCGAGAAAAAGATCTGCAGGCCGCCACCATGCCAGACAATCTGCGGGTCGAGGTGCGGATCGACGCTATTCCGCATCGGCAGCGGATCGCCCACGCGGGCGGCCACATAAAGATTGTCGGCATCGAACATCATGCCGCCCTCGATCGATCCTGCACCGCCGCCGGCACGAAACCAGTGGGCCGGTTTCCAGTCGTCGAGATTGCCGTCGATCGTGACCGGCTCGACCGTCTGCGTGACGACCAGCGATTCCAGCCGCGGCTGGCCTGTCTTGTCTCCGACTGCGACGGTGACGGGCATCCCGATGCCGGTGTCGTCGGGCACGCGCCGCACGAACCGTTCCGCCGAGAAGGCGAGCGTTTCGGAGGGCATGTCGGGCCGTGGTGAGAACCGGCGGGCCTCGCCTGCCGCAAGCCGGTCGGGAAATTGTCCGCTGCCAAGCTTGGCGACACCGCTCACGACGATGTCGCCCTCATAGACCTGCACGTCACTCGTGAGCGAGGCATCGACCTTCGCAGCGAATTCACCCGCCACGCACGACATTCCGGCCGTTGGGGTTTCGAGCGTGAAGCCGTCACCGGCGGCCCGCACCACCGCCGCGCCGTGATGCAGGAAGGCTTCGCGTTCGTCGATGAGTTCCAGTTCGCTCGGCCCCTCGAGCACGATCATGTGGCCGCCACGGAGCGTGAGTTCCACTGCTCCCGAGGCGATCGCCAGCCGTTCCCGGCCGATGGCCCGCCCCTTCGTGACCCGCTCAGGCTGACTGCCCGGTTTGGTCGCGAGCAGTGCGAGCCTCGTTCGGCTGATCTCTCCCAGCGGCTCGCGGTTCGACATGCCGACCCCCGCCCGCACGACCTGCCAGGCGGTGATGCCGGTGCCGAGCGCGGCGGCGGCGAGCGTGAGCGCGATGCCGATGAGGGCAGCCGCACGCGAGCCACGGAGGTCCGGCCACGCGCGAGTCGCGGCCGACGTCCACGACCGTGCTGCGGGCGTTGGGGGATCGCCCCGACGATCGACGAGCATGTCCACCATGTCGGCGACGCCGCACGACGCAAACTCTTCGTCGAGCATCGCGTCGAGGAACATCGCATCGACATACTGCCGACGGGCCGCGGCATCGGCCGCGAGCATCTGCTCGAGTTCGGCCTTCTCGGCGGCGTTGATTTCACCCTCGATCGCGAGGTTGATGAGCTGCATGAGCCGCGGGTGTGCGTCACCGAGCGGTGAGTTGTCGCGTGGCTTTTCAAAACTGCTCATGTGAGCCCCACCGTAGCGAGGCGTTTTTCCATGCACGCAAGCAGGGCGCCGCGGATGCGAAAGAGCGCCTGGCGGATCGCGTTGGGCGTCCGGCTCATGCTCGCGGCGACAGTCTCGATCGACGTCTTGGGCCCATACCGCATTTCGAGGAGTTGCCGCTGCGGCTGTGGCAGTTTCGCGAGGCAGGCATCGAGTGCCTCACGGCGGTATTCGAAGTCGGTGCTCCGTTCGATCACCTCGACGGCAATCTGCTGGAGCAGTTCTTCGGCGAGCACGAGCTTGTCGCGCTTGAGCTTCTTGCAGTGGGTGAGCACCTGGTAGCGGGCCACTTGGCTCGCCCAGGCCCAGAAGTCGGTGCCGGGCGAAAAGTCGGATGCCTTCTTCAGGAGCGTGACATTCGTATCTTGCCAGACGTCTTCCACATCCTTCCGGTCGAAGAGCAGGCAGCGGATCAAGCCGCGGAGCCGGGCCTGGTGGCGGGTGAGTTCGCGGGCGAAGGCATCCACGGGATCCCCGCCGCCGGCCGGATCGGTGGCGGGCAACGTGGCATCGGGCTGGTGGGCATTTGGCGGTGGCATGGGATGGTCTGCGGGCCGGTGGCGTCCCTCTGAGAAGCCAATGGCGCGTATCTTCAAAGTATTACGGCTCGATCGATTCCTCGGTCAGAACGGCAAAGAACCCTGTTTTTCAAGGACTTTTGTTTGGCTCAATACCGTTCGATCGCGAAGATGCGGCTCTGGCCCTTCGGGAGGTTGTAATACACCTCGGCGTCGTAGGCGTTGAAGGCCACCTCCGCGTTGCCGCGCGGCTGGTCCGCACGCTCCACCATGATGATCCCGGCGCGGCCATCGAGCGGCACGGCGGCGGTGTATTCCTGCCAGACCTTCCGCACGTTGACATCGAGGCCCGCGAGATCCACCTTCAGCGTGCCCGCCGTGGCCGACTTGTCCTTCGCGTCGGCAGGCTGCTCCGTGTTGGTCACCCGCACGAGCAGGGCCGTGCCGCGGCCTCCCGTGTCGCCGGCCCGCTTCCAGGCCTCCACCTTGATCGCCGGGTTGTCGCTCACGACCCCCTGCGCGGGTGCCGGCGCGACCGCATTGACACCCCAGTCGAGCAGCCGGCGGCGGATCGCCGCGTCGTCCTTCGCAAGATCCTTCACGGCCGCTTCGTTCACCGGCTTCGCCTCCCAGTCGATCGCGAGCAGCTTCACGTCGTGGTAGTTGACGTCGAAGCCGCCGACGGCGCCGGTGGCCAGGTCGAGCGTGGGCTGGATCGGGGGCAGCGGCTTGCCCTTGAGCTCCTCCATCCACTTGAGCGTGCGGAGGTAGTGGTTTTGCGCGGTGCAGTTGAAGAGCTGGCGGATCCGCACCCGGTCGCCCCCCGCCTGGATCGCGTCGGCCGGAATGCCCAGCGCCGCGAGGTCGAGCGATAGCTGCGATGGCCGCGTGCGGCCCTGGCCCTGCGGATCGGGGCCGTAGTTCAGGATCGCCACGACCGCCGAGCCTGCATCGCCCGGCCGCTTCCAGAGGCTCGCGAGGAGCCCGGGGCCGATCTGCTTCACCACCGCCTTGTTGCGCCAGTAGGGGATGAACTCGACGTCGCCGCGGCCCATGCCCCACTGCTTGAACTCCGGATAGCTCAGGAGCGCGCCGCGGTAGTCGCCGCCGGCCGCGTCGTGCATCATCGGCCAGGTGGGGTTCATGAAGTTGCCGAGGTGCTGCACGTTGGTCCCGAAGGAGTGCGGGCAGGAGAGCGCGATCATCGCGTCGCTCGGGTAGACGTCGATCGGATCGGCCATCGGGTATTCGCTGTCGAGGATGGCGCTCGTGAAGGGGAGCATCTTCAGCGAAAAGCCGTGCGTGGCATGCCCCGACACGCCCCCCGGCGAGAGGCCGTTTTCCTCCATCATCGCCCACACCCGCTTGTACCACTCGCGGAGGTTCGTGTCGCTCGCTTCAGGCTGGACACGGCCGTCGGGCAGGCGATAGCCGAAGCCGGCGGCGAGGTCGCGGTGCAGCCGCTCGCCGAAGGAGATGTCGAAGTAGAAGTGCTGACAGCCCCCTTCCTTCACCTGCCTGTCCATCAGCCAGATCATGTAGTCGCGGTAGCTCTTCGAAAGCGTCTCGTCCCCCTTGGCATCGAGCCATTCACCGCCGAACGTGGCGTAGGGATTCGGGTTTTCGATCGACTTCTGCCCGTAGCCGCGCAGCGCGATCTGGTTCGTCGTGTAGAGGCCGTACCGCCGGTTCGCGTAGTAGGCCGACGTGCCGGGGGCGGGGTGGAACTGCGTGTAGCCGCCGTCGGCGCCCCAGCCCTCGACCATAAATTTGTGGACCGTCTCCTTGCAGTGGGCGTAGTACTCGGGCCACCGCTTCGGATCGGGGAACGGCGGCGAGAGCACGGTGAAAAACTCCTGGTTGTTGTCCCAGTTGCGCTTGTATTTGCCGCCGGAAAACGAGCCGGCCGCGGAGAGCTGGTTGATGCGGAACCCCGGCGCGAGCGTGCGGAAGGGGGAGGCGTTGTAGCCGAATCTCACCGTCCGCGGGCCCTCGAGCGTGAGCGGCTGCTTGCCCGCCGCCGTGCCGACGAGGTTGTTGACCATCACCACGGCCTCGCCCGAGCCGCCCGCGGGCCGCTCCCGCTTCACCGCCAAGGCCGGCACGTCGGCATGCGGCTCCCAGCCGCGGTCGGAATCGGCGCACCAGAAGAGGCCGCGGTGATCGCTGCCCACCCAGAGATTGCCGAGGAAGTTGCCGACGCGGCGGCCCGAGCCGGTGATGCCGATGTCGTCGCGGCTGTTCCAGACCATGCCTTCCTTCGTGGAGCCATCTTTCTTGGGCACCGCGCCGATCGTGCGGGCGGAATAGTTGCCCCCCTGCCCCATGCAGGCCATGAAGTCGCCCGCCGGATCTTCCACCACGGGCCACTCGACCCGCAGGGCCTCGATGGCCACGCTGCCGCCCGCGCGCTGCGGCGCATACGTAAGGGCCAGTTCCACGAGGCCGTCCTGCTCCATCCAGCCGGTGGCGGAGAACGTCACGCCGCCCACCGTCACCGGCGCCGCCTCGAAATCGATCCGCCAGTCCTTCTGCGCGGTCACGCTCACGCCGCCGTCGGTGGGCAGGGCATGCTCCTTGCCGTCGATCGTCACCACGATCCGCGCGGGCGCGACGAGCACCGGCCCGCCGTTGGCCTCGATCTGCTTCGGCAGGCCGAGCCCGCCAAACTGATACACCCGCCGCGTGCAGGCGATGGCCGGGGCGGGGCCCTGGCCGGGCTGTATCTTCAGCGGCTCGAAGGGGGCGAGCACCTTCTCGGTGTTGCCGATCGAGTTGTTCCACCAGGCGGCGAAGTCCTTGGCGGCGTCTTTCTTTTCGAAGCCACTCTTGGCGGTGGCGAGTTCCTTGCCGGAGGCATCCGCGAGCGCGAACTGCACCTCGTACTTGCCCGGCGGCAGGTCGCCGAGTTCGAGGAGGTCGTCGTACCAGCCGTTCACGAAATACTTGAGCGAGCCTGCGGCGATCTGCTTCTCGCCGCTCGTCACCTTGTAGGTCGCGGCGGTCGGCTTGGCGTCGGCGGGAATCGGGGCGTCGATCGTATCCACGCCGAGGGCAAGCAGGCCCTTGTTCTGCGTGAAGGCGAGCTTCGTGCCGAGCACGGGCGAGTGCTCGACGGGCGTGGCGTATTTCTTGTCCTTCCCGGAGAAGTTGCAGGCGAACGAATAGACCGGCGAGTGCCCTTGCCGTTCGAGCGCCACGCGGAGGAAGCCCTTGCCCTTGTCGGCCGACTTGAGCCCCGGCAGGTCCTTGGCCACGTCGAACCGCACCGATCCCTTGGCCGGAATCTCGAGCACGCGGGCCTCCTTGAAGGCCTCTTCGGGAGAGTCGAGCTCACCGCTCTGCTTCTTGCACTTGGGGCCGTGCTCCACGAGCAGCGACGCATCCACTTTGACGGCCGCAGTGGAGGGATTGTGGATCACGCTCTTGAAGCTCAGCTTCTCGTCGTGCAGGCCGCTGATCTCCTCCACCTGCACGTAGGGCTCGGCGTCGGTGAGCACGGCCCGCGGGAAGCCGTAGTGCTCCAGGTGGCCCGAGGCCGAGGGGAAGTCGAGCCAATACCAGCCGGCCGGATTGTGCACCACGGAGAAGAACCCGATGTCGATCTTGTCGCCGGCCTTGTGGGGCACCTTCATCTGGAGGTCGTCGAGATCCATCGCGATCTCCTGCTCCCACCAATGCTTGCCGGCGGAGTCGGTGACGATCTGGCTGGCGATCTCGAACGTGGGCGTCCAGTTGAACATCACCTGGCCGATCGTCGGGTAGTTTTTCATGTATTCGCCCGCCCCGAGCGAGTTGACGACGAACTTCAGATAGCTCGTCTCCTCCCCCTCCTTGCGGTTGCGGTCGTGCATGAAGAGGCCGACCTCGACGGTGTCGTCGAACACCACGCCGGTGTCGTAGGTGTCGCGTTTGGCCCGCAGCAGGTGAGGCGTCTTGCCGGTGAGCACGTCCACGCGGTGGGCGATGTAGAGATGGGTGTCGTCCCAGCACACGCGAAACGACACCGGCCGGTCCTTGTAGTTGAGGCTGCTCGTGTCCACGACGCCCATCAGCTGCACCGACTCCTTCCACTCACCCGGCTCGATCCGGCCGTTGATCGTGGGGGGCGTGGCGGTCTTCGGGATCGTGAACCGCGGAATCAGCGATTCGTCATACATGAGCCCGCCGCCGGCATGGCAGACCGGGGCAGCGGCAAAAAACAGGGCCAGCGCAAACAACGGGGGCAGGGCGGCGGCAACGCGGAATCGCATGGTTTTCTCGCGGTTTATGCGGGTAGATAGGGCGACGATCGCATATGGCGCGACAAAACAAATTATTACGCCCCTGCCGAGAAGCCCGTGGCGCGCTTCCAGTCTCCCTGCCTCCAGGCGTTGCATTGAAAAGGTATATTTTCTATACTTCTCAGTGCCCAAGGGAGCACGCCGAGTGGAGTTCGCCTTCGACCCCGACAAGAGCGTTGCGAATGCCAAAAAGCACGGCATTGATTTCGTCGATGCCCAACTCCTGTGGCTCGACGACATGCTGATCGAAGTTCCCGCACGCACCGTCGGCGAGCCACGATGGCTCGTGGTGGGCAGGATTTCCGGTAGGCATTGGTCAGCGGTGATCACCCGTCGAGGTGACACTCTTCGAATCATTTCCGTCCGCAGGTCTCGACCCGAGGAGATCACACTTTATGAAACGCTCGAATAAGATCAGTTCCACGGAGTTCGACCTGGCGTTCGACACTGAAAAGGACGTGTCCGGCGCCTTGGACAAGGCCAAGGCCCGACGGCCGCTTCGTGAGCAGCGACGGGTGAACGTGGACTTTCCGGCCTGGATGATCGAGTCACTCGACAGAGAGGCGGGGCGACTCGGCGTCACTCGCCAGTCCATCATCAAGGTGTGGATTGCCGAGCGTCTCGCCGCCACTGCAGGGGCGTAGACCCGCTGCCGCTTACAAGCCCGCTCTGCATACAAGCCCGCTCTGCCGAGAAGCCCGTGGCGCAAGCCGAGGGAATGCGGGTGGCCGCACGGGAATGGGGCGCACATTCCCTTTGCTTGCGCAGCGGGCTTCCAAGCAAGCAGCCGGGGCCAGTTTCAGGGCTGGCCTTTGACGATCTTTTCGAGCGCGGCTACGACGGCCTTGTCGGGCTGTGGCTGGGCCTGCTCGGCGGCGAGGGCGGTCTTCGCCGCTTCGAGCACACGCGGTTCGTTGTGCCAGAGACCGTGCCCATAGGCATACGCGGGCTGCAGGATCCCGGCTACGCTGCCTCGTGTCTTCGCGTCGCCCAAGAGCGGCAGGAGATACGCGAGCACGGCATCCTTTTGGGCTGCGGTGGCGTCCTTGCGCCAGCCGAGGTTGCCGCTCGCACTCAGCCGCAGGCTTTCCGGACACGACGTGTCAGCGACGAGCGCCGCCAGCCGCTCCGGTCCGCTCGGCCCGGGCGTCATGAAAAACATGCTTACGATCCCCCCCCGCCTCTGCGGGATGCTGCCGGGCGTATGCGGTCAGGTCGTCGAGGAATTCCGGCCCGCCCCGTTTGGTCGCCTCGCGGAGCGGGCTCCCGAAGAATCCATACTGGCCTGCCGGCAGTTTGATGAGCCGGGGAATCAGCGGCGTGAGCTGATCGCGAGAGGTGAGCGATTCGATCGCCAGCATCTGCACGACCCGGTCATCGGCCGCCAGCAGTTTTTCCACGGTCGCGGTGTCGGGCTTTTCCGCGCAGAGCGTCTTGGCGGCGTAAAACCGCAGGCGACCGTCGGCTTTCGAGTCGGCGGCCGTCGCCGCGAGCTGCTCCCGATTCATCGTCGCCACTTCCGGCGGCGGGCCCGCCTTCTGAAACGCGACCACGTTGGCCACTGCCGTGAGAAACTCCTGCATCTCGAAGGGACCGCCGCCCAGGATGACATCCCCCTTCGTCGCCTGGTCCACCCATGTCCAGAAATTGCCGGGCGATTGGCCGCCGGTTCCGGCCAGGCATTTAAACGCCTCGGGCCAGGTCGCCCTCACCACGGGCGGCGTGCCGCCGAGGCCTGCGAGCCCGTCGTCAAAGGGCGCATTGACCGTGTATTGGATCAGCGGCGTGTGCTCGATCGTGAACAACACATCGGGATGCCGCGCGAGCACCTCGGCCCAGACATCCTCGTTGAGCAGCTCGTGATACCACTTGAAGCTGCCGTCCGGATTCTTCGGCCAGGTCGCCTTGTCCTCGTCGGTCTGCGGGTTGAACCAGGCGGCGTGGTTGGTGTCTACATAGAAGAGCGTGCAGCCCCAGCGTTTCTTCGCGTAGGCCGCCTTGTCGCTGAGAATGTCGGCCGGGCTGCGGGTCTGGTGCGGGGTGTTGTGGAAGAAGGCGTAGGGCGTCGTGGCATTGGGGTTCTCCCCCTTGAGCCACGGGCTCGTGGCGAGTTCGCCGACCTCGATCACCGAAGGCCGAAGGCAGACGCCCACCTTGAACCCGGCGTCGCGAAACCTCTTGAAAAACTCGTCGGCCACCGCATCGGCCTCGGGGCACATGTATTCGATCATGTGCGGATCACCCACATACTTGATCGCCGGCGGCGTGTTGCCCTCGATGTTCCAGACGATCATGCCCTGCGCGTCGATCTTCTTCATCTGGGCGATCAAAGAGTCGGCGTGGTCGAGCATCCGCTTCCGCACCTCCTCGGCCTTCGGGCCAGCCGCCGGCCGCGTGAGTTCCAGACTCTCGGGCTCGTGGAAGGGGAGATGATCGCCCACCATCGTGGGCACGATCGGCCGTCGATCGGGCCAGGAAAACCTCATCGGGTGCGCCTCGCCATACGCCTCGAGCGCCTCCCTGGCCGGCGCCAGCGGATCGGCGGCATCGCCAAACCGCAGCCAGACGGTGGAGGTGTCGCTGCCGCCGGGCGGGATCGGCCGCGAGGAGTAGCGATCGTGATAGAGCAGCCGGTCGCCGCCCATGCTCAGCTTCAGCCACCAGGTCTCCCCCTTGGCGGCCCGCTCCTCCTCCTGCTTCCGCAGTGCCAGATCCATCGCCACCGGATCGTTGACGGCATAGCCGGTGAGTTTCTGTTTCCGCTCCCAGGGGGCGAGCCAGGTGTCGGTCTGCCAGCTGAGCGAGAGGTGTTTCGTGGTCTCGGGCGTGGTGGCGACGATCGCCCGCGAAAACTCTCCCTCGCCCTTTCGCCAAGTCACCAGCGGCAGGGCCACCGGGCCGCTGAGCGTGTTGCCGGAGTGGGCCGGAATCAACTGGCCGAAATACACCGCCTCGTTCGTCAGCGCGTGGCCGGTGTCGCCCGGGAGCTTCAGCGTGAAGAGCACCTGCTCGAACTCGCAGAGCGTCTTCGCCGACGTGTTCCGCACGGTCACGTCGATATCCATGCCGCCGGGAACGGGCCGATACACCCGCTCCACCTCGCCCCAGTCGAACGTCTCGATGAAGCGGTTGTCCTTCGGTTCGAATCGGGGCTTCTTCCGCCACACGAAGTCGGAATCGACCATCGGCCAGAGTTTTTCACTCGCGCCCCACCGCGGCACCGTGGCGGCCGGGTCGCGAAACCGCACGTAACAGGCGAAGTCGGGGCGGAACTGGTTGATCGGCCTATTCGGCTGGCTGATCAGCTTGCCATCGAGCTTGAGCACGGGGCCGTCCGTGGGAGTGACCCGCACGTGCACATCGGGGTCCGCAGCCAGGCTCCACGAGCCAAGCCCGAGCCACGCCGCCGCGGCGATCAATCCCGTGCGAACCATCTGCGTTCTCTCCAGAAGTTCAATGAATGCTCTCCCGTGAGTATGCCGCGGAACGCGGCCTCCCAACACGGGCCGAATGGCCGGTGCCGGGGTGCGGATTCCGCATGCTGAGAAGCCCGCGGCGCGAGCCAAGGGAGTGGGGGTGGCCGTGCGGTGATGGCGAGCGGATTCCCTTTGCGTGCGTATCGGGCTTCTCAGCAGAACGGGCTTCTCGGCGACCGCGTGCGTCTCGTTCATTCCCGCAGGCGGTCGTAGAAGGCTCGGGGCGAGAGAATATCGACTCCCGCAAACCTGCCGATGGCCAGAAGTTCCTGATCCCCGGAGACGATGCAGGCGGCCGCACCGGCGATCGCCGTGCCCAGGATGGGGAGGTCGTCCTTGTCGCGGAGCGTATCGCGGGGCACCACCGCCGGCTCCACCAGCTCACTGTTGGATCGCAGAAATCTGACAACGGCCGCGGTCTGCGTCTTGGTCGCCTTGAACTTGCCGCGATAGTGTCGGACCACTTCCTCGAGGATGTGTTCCGAAACGATGACGACGTGGTCGCGATAGACCAGGGTCAGCAAGGCCTCGCAGAGTCCATGTGTGGCGAGGCCGGCCAGCAGCACGTTGGTGTCGAGGACGACCCTCACGAAATCGCCTTGAACACATCCTCGTCGGTGACGAAGCCTCGGGCTTCGGCGAGCGGCATGGTCATCCTGCGGACGGCGGCCAGCTGTTCGGTCGCGAGGTAGCGACGGAGCGACTCGCGAACGAGTTCGCTCGACGAGCGGTGCGTGCGGCGGCTCAGGGCATCGAGCTGACGCTTCAGGGCCGGGGGAATGCGAACATTGAGTGTCGAATCCATGTATCGCAGTGTATTACACGCACACGGGCGGGGGCAACCGGGCGGCGCGCCCGTGCATTGAACCACCGGCACCGGCCATTCGAGCGGAAGCATGCGTGCGGCCCGACGGATGCGGGGTGACGTCGGATCGATGATCGGGTAGAAAACGGGGTCTCCGCATTCCTCACGCCCCCCCCTGCCCCGAAGGCCCGCCTCATGCATCAC
>JBJTDB010000338.1:0-12249 GCA_046092145.1 Planctomycetia bacterium | reverse complement strand
GTGTTTCACCAATACACGATCGCGATCGATGATCGTGATGCGACAAGCGACGCCCTTCGGGCTGCCGGCATCGGTACGGCCGTGTATTACCCGACACCGCTTCACCTTCAGCCTGTACATGCCCATCTCAACTACGGGCCTGGTGATCTCCCCAACGCTGAAGCAGCCGCCGCACGCGCACTGAGCCTGCCGATGTACCCAGGGATGCCCGAAGAAGCGATCCTTCAGGTGGCAGGCGTGATCGGCCGCCAAGCTGCTTTCACAGTGGACACAGCCAAGCTTTCTGCTGCCTAGAGCATATCCCGGCATCGACCAGGGATGAGTGCTTAACAACTGCCACTTACCGGTCTCGTAGCGCACTGTCCTCATGCAGCCAACGCAAGCCTATGGAAGCATCGCAATCGAGCAGGCGCGTGGATCGCTGATGTGCACGTCCGTCGTCGAGGCAGAATCCCCCGTCGCTGGAATCCGCCGAGTCGCCGTGATCAAATGGAGGCTTCTGCGAGACCGGGTCGGTGGTACATTCCTCGGCGATGTACTGAAGCTGTCCTTCGGGACGCTGGCCGGGCGGCTGATCACGCTGGCCGCCATGCCACTGTTGACGCGCCTCTACTCCCCCGATGATTTCGCGCTCCTGGCGGTCTACCTGGCGCTCGTCAGTACGCTGGCGGTCGTCGCCTGCCTGCGCCTGGAGATCGCGATCACGCTGGCCGAAACCGATGAATCCGCCGTCGCGCTGCTGGCTTTGTCGCTGATTGCGCTGGTCGGCGTCACCGTCGCAATTGCCGCCGCAGTCGTGCTGATGCCAGGCCATATCGCCGCCGGGCTGGGATGTCCCGGCATCGCCCCCTGGCTGTGGCTTGTGCCGCTTGGGGTGTGGCTTGCGGGGAGCTATTCGGCGCTGCAGTTTTGGTCCACCCGCGCGCGGCGTTTTGGCGATATCGCACGAACCCGTGTCGGGCAGGCAGTCAGCGGAGTTGCGACGATACTAGCGCTGGGCTGGGCCGGGGTAACGCCGCTGGGCCTGCTGCTGGGCAACGTACTTAACATCGGATCCGGCGGGCTCAGCCTGGCCGCCGGAACTTGGCGTCACGACGCGGCGCGACTGCGTGGACTGCGGTCGCGGCATCTCTGGCCGGTGCTATGGCAGAATTACCGCTTTCCGCTGATATCGATGCCTGAGGCGCTGCTCAACGTCGCCGGGGCGCAGGTGCCAGTATTGCTGATCGCAGCCCATGCTGGGGCCGAGGCGGGGTTCCTACTGCTCGCGATGCAGGTGATGACCGCGCCCATGACGCTACTCGGTAGTTCCATCTCACAGGTCTATGTTTCACGCGCCCCGCAGGAGTTCCGCGACGGGCAACTGGCACCCTTCACGCTGGCGATCATGCGGCGGCTGGCATTGGTGGGCACGGGGCCGCTCGTACTGGCCGGAGCGCTGGCGCCGCCCATCTTTCCCGTGATGTTCGGCTCCGCCTGGGAACGATCTGGGCAGCTTATAGGTTGGCTGGTCCCTTGGATGGTGCTGCAGTTCGTCGCATCACCCGTATCGATGGTGATGTTCGTCGTCGGCCGCCAGCGGGCGATGCTTATGCTGACCATGCTCGGTGTCGTGTTGCGAGTGGGTTTTGTCTGGATTGCGGTGAGCTTGGCTGATGTTGGGGCAGTGATAGCTCTCGCGGTGGGCAGCATTCTCTATTATCTCGCAGTTCTGGCGTATGTGTTGAATGCGGCCGGCATCAGGCCGCGGCAGGCGGTTGCTCTCCCAGCGGCTTTCCTCGACTGGCGAGTTCTCGCCCCGGTGGCACTGGCGGCCGTGTTTCACCTGCTGACGTAACACGAAGGAGGCAACGATGAACGCCACTACTCGGGGACGTGAACGCGAACGCGATCTGTCTCGTGACGTCTACTTCTCGGATTTCTACTTCTCGATGCCGCAACTGTGCAGCTTCGCACATCAGCTCAACTTGATCCATGCCATGCGCCCGACATCGGCCATTGAAATCGGGCTGGGCAACGGCTTCGTCTCGACCTATCTGCGCCGCGCCGGAGTGCCAGTGATCACCGCAGACATCAACCCAGCGCTGGGCCCAGACATTTGCGCGCCGCTTGCCGAGGTCGGTGGCCGTATTGATAAGCCGCAGGATCTTGTCATCTGTTGCGAGGTGCTTGAACATATGCCGCTGCACGAGATCGACGTCAATCTCGACCACTTGCGCGCCCTGGGCGCGCGGCTATTCCTAACACTGCCGAATTCACGCAAAACTTGGGGGTTTTCGGGGTTCGCATTCCTGCCCAAGGTCGGAGGACGCCTCTTTGACCTGAATTTAGACATCCCGTGGAGACGCCCGATTGCCGGCGGACCGCATTTCTGGGAGGTGGGCTATTCGTCCGACTGCAGTCGCGCCGCCCTCGTCCGGCGGTTGCGCCAGCGCTACGCCACGGTCCACAGCGGCCGCTTTGCCCTCAACCCCTACCATATTTGGTTCATCTGTGCATGAATGGTCTCACCTCCGTCCGCACATACTCCCGGTTTATATGAGTGACGTGACGCGTGCACAATTCAGGGGTCCTCACCGTGCATGAGCCAGTCTCTGGCACGAGGAACCGCAAGCCCGTCCTGATAGTCGCTATCCTCTTCAAGAGGCGCGGCGGAATCGGCGGGATGGCGCAGAGATTCTCGATCCTAGGGGCTGAACTGATACGCCGAGGTGGAGCTTTTGAACTGCTCACCACCGGCAGCCTTGCGAGCGAATTCAATCTGCCGCAGTCGCCGCTGATACGAACGATCGATGACACAGAATTGAGGACGCCTCTCACATCCTGGCTAATGCTGGCCGCGGTATTCCTTCGCGTATCACTGGGTGCTTACCGTCGTGTTCACCTTGCTGGAGCGGGCAGGGCCGCAACCGCTCTCTTCTGGGCCTGCCGCGTTTCTGGCACGCCCGTTTCATGCACTTTTGCATCTCGCACTCTCGAGATGGCTAGTTATGGACGGGGGAAAGATAAAACGCGATGGGTGCAACTGCTCAATCGGGTTGACAGGATTGATGTCCTCAATCCAGGCCATAACCTCGTTGAATGGAGGGAAAAGATATTTGTTTCTCCTTGCAGCTTTCCCTCAAGAATGGAGACCCTGCCGCAAGTCTTTGCGCAGGCCCGCGACAGGCTTGTCGTATTCTGCGGAGCGATGGAGGCCGTAAAGAATCCGTTTTTGGCGCTCGACATTGTCGACGTCTACATCAGCACAACAGGCGATCGGATTTCGATCCTCTTCTTTGGTGATGGCCCACTCAAGCCTGGCATGAAGGAACGGATTGATGCCTTCAACGCCCGCCACGGTGATAGCCGGGCGTCTTTCGGCAAAAGCGACCAGCTTGGCGAGGTTCTGGCCCGTGCTAATGTTTTTCTTTCTCTTCAAGAGGCCGACAACTATCCCTCGCAGGCGCTGCTAGAGGCGATGCTCATGGGCTGCAAATTCATCGCCACCGATGAAGGCGATACTCACTTAATGTTGCCACCGACGGAATCCAGGAATTCACTTGTAAACTCCCGGAGTCCATACGCATTCCTCCATGCGATGCGGGTAGCTTTTGAAGACACGGTTGCGTCTCACATCAACGCGGACTTCGCACGCGACACACATAGCCTCGCTAGGTTCGCCGAATATTTCACGAGGTTTGTGCATGACTGAGGCCCCACGGCACATCACCCACATCATCACTGGCCTCGACGTGGGTGGTGCCGAGCGGGCGTTGCATACATTACTGACACACGGCCTCGAGGGGCCGTTTCGCAACCACGTCATCTCGCTGATGGGTCTAGGTTATTATGGGCGACTGCTGCAACAGGCAGGCATCCACGTCACTTGCTTAGATATGCACCCGGGACGTCCCTCACTTTTGGCATTGATGGCACTCCGGGCAGCCATCGCGGAAAACACGCCAGATATTATCCAAGGGTGGATGCCTCATGGCAATCTTGCCGCGTGCCTGGCGCGGTATTTCTTTCGTCGGCAAAGCTCACTTGCATGGAATATACGTATCACCCTTGAAAACGACAGATATGAATCCCGGCTCACACGAATGATCACCCGCTTCAACGCCTCGATGTCTGCAGCTCCACGAGCCATCGTATACAACTCGTTGCGATCCAGACTCAATTATGAACATCTCGGATACTCGGCGAGGGGTTCGGTTTTTATACCCAACGGGTTTAACACGGACAGCTGGCGGCCTGATATACGCGACCGCGTGGCTGTTAGGAACGAACTCGGGATTTCCGAGGCTGACCGAATTATCGGCTTTGTTGGGCGAGGGCATCATCAGAAAGACATCCCCAATCTGTTTGCGAGTATTACGGAGATTGCCTCTAGCCACCCCGAGGCGATTCTCGTTGGCGTTGGCCGAGACCTTGATCGGTTTGGCCAGCCGCCTCGAAGGTTCATTCCCCTTGGCCAACGCTCAGATGTCCCGAGGATCATGCGTGCGTTCGATATTCTTTGCCTTTCCTCTCGCGCGGAGGGATTCCCGAACGTTTTGGGCGAGGCAATGGCTACGGGCGTACCCTGTGTGACAACGGACGTCGGGGACGCTCGCGCCATCGTCGGAGCCACGGGCTGGGTCGTGCCGCCTCGCGATAGCACCGCACTCGCGCAGGCACTCCGCAGCGCTCTCGACGCTTCGGCCGACGAGGTGCAGTCCCGAGGATATGCCGCACGATCCCGGATCCAGAACGATTTTTCCATCGCCGCCATCGTGGGGCGTTACATCGCGCTTTATGACAGCCTGCTCGCGGGGCGTTCTTGAATGTGCGGCATCGTCGGATACTGGTCCCCGAAGGTTGGTGGAAACGCCGGGATCGTCCGGGCAATGGCGCAGCGAATCGCGCACCGGGGCCCAGATGTCGATGGCATCTGGATCGACGGGGGATCGGGGCTGGCAGTGGCGCATCGACGATTATCGATCCTTGATCTGTCCGAGGCCGGGGCACAGCCGATGGACTCGGTGGATGGTCGGCTCGTGCTGGTGTTCAACGGTGAGATCTACAACCACCGCGCACTGCGTGATGAGGTCGAGGCCGCAGGGTGGACCGCGGGGTGGCGTGGCCATTCAGACACGGAGACCTTGCTAGCCGCGCTGCAACTCTGGGGTGTGCCCCACACGCTCTCGAAGTTGAACGGCATGTTCGCCTTTGCCCTGTGGAACCGTCGTGACCGACGGCTGACGCTGGCGCGTGACCGGGCGGGCGAGAAGCCTCTTTTCTACGGTATGGCGGGCGGAAGCTTTTTGTTCGGATCGGAACTCAAGGCCCTGACGGTTCATCCCGACTGGCAAGGCAGCATCGATCGCGACGTGCTGGCACTGTATCTGCGTCATGCCTACGTACCCGATCCGTATTGCATTTACGCAGGAATGTACAAGCTGCCGCCTGCCCATTGGGTCGAGATCGTTGAGGGCCAGCCGCGCGGCCCGCAATGCTACTGGCAACTGGATCAGGTGGTGGCAACGCCGCGCCGGAAAGAGAGAGACGGCCCGTTGCTCGATGAGCTCGAACAACGGCTGCGTGCGGCAGTCGCCCTGCGTATGGAGGCCGATGTGCCGCTCGGGGCGTTTCTGTCAGGAGGGATCGACAGTTCGACCATCGTCGCGCTGATGCAAGCGCAGTCTTCTCGGCCGGTGCGGACCTTTACCATCGGCTTCGACGTGCCTGGATACAACGAGGCTCAACACGCCGCCGCCGTGGCGAGGCACCTGGGGACGACGCATACCGAACTGTACGTCACCGCTGAAGAGACCCTCGCGGCGGTACCCGATCTGCCGTCGATCTGGGACGAGCCCTTCGCCGACTCGTCTCAGATCCCGACACTGCTGCTTTGCAGATTGACGCGTCAGCAGGTGACGGTCGCCCTGTCCGGTGATGCGGGAGATGAGCTGTTCTGCGGATACAATCGTTATGGGTTGGGCTACAGCCTGCATCGACGTTTGTCCCGGTTGCCCGGCTTTCTGCGACGCGGGCTCGCCAAGGCGTTGAAGGCGGCACCCGCCCATGCCATCGACCGCGGGATGCAGTACTTGCCGCCGCGTGCCTGCTTTCCGGCGCTTGGAGACCGGCTCGTGAAACTGGGCACCGTGCTGGATCAGGCTGAAGGCTCCGCCTTCTACCGCGCGCTGGTCTCGCAATTTGCTCGACCGTCGATGTTGGTGCCAGGCGCGCATGAACCGAACACCGTGCTCTCGAAAGCGGCTTCCTGGCCCGCGCAGGAGGATTTTCGGGAGACGATGATGTATCTCGACACGCTGACCTACCTCCCAGGTGATATCCTGACCAAGGTAGACCGCGCGTCCATGGCCGCGAGCCTCGAAGCCCGCGTGCCATTCCTGGATCATACGCTGATGGAGTTCGTCTGGAGCCTGCCGTTGCGTATGAAGTTACGGGACGGGCAGACCAAATGGGCACTAAGGCAGGTGCTGTATCGGCATGTGCCGGGGGTTCTTATCGACCGGCCGAAGATGGGCTTCGGCGTGCCGCTCGAGCACTGGCTATCAGGACCGCTGCGCGAATGGGCCGAGGATCTACTCTCGCCGGAGGCGATTCGTGCCGAAGGGTTACTCGACGCTGATTCCGTGCGGCGACTCTGGCACGAGCACCTGTCGGGACGCCGGCGGTGGCACCATCAACTCTGGACGGTGCTGATGTTCAGGGCGTGGGTCAACGCACATCGAAACGCGGGCTCATGACATGCTGGTTTTTGCAGATTCCCCATGGCACATGCTCACGAACCTGGTCATATTTCTGGCCGGGCTGTGGATCGCGCTCATCCTGAGACGGGTCTTCACGATCTCACGCGAACGTGCGCTGCTGTTCTATCTTTGGCACTCGGCATTCTGCGTGTTGTATTTTTCATACTCCCTGAACAATGTCGCTGACTCAACACTGTACTATTTGGACTCTCTCACGTACGACCTTGGGCCAGGCCTTGGAACACGCGGCATTTATTTCCTGACGTCGCTTCTTTCTGGTGGACTCGGACTGTCGTATGGCGGGGCTTTTCTCGTCTACAACGTATTTGGTTTTATCGGAATGCTCGCGTTCGCTTCGGCGCTGCAGCAGATCCTAGCCACGGCGAGTGCTTTTCCACGCCAAGTCGCGTTGCTGTCCGTTCTGTTACCCGGGCTGAGTTTTTGGAGTTCCGCCATCGGCAAAGATGCACTGTCATTTATGGCAGCCGGCTTGGCGGTGTGGGCGGCGATCGAGCTGGGACGCCGATATCCGGCGATGTTCGTATCCTGCCTCGCAATGCTGCTTGTCCGCCCCCACATGGCCGGTATTCTGCTGGTGAGCCTCGCGTTTGCTCTGCTTTTTTTCTCTCGAATCAGTGCTGGCCGGAAAATCGCCTTGGCAACCGTGACCATTCCCGCGGCGATTATGGCAGTTGGCTTTGGCGCCCACTTTGCAGGTCTTGGGGACGCCGCCAAGATCGAAGATGTGGGAGACTATTTTCAGACCAGGCAAGCGCACAATCTGGGCGGTGGAAGCTCTGTCGACATTGCCTCGCTGTCCATACCGTGGCGAATGATGTCCTATCTTTTCCGCCCTCTCTTCTTCGACGCATCAGGCGTGCTTGGACTTGTGGTCAGTGTCGAGAATCTGTGTCTGATCGCCATTTTTGGCTATGCGACCTGCATGAGATTTCTCGGGCGTCGGTCACCTCTCGACTCATGCGCCGTGTCATTCTTTCTCATCTACAGTGCCGCGTCATGGTTTGTGCTGGCCAACACAACTGCCAGCCTTGGCATCGCGATCCGGCAGAAATGGATGTTCCTGCCGATGATGTTTGCCGTCGCTTTCTCGCTCATGCCGCAACAGAGGCCATGCCTGTCGTCTTTCTTGCCGAGTCGACGCGATCGTTCGGCGGGCCGCTGACTGAGGGCGATTGCGACGCAAGACTCGTTCTGATCCAGAGTAAGGTCGGATTAACAGAGGATTGAAAATTGTGGGCGAGGAAGGGCAGCAGGTTCTGATCCTGGCATCCTATGCCCCCTCGCTGCTCAACTTCCGGGGGCCGCTTCTTCGTGATCTCGGGAACGCAGGGCATACGGTGCATGTCGCCGCACCGGACTTCGATCTTGCCCTGCGAGAGGGGCTGGAGCAGATGGGCGCAGAGGTGCATGAGACACCGCTCGACCGACAAGGGACGGGGGTCCTCCCCGATCTGCGTTACTTCCGCGTCCTGCGCGATCTCATTCGAAAGACCCGTCCTGACCTCGTTCTCACCTACACGATCAAGCCAAACATCTGGGGCGCATTCGCCGCGTTTCTTTGCGGGGCGCCGTCGGCGGCGATGGTAACCGGCCTCGGTTATGCCTTCACCGGGAAGGGCGGGTTTACACAGCGGATTTCCCGCTTTGTCGCCATCGTTCTGTATCGCCTCGCCACTTCCTGCAATCGGGTGGTCGTATTCCAAAACCCCGACGACCGCAACGACTTCATCGCGGCCGGCTGTCTGGCGAATCCTTCGAAGGCCCGCATGGTCAATGGCTCCGGCGTGGATTGCGATCACTATGCTCCGGCCCCGCTTCCAGACACCCCCGTTTTTCTCATGATTGCCAGGCTGTTAACGAACAAGGGCGTGAGGGAGTATGGCGAGGCGGCCATACGTCTGAAGCACAGCCGACCGCAAGCTCGTTGTGTTCTGGTGGGCTACTTCGAAGAAGGACCAGACAGTATCGCCAAGGCTGACATGGACCGCTGGGTGGCAGGTGGACTGGAGTACGTCGGCAAACTCGACGATGTCCGCCCAGCATTGGCTTCCTGTAGCGTCTACGTGCTCCCATCATACCGGGAGGGCACGCCGCGGTCGGTGCTGGAAGCGTTGGCGACCGGCCGCCCGGTCATAACGTGCGACGCGCCGGGCTGCCGCGAAACCGTGGTCGACGGTCTCAACGGCTTCCTTGTTCCGGTTGGAGATGTCGAATCCCTGCATGCGCGGATGGCACAACTGGCCGACGATCCTGACCTCCGCAGCCGCATGGCTGGCGAGAGCCTCCGCATCGCTAGGGAAAAATTCGACGTCGGCGCGGTCAACAGCGTGCTGATGCGTCACCTGGGATTGCTCCACGCCTGTTAGCAATAGTCCGGCGAATCTCGGAAGCCTGCGCGGTTTGGATAACGGGCGGGAGCCTACCTTTACACGCCCGGCCGCCCCCGTCACCATCCGTCGCCACGGTTTTCTCGATCAGTTGCGGAACGGTGCATGATGGTTGGCAGTTCAGTGTATTCCCGGTATGGCAAACGGGGGTTCGACCTCATCGCTGCCACGATCGCGCTGGCGATCCTGTGTCCGGTTCTACTGGCGCTTGCATGCCTCGTTTGGTTACGGCTTGGGCACCCGATTCTGTTTCGCCAAGTCCGCCCAGGGCGTGGCGGCAAACCGTTCGCCCTCTACAAGTTTCGCACGATGCGAGAGGCGACCGACGCCACCGGACGTCCTCTCTCCGACGCGGAGCGGCTGACGCCCTTCGGATCCTGGCTCCGATCGACGAGCCTCGATGAGCTTCCTGAACTGTGGAATGTGCTCAGGGGCGACATGAGCCTGGTCGGCCCCCGACCGCTGCTCATGGAATATCTCGATCGCTACACCCCGGAACAGATGCGCCGCCACGAAGTCAGGCCGGGGCTCACGGGCTTGGCGCAGGTGAGCGGACGCAACGCCTTGTCATGGGAGGAGAGATTCGCCCTGGACGTACAGTATGTGGATCGGCATAGCTTACTGATCGATCTTCGCATCATGGCGATGACCGTCTGGAAGGTATTCTCCCGAGATGGCATCACCTCTGCCGGGAATGCCACCGCCGCCCCATTCGAACCTCAAGCGGCGGTCGTCACAATCGGCGCCGGCGGCCACGGCAAGGTGGTGATTTCCATCCTGCAAGCCTGTGGCATCCCAATCGAGGCTGTCTACGACGACGATCCTCGCCTGTGGGGTCAGGACCTTCTCGGGGTACCTATTCCAGGGCCGGTATCGCAGTTGCAGACGATCGCACGCCGCCGCAGCGTGATCGCGGTGGGCGACAACGAGCGACGCGCCTTGCTTGCCGCCGATCTCGACCTCGAATGGATCACCGCCGTTCATCCCACGGCAATCCTCCATCCAACGGCAGTGATCTCTCTAGGAGCGGTGGTCTGCGCCTGCGCTGTGATCCAACCCGATTGCCATGTCGGGCATCACGCTATCGTGAATACGGGTGCAACGCTCGATCATGATTGCCAGATCGGCGACTTCTCCAGCGTCGGCCCCGGTGCCAGCCTGGCGGGTGCGGTGCACGTCTCCCCGAAGGCGATGATCGGAACCGGGTGTGCCTTGCTGCCGGGTGTCAGGATCGGGCGCGCCGCTCGCATCGGCGCAGGCGCCACAGTCACCCGAGATATCGCCGATGGGATCACCGCCTACGGCATTCCGGCGCGTCCCGCACCCGATCATTCAGCTCCCGTTTCTCTTGGATCATGGCCGGAGTACGACGATGAGCAGATTGCGGCCGTCGAGCGAGTCCTACGGTCCGGCAAAGTCAATTCCTGGACCGGCGAAGAGTGTTCCCTGTTCGAGAAGGAATATGCATCTGCACTTGGCGTTTCCCACACGATCGCAGTCGCGAATGGAACTGTTGCGCTCGAGCTAGCGCTTCAGTCGCTTGGTATCGGTCCCGGGGACGAAGTCATCGTCCCCAGTCGCACGTTCATCGCCTCCGCCAGCGCGGTCGTCATGCGAGGCGCTACCCCGATCATTGCAGACATCGACGCACTGAGCCAAAACATCACGACGGAGACGATCGCCGCGAAGCTATCGCCACGGACCAAGGCCATCATCGCCGTCCATCTGGCTGGCTGGCCTTGCGACATGGATCCGATCATGTCGCTCGCGAAGCAGCATGCACTTTTCGTCGTCGAGGATTGTGCGCAGGCCCACGGAGCGAAATACAAAGGCCGGCCCGTCGGATCGATCGGCCATATCAACGCATTTTCCTTCTGCCAGGACAAAATCATCTCCACGGGTGGCGAAGGGGGACTTGTGTCCACAGACGATGCTTCGTTGTGGGAACGGGCATGGAGTTTCAAGGATCATGGAAAGAGTCGTGCGGCGACACTCGGCACGCATCGACCGGGTGGTTTTCGATTTGTGCATGAGCGGTTTGGAACGAATTGGCGAATGACGGAGATGCAGGCGGCCATCGGCCGAGTCCAACTTCGACGGCTTGCCGACTGGGTCGAACAACGCCGTGCCAACGCCCGCCGTCTGATGGATGGCTTGGCGGATGTGGACGGGATCGCGTTTCCAATTCCGGGAGATGATTTTTTCCACAGCTACTACCGCCTGTATGGCTTACTCGATCCCTCCGCTTTCCGATCTGGTTGGACACGTGACCGGATTATCGAGGAACTGCTCTCTCGAGGCGTCGGAAGTGGGTGCGGAAGTTGCGGAGAAATCTATCTCGAAAAAGCATTCGATGGATGCCGGCCGGCGTCGAGGCTTCCCGTGGCGACAAAACTCCACGAAACGAGCCTCGTCTTTATGGTGCATCCCACACTGCAGCCAAGCCACATCGCCCACACCCTAGACGTGTGTCGCGATGTCTTTTCGACCGCCTTTGGCAGCGCGCAGGTCGCGGAGCGTCACGCCGCCTGATAGCGTTAACGCCGCCGCTCCTGCACGCGAGGGCACGCCTACGCGATCACAGTCACGCCTTCGTGACGATCCCAAACTGCGCCAGCAATGGCAGCGTGTTGCCGATAAAAGCACTGCACGCCTGCTCGACGATCTGCTTGCGGGCGGCCGCATCCGTCACCGGCTCGCCATTCTGCTGGAGCGACCGGCCACTCCCGGCCAGCCGCGTCTCCACACGATCCGCCAGACCGTCGCGGCCCCGCTCGACCAGTTCGTGAAGGATCGCCGCGTCAAAATCACCGAGCATGTGGCCGGTGCCCGTAGCCTCGCTGGCCAAGGCGACCGCGCGACCGCCAAGGGCCTCGGTGGTCAGGATCGCATTGTTGAAGGCATTCGAGAGCTTGACCTTCTCGGACACGGCGGGAGCGGCAGCCGGGAGGGCGGTCGCGATCACATCGAACATCGACATCGCGACGCCGGCATCGACGGCCCGCACGATATCTTCCGCGGGAGTGCCCGTGAGCTTGTCGGAGGCAACGATCTCCGACATCCGCATGCTCTTTTCGCTCAGCATGCCGAGCAGCGCC
>JBJTDB010000337.1:0-12596 GCA_046092145.1 Planctomycetia bacterium | reverse complement strand
TCGCGGGATCGCCAGCACGACCGGCTTCTCCGTCTCGGCGTCGCGCAACCGCTCCACGAGCATCCAGCCGGCCTCGTCACGATCCGTAAACATCGTCACCACCATGTCAGTCGCCTCCCCTCATGTGGCCAGTCGTTTCGCGAACCATTCCGCCGCCAGCCGGGCCGCCTCCTCCAGCGTGCCCGGCTCCTCGAAGAGGTGCGTGGCGCCCCGCACGACGGCCACACGGTGCTCGCCCCCGAGGGTCGCCGCCGCGGCACGATTGAGCATGAGCACCTCTTCATCGTGGCTGCCGACGATCAGAAGCGTGGGCGCATGCACCTTGCGAAGCCACGGCCCGGCGAGATCGGGCCGGCCCCCGCGGGATACCACCGCTCTCACCCGCGGTTCCGCGGCCGCCGCCACGAGGGCCGCCGCCGCACCGGTGCTCGCCCCGAAGAGTCCCAGCGGCAGGCTCGCGGTGCGGCCGGAGCCGGCCACGAATCCGATCGCCGCCACGAGCCGGTCGGCCAGGAGCCGGATGTCGAACACATTGGCTCGGTCGGTCGCCTCCTCCATCGTGAGCAGATCGAAGAGCAGCGTGCCGATCCACGACTCGTGCAGCACCGAGGCGACATATTCATTCCGCGGGCTCAAGCGGCTGCTCCCGCTGCCATGGGCGAAGAGGACGAGCCCCACCGGCGACTTGGGAAGGCTCAACCGGCCGGGCAGCGTGATCGGTGCGCCCGATTCGGAAAGCGCCGGAATCGCGATCTCCTCGTTCGTGACGTCGTGCGTGAGTGGCATGGATTGAGTCAGCGGCATACAAAAGCTCCGTGAAAGACCGGGGTCACCATCAGCCGCCCACGGCGGGACGATGGGGATGGACGAGCTGCACGTGGGACGCCTGCGGCCCCTGATCTCCCTCCTCCTCGCTGAAGAAGACGGGGCTGCCGACATCGACGAGACGGTAGTCGTGGTCGGAGATCGAATGGCGATGGAAATAGACCTCGCGGCCGTCGGGCGTCTCGATGAAGCCATATCCCTCGAGCGGAAAGATCTGCGACACGCGGCCCTGGCCCCGCGGCTCGTGCGACTTGGTCGCGCCTCGGAGCCGCCGCGTGTGGTCCTCGAGCCGGCGGCGAGCCGCGAGGAAGGCATCGCGGAGGGCGACATAGACATCTTCATGGGCATGGTCGAGCGGATGCTCGCGGTTGACTACGATCTCGCCACCGGGCACCACGATGTCGATGCTGACGGAATAGAGGCCGCCGCGGCGATGGTGCTGATGCGGCTGGGCGATCACCACGTGGCATCCGGTGATCCGGCCATATTTCCGCTCGAGCTCGTCGATGTGGTCGTAGGCCGTGGCCCGAACCCGCTCGTCGATCGGAATGCCGTGAAAGGAAACCTGCGGCTGCGTCTGCATGGCCTCTCTCCCGCGTTTCGGAAGACGCCACATCCTGCGCACGTCACACGACGATAGTCGTCTGCAATGACGCGAGGCCAGCAGGAGGCCTTTTTGTCGTGAAGAATGATCGCGACAGTTTGCCAGTCGCTACTCGGCCGAAAGGGCTTCGAGCAGGTCGAGCCGGGCGGCGCGGCGGGCCGGCAGCCACGCCGCCACGACGGCCACGGCCACCGCCGCCAGAAGATTCACCACGACGACCCCCGGACGAAACCGCGCCTCGATCGGATGGCCGAGGAGCGGCTGGCTCGCCAGTTGGATGAAGAGCGCGGTCGTGATGCCCCCCACGAGCCCGATCAGGCCACCGGCCGCTCCCAAAAGCATGCTCTCCATCACCACCACGAGCGTCACCTGACGGCTCGTCATGCCCACGGCCCGCAGGAGGCCGAGCGTGCGCTTTTTTTCCAGGACGTTCATCGTCACGGTGTTGGCCACGCCGAGGCTGCCGACGACGAAGCCCAGGCCGAGGATCGCCCAGAGCGAGCCGACGACCCCCTTCACGATGGTGTCGATGACTGACTGCATGTCGGCGAACGATCGCAGCAGGAGCGAATGATGATCGGCGATGTCGGCCAGCGGACCGCGGAGGGCGTCGGCCTGGCCCGGCTCGGCCTTCACCAGGAGTACGTCGGCCGCCTCCATGCCAAAGAGCCGGCGGGCCACGTCACGACGGAGATGGATCGAGGCGCCGCCGGAGGTGTAATCGACCACGAGCCCCGCCACCCGCACCGTCGTCGTCCTGCCAAACACCTCGACTGAGAGTTCGTCGCCAGGGGCGATGCCGGTGCGACGGGCCAGTACGGTGCCGGCAGCCACCTCGCCTCGGTCGAGCGCGGCCCGCAGCTGCGATTCGGTCAGCCCAATGGGCGTGAGCGGCAGCGGCTCGTCGTCCGGAATGTCGCGGGCGACGACGACACAGGCTGTGCCGGCCACGCGGCCAACGGCCACGCCGATGCCCTCGACCCGTCGGACGCCGGCGAGGCCGGCCACCTCCGCCTCCACCGACCGCGTTTCGGCGTTTCCCTCCTCGGCACCTGCGGCACTGACCACGCCTGCGTGCATGAGCAGCCAATCAGCCCGCAGGAGCCGCGTGTACCAGCCGAGGACGTTATCCACGTTGTCTCTGATGGCATGGCCGAGGCCGATGCCATTGGTGACCGCGACGACGAGGACGCCGCTGGTGAGCGCCGTGCGAATCGGCTGCCGCAGGATCTGCTCGAGAGCCAGCGTCGTCTCGATCCGAAACCGTCGCGGCACAAGAGCGGCGAGGCCGCGTGCGATCCAGGGCAGCACCAGCGGCGTGAGGGCGACGAACGCCAAGAGCATCATGACACCACCGATCACAGCGACCCGCGGTGGGAGAATCTCCGCGATCACGAGCATCTGCCCGATGGCGGCGAGGCCCCCCAGAGTGAGCACGGCGGCGACGAAACGCCACGACAGCCCGCGTGGCGGCGCGGCGGGCGCGACCGAAAGCCCCTCGAGCAGGTCGGCGTCGGTCGCCTCGCGGGAAGGCCACCAGGCCGCGGCCATCGCGACGGCGATTCCCATCAGCACAGCGGCCGGCATGATCAGGGGATTGAAGGCGAGCGACGAGAGGGGTGTTTGAAGCGCCTGCGTGATGCCGGCAGAGATCGGGGCTGCGGCATACCATCCCACCGCGGCGCCGATGAGGGCACCGACACACCCGAGCAGTGCGGCCTCAGCGATCACGAATCGCCGCATCTGCCGCACGGTCGCCCCCAAGAGCCGCAGCAGCGAGAAGCCGCGACGCCGCTCGGTCACGCTCATCAGCATCGCGTTGCCGACGATGAAGAAGGCCATTGCGACGGTGAGCCCCGTGACGAAATCGAGGCCGAGGTCGGCCGAATGGAGCACGTCCTCCGCCATGCTCGCCTTGCCCGCCGGAATTTCGGCGAGGAGCGATTCCGGGAGCCGAGCCGCGACGTCGTCGCGCACCCGTGTCCGCTCGACACCGGGCTCCAGCGCGACCCGCACGCGATCGACGAAGCCGAGAGAAAGCGACATGTCCGAGAGCGACCGGATGTCGGCGATCACACCGGCCCCCTCGGCGAACCAGCCAATCGACTTTCGGTCCACCAGTCCCACGACCTTCATGCGGCGAATCCGCCGCCGCGCGAAGAAGAGCAGTTCGCCCTCCACCCCGAGGCCGAGGCTGTCGGCCAGGGATGTTTCGAGAACCACTTCGTCGGGCCCCGCACACGGCCGACCGGCGGCAAGCTCGAGCAGGTTCGCGGCGACCATCGATTCAAGATCGACGCCAACGGCCATCTCGCGGACCCGCTTCTCCCCGACACGCAGGAGCGTGGGCCGGTAGAAGAGCGGCACCACGGCCTTCACGCCCGGGACGCCCGCAAGGCCTCCGGGGAGCGAGGCGATATCAAACCGCCCCCCTCCGTGGCCGACGATGTCGATCGACGCGACGCCATCGATCGACTCGGTGAGCCGTCGGTAGCCGGCGCGGGATGCATCGGCTGAAACCCAGGTCGCGACTACCGCACCCACGGCCACCGCCACGCTCGCCACCGTCGCCAGTGCTCTGCCTGGCCGATTCCACCACTGACGCACCAGCAGCCGACGGAGCCTCATGACTGCGCCGGTCTCGTTGAGAACGCCCCGAGAGCGGGCGTCGTGGGTGCGGGCGTCGGGTTGGCAGAGTCCGATGCCACGAGGCCGTCACGGATTCGCACGGTGCGGCGGGCCGCCGCGGCCGTGGCGGGATCGTGCGTGACGAGGATGACGGTTTGGCCACGGTCGGCGACGAGCCGCTGGAGCAGTTCGATCACCCGCTGGGCGTTGGCGGAATCGAGGGCGCCGGTCGGCTCGTCGGCCAGGACGATCGCCGGAGAGGTCACGAGCGCCCGGGCGATCGCGCCCCGCTGCTGCTCGCCACCGGAGAGGGCATCGGGACGGTGCTCGGCGCGGTGGGCCATGCCGACGGCCGAGAGCGCCTCGATCGCGGCTTCATCGCACCGTCGGGCCGGAAGGCCATCGAGCACCAGCGGGAGGGCGACATTTTCCGCCAGCGAGAGTTCCGGGAGCAGGTTGTAACGCTGGAAGACGAAGCCGATGCGGCGGCGGCGCACGAGGGCGAGGGCGTCGTCGTCGAGGCCCGCCAGATCGACCCCTTCGAGCAGGACTCGGCCCGACGAGGGCCGCGTGATGCCGCCGAGCATGTGGAGAAGCGTGCTTTTGCCGGAGCCGCTTGCGCCGGTGATGGCCACGAACTCGCCCGCCTCCACCGCCAGATCGATGCCACGGACCGCCGCGACGCCGCTGGAGTGGGCTTCGGCGGTGGCGAATGTCTTGACGAGATGCTCGGCGTGGAGGATCGGCACGGCGACACGGTGTCGGGAGGAAGCGAAACGTCCCTCACTGTACCCGGTTGGCGATCTCCATGGGCAGGCTGGTTCGGGCAGTGCAGTGGGCCACCGTGTCGGTGACCGCCAGGTCGAGGCGGCATGCCCCGGTGGCCGACAGCCCTTCGGGAATTCGCAGCACGTAGCGGGCGAAGTAGTCGCGCCGCTGCGACGGGCATGTTTCCTCGACCGGCTCGAACCGCCATTCGTGGAGCTGTCGGCCGTCGTGGCCGAGCAGTTCGAGGGTCGTGTCGATCCGCGTGGTATGGCCGGATGGAGATTCCTGAGCGGCCAGATGCTCCAGTTCAAAATAGACGATGATCTCCTGGCCGGCCTGGAACTGGCTGCTGCTGAAGCGATCGACGGCTCCCCAGCCCCGCACCCGCGAGGCAAAGCATGCATTCACCACCCCGAGCGGCTGGGGAGATGGAGCGGAGGCTGCCGGAGCGGGCTCGGCTTCTTTGGGGGGCGACGCGGGAGCCGCTTTTGACGCCGAAGCTTCCGGTGTGATCGCCGCCGGTTCCGCCTTTGGCGGATCGCTTGGGGGCGGCGTCGCGGGAGCCTGCTCGATCGGACGCATCGCGGTTCGTGGGGCAACCGGGGCCGACTCGATCCCGACGACGAACGCATCGATGATTGCTGGCCAATCCTGCCGTGGGGAGCCCTCCAAGGCTGCCGTGAGGGCGGTCTGTGTGGCGGAGTCGAGCCGACCCGAGGCCGCAAGCCGTTTGGTGGCGGCGTTCAAGGCTTCCTCGGCCGCGGGCGCTGTCTTCTGATCCGATGCAGGCTTGTCGGAGATCGAGACAGTCGAGGACGAATCCTCGCGATCGGGTGAATCGGCATCGGGCTCGTAGGTCGCCATGGCTGGCGAGTCGAGCGTTTCCTGCGATCCCGCCTCCGCTTGTGATCCCGCCTCCGCTTGCAACCCCATCTCCTGGAGTGCCACGTTGCCGAGGATCGTGGTGCACCCAGCCTGGCACGCGAGCAGGATCGCACCGACGCAGGCGAGTATCCAGCCGCGGGCCGTGCGGCCGGAATCGCCAGGAGTGTGATCCGCTCCGGACGGCCGCTGCAGTGGCATGGTGTGGTGGTGCATGGGTGAGGGCATCAGTGAAGACGCGGACGATACGAACGGTTTCATGGGCCGGGCAATGCCAGACCGCGAGCCAGTGCATTTTTTTGAACTCGGGGGAGGGCGTTTGGCGAAGTTGGGGGGACGCGGTTACACTCCGCCTCACACGCGACACTCATAAACCCCCCGTATGGCGAATGTCATCTCCGCACCCGAGGCCGTTCCTGCCGGGTGGGCCCATCGCCATCTGCTCGATCTCGAGCGACTGACGCCCGACGAGGTCCGCCTGCTGCTGGACACCGCGGCGCTCTTCAAGGAGGCGACCGGGGGCTGCCGGAACAAACTCTCCGTGCTCGGTGGTCGCACGATCGTCAATCTGTTCTTCGAGAACTCGACCCGCACCCGCACCAGCTTCTCGCTGGCGGCGCGACGGCTCGGGGCCGATGTCGTCGATTTCTCGGCCTCCACCAGCAGCCTCTCGAAGGGGGAGTCGTTCATCGACACCGCCCGCAACCTCGAGGCGATGGGGATCGACGCCGTCGTCGTGCGACACAGCACGCCGGGCACGCCGCACCTGCTCGCCCAGCATCTCCGCGTGGGTGTCGTCAACGCCGGTGACGGACCCCACGAGCATCCGACCCAGGGCCTGCTCGACATCTTTTCGATCCGCGAGCACGTGGGCGACCTGCGGGGCGTGACGGTGGGGCTCGTGGGAGACATCGCCCACAGCCGGACGGCACGGTCGAATCTCTGGGGGCTGACGAAACTCGGCGCGAAGGTGATCCTCTGCGGACCGCCCACGCTCGTCTCCGATCGCTGGCGTGAACTCGGCGTCGAAGTGTCGCACAGCCTCGACGAGATCGTGCCGCGGTGCGACGTGCTCAACCTGCTGCGAATCCAGTTCGAGCGTCAGAACACCCGGCCCTTCCCATCGGTGCGGGAGTATGCCCATCTCTACGCGATGACCGGAGAGAGGCTGAAGCGGGCCCGCAAGGATCTGCTCATCCTCGCGCCGGGCCCGATCAACCGGGGCGTGGAAGTGACCGCCGACGTGGCCGACTGCCCGCAATCGCTCATCCTCGACCAGGTTACCAACGGCCTGGCCGTGCGCATGGGCGTGCTCTGGCTGACCTGCGGCCCGCGTGCGACGGCCGCCGACGCCCGTGGCGGCGCATCTCCGACGAGGACCATCTGATGCCCACGCTTCTCATCCGCGGCGGACGGATCGTCGATCCCGCGCAGGGCATCGACCGCATCGATGATCTGCTGATCCGCGACGGCAGGATCGTCGGCATCGGGCCGGTCGCGGAGCGGGCCGACGAGACGATCGACGCGGCGGGCCTGATCGTCTGCCCGGGGCTCGTGGACATGCACGTGCACCTGCGGGAGCCCGGCCGCGAGGAGGACGAGACGATCGCCACCGGGGCCCGGGCGGCGATCGCGGGCGGGTTCACGAGCATCGCCTGCATCCCCAACACCGAGCCGCCGATCGACACCCAGGGGGCCGTCGAGTTCATCCATCAGAAGGCTGCCCGGGCCGATGCCTGCAATGTGTTCGTCGTGGCCTGCGTCAGCCGCAACCGTGAAGGAAAGGAACTCGCCGAGATCGGCCAGCTCGTCGAGGCGGGGGCCGTGGCCTTCAGCGACGACGGGGCGCCGGTCTCCGATGCCGAGCTGATGCGGCGGGCCTTCGAATACTGCCGGATGTTCGACAAGCCGATCCTCGCGCACGAGGAGGTGCTCGAGCTCTCCCGCGGTGGCGTGATGAACGAGGGGCTCGTGTCGCTCGTGCTCGGGCTGCCCGGCATGCCGCCGGCGGCGGAGGATGTCATGATCGGCCGCGACATCGCCCTGGCCGAGACGACCGGCGGCCGGCTGCATGTGATGCATGTCTCGACGGCTGGGGGCGTGGCTCTGATCCGCGCCGCCAAGGCCCGCGGGGCCCGCGTCACGGCCGAGGCCTGCCCCCATCACTTCACCCTCACCGACGAAAGCCTCCGCGGCTTCGATTCCAACTTCAAGATGAGCCCGCCACTGCGGACGGCCGCCGACGTCGATGCGATCATCGCCGGGCTGGTCGATGGCACGATCGACTGCATCGCCACCGATCACGCCCCGCACGCCCGCGAGAAGAAGATGCTCGAACTCGACCGGGCGCCGTTCGGCATCCTCGGCCTGGAGACGGCGGTCGGGCTCACCGTGACGAGGCTGGTGGCCCCCGGCCGGATCGGCTGGTCGCGGCTGGTGGAGGCGATGAGCACGCTGCCGGCGAGAATCCTCGGGATCGACCGGGGCACGCTCGCCCCCGGCGCGGTGGCCGACGTCACGCTCATCGCGCCGGCCATGACCTGGAAGGTCGATGTCGAGTCGTTCCACTCCAAGAGCGTGAACTCGCCGTTCCACGGATGGACGTTGCAGGGGAGGGCGGTGGCCACGATCGTCGGCGGCCGCGTGAAATTCCGCCTCGGGCAATGACGCTCATCATCGACGGCTACAACCTGCTGCACGCGTCGGGGGTGTTCGGCGCCGAACGCGGGCCGCGAGGGTTCGAGCAGTCGCGGATCGCGCTACTCGATCTGCTGCTGGATCTCCTCGGCGACGACGCATCGAAGACGATCGTCGTCTTCGATGCCGCCCGGGCGCCCGATGGCCTGCCGGGCCGATGCACCCATGGCCCGATCCGCGTCTGGTATGCCCGGGAATATCCCGACGCCGATTCGCTGATCGAGGAACTCGTCGAGGACGACGACGCGCCTCAGGATCTCGTCGTCGTGTCGGGCGATCGCCGACTCCAGGCGGCCGCCCGTCGTCGGCGGGCGACGGCCGTGGGCAGCGAGGAATGGCTCGCCGAGCGGCGGGCGCACAGGCAGGCCCGCCGCAATCGGCCCGACGCCAAGCCTCCCGAGCCCGGCCCCGACGACGTCGAGCGATGGAAGCGGTATTTCGGCTTTTCGTGAACGGCTGCCGTCAGACTTTCGCCCAGCGGGCGAGCTTGCGATCGAGCGTCGATCGCTCGATGCCAAGGATGGCCGAGGCCTTCGTCTTGTTGCCCCCCACGGCCTCGAGCGTCGCCAGGACATGCTTCCGCTCCATCTCGTCGAGCGATTGCGGCGTGAAAGCCGAGACGCGGGAGACGGGGAGGCGACCCGTGTCGCCGGGGGCGGCCAGGTGGGTCAGCGCCAGGTCGGCCGCGTCGATCCGCGGTCCCTGCGCGAGCACCACGGCCCGCTCGATGCAGTTTCGCAATTCGCGGATGTTGCCCGGCCAGTGATGGCCTCGCATCGCCTCGATCGCCTCGGGTGTGAAGCCATCGACACGGCGGCCCGTTTCGGCGACGAATCGATCGAGAAAGTGCCTCGCCAGCACCTCGACATCCTCCGGCCGTTTCCTCAGCGGCGGCACGAGGATCTCGACCACCTTGAGCCGGAAGTAGAGGTCGCGACGGAACTGACCGGCCTTCACGGCCTCCTCGAGATCGCGGTTGGTGGCCGCGACCACCCGCACATCCACCTGCACCCGCTGGCTTCCGCCGACCCGTTCGAAGGCATGTCCCTCGAGGACACGGAGAAACTTGGCCTGGATCGCGGCGCTCATCTCGCCGATCTCGTCGAGGAAGAGCGTGCCCTTGTGGGCCGCCTCGAACTTTCCCGCCTTTCGCTCGGTGGCGCCGGTGAACGCCCCCTTTTCATGGCCGAAGAGTTCGCTTTCCAAGAGCGTCTCGGTGAGGGCGGCGCAGTTGAGGCAGACGAAGGGGGCGCGGCTGCGGTCGCTTGCCTCGTGGATCGCGCTGGCGACGAGTTCCTTACCGACGCCGCTCTCGCCCCGGATGAGTACCGTGGCTTTGGTCGTCGCGACCCGCACGACCTGGGCGAGGATGCCCTGCAGCACGTCACTGCCGCCGATGATCTTGGACTCGGCACGAAGCCGCTGTCGAAGCCGCTCGTTCTCATCGGCGGTGCTGGCGAGCTTCGAGGACAGGCGCTCGCGGGCCGCGAGGTTTTCCAGTGCCACACCGACGGCGTCACTCACTGCCATCACGAATTCGAGGTCGTCGGCCGTCGCCTCCCGCTGACGGCCGTCGGCCTCGACGTGCAGCACGCCGACGGGGCGGCCGCCCGCTCGCACCGGCGCGGTGATGCTCGAGACGATCCCGCGAGCCTGGGCATCGGCCGCCGTGCTGCACGCGAGCACCGCCTCGTCGGTCGCCAGCACCGTGGCCACGGCGGCAGGCGGCACCGGCACGCCCCCCGATGCCGGGATCGTCGCCACAGCGCGAAGCGATTCGGTGGTGATCGTGCCCGCCTCGGGCAGGTCGTTGATCGACGCCGTCAGGATCACCGCGCCGCGCAGGGCACCGATGCCAGGGGCTGCCGTCTCGAGCGCCAAGGAGGCGACCTCCGCCGGGGAGGCGGCCCCGCCGAGCGCGAAGGCGAGCCGGCACAAGTCGCCCGCAGCCCGACCCACCCGCGGCATCTCCGCCGACGAGGCGCGAATGTCGTCGAGGAGCCGACCGCGTGACCGCCGGTGCACGATCGACTGCTCCCACGATTCGTATTCCGCCGACATGGAACTGGTGACGAGACCGCCCGTGGCCGGTTCGCCCACGGGATCGGTCGGCGGATCACCCGCGCAGAAGAGGATCTCGGCGCGGCCGATGGTGAGCGTGTCGCCCGCGACCAGGCCGTGGTCGCCCGAAAACCGTTCACCCCCTACCAGCGTCCCGTTGCGACTGTCGAGGTCACGGATCATCCAGCCCGTCGGTGTGTCGCGGATTTCCGCATGCGCGCGGCTGGCGCGATCGTCGTGGAGGACGATCTGGTTGGTGGGGGCGCGGCCGATCGTCAGCCGCTGCCCGGGTGTGAGCGGGACGATCGTCTGGCCTGCGATCGGATCGCGGACGACAAGATGGAATTGGTGCGATGGCATGCGACCTCCCGTCCATGCATGATGCACCACTGGACGTTCTTTGTGGAGCGGGGTGGGCGGACGGCCCAAAACGGCTGTTTTTCGGCCCGGGATCGGGTTTGCCGCGGGTCATCCGGCCGACTAGCATCTCCCGCGCGGTCCCCCTTCCTCATCGCACGAGGTCAGTTCCATGTCCTGCGGCAGCACTCGCGCCCGTTTCGTCTTCGGCAGCCTCCTGATCGCCCTGGCCATCATGGGCCTCACGATGAGCCTCGTGCCGCAGCAGGCTCTCGCCCAAGGCATGGGCGGCATGGGTGGCATGGGTTTCGGTCAGGCCGTGGGGGGCGTCTCGATCGATGCCGGGGGCATCGTGCGGAATCTTGACCCGGCGGCGCTCGAGACACTCGCTGCGGAGCGGCGGGCGGCGATCGGAAAGGCAAGGGCCGGCGGGCCGGCCGATCTGCGGAAGGTGTCGCTCCGGCGGCTCATCGCCGCGGTCGAAGCCTCGAAGGACAAGCCACTCACACCGGAAGTTCTTTTTCTTGGCGGGCTCACGCGGGTGACGCATCTCTTCGTCGATCCCGAAGGCCATGATCTGATCCTGGCCGGTCCCGCCGAGGTGATCGCCATCGATGCCGCCGGCAACGCCGTCGGCGCCGCCTCGAAACGACCGCTCCTGCACCTCGAAGACTTCATCGCGGCCCTCCGGTCGATCGATGCGGCTCGTGCAGGAGGAATCCAGTGCTCGATCGATCCGACCCCGGAAGGCCTCACGAAGCTTCAGGCGTTCCTGCGAAATCAGCGAGGCATCGGCGGCGCTCCCGATGCGACGCTCCGGGGCATGGAAGAGGCACTCGGACCGCAGACCGTGCGGGTCGAGGGCGTGCGTGGCGACACGCGGTTTGCCAGGGTGCTCGTGGCGGCCGATTACCGCATGAAGCGGATCGGCATGGGGCTCGAGCCGTCGGGCGTCTCCGGTCTACCGAGCTATCTCTCGATGGTGCCGGCTGGGCGGCCCGCGGCGCTGCCGCGGTTTTGGCTCGAGCCCTCCTACGACCCGATCAGCCGCGATCCCGATGAACTGGCATGGCGAATCAACGGCCGACGGATGAGCTGCCTGACCGAGAGCGACCTGCTGGCCAAGGACGGCGTGCAGCGCGGCCGCGGAGCCGCCGATGGGATCGCCACGAAGTGGTGCGCGGCGATGACCAGCCACTACGATGCGCTCGCCGCGAAGCAGCCGATCTTCGCGGAACTGATCAACTGCGTTGATCTGGCGGTGGTGGCCGCGCTCATCCACGGCCGCCAACTCCACGACCGCGCCGGGCTCGATCTGGGACCGTTGCTCGACGAGAAATCGCTGCCCTTGCCCTCATACGAGGTGGCGAAGACCGTGCCGACGGTGGCCACCGCCGCTCGGAAGGGGAACGCATGGGTCGTCAGCGCCTCGGGGGGCGTTCAATACCAGCCCTGGGCCTTCGCCGCCGAAACAGCCGACGCGGCCGACCTGACGCCCATCAGGACCGCCTCCGTGCAATCACGCCCCGCCGACGCCTGGAACTGGGATTAAGCGGTCGGGGGTGCCCACGCCCCATCGCCGGTCGTTCGCTATGGACAGCCTGTCCTCCGCGCACTCGGATGCAGACGGCGCTCCGCAATCCTTGCGTCGCTTGTCTGCATACGCGGGCTGCTGGGGCGTGGGCACCCCCGACCGGTTAGTCGCTGTTCCAGGCGTCGGCGGGGGGTGATTGCACGGAGGCGGTCCTGATGGGCGTCTGGTCGGGCGCGTCGG
>JBJTDB010000336.1:0-10200 GCA_046092145.1 Planctomycetia bacterium | reverse complement strand
AGCGGATTGGGCGCGGCGGCTGCGGCCCACACCGACACGGTCACCATCCCCTACGAAGCGATTCCGCACTTCGCCAAATCGACGGCCCACGGCCACGCCGGCCAACTGGTCTGCGGCCTCCTGGCCGGCGTGCCGGTGGTGGTGATGGAGGGGCGGATGCATGCCTACGAGGGCTATCCGGCCGCCCAGATCACGTTTCCGGTGCGGGTGCTCCAGCGGCTCGGCGCCGGCCTGCTCATCGTCACCAACGCCTGCGGGGGCCTGAATCCCCAGTTTCGCACCGGCGACATCATGGTGATCGACGACCACATCAACCTCATGAACGACAATCCGCTCGTCGGCATCAACGACGAGCGGCTCGGCCCCCGCTTCCCGGACATGTCTGCCCCCTACGCGGCCGATCTGATCGATCAGTCACTCGAGGTGTCCCGCCGCGAAAACTTCGTGGCCCACCGCGGCGTCTACGTGGCGGTCACCGGGCCGAACCTCGAGACCCGCGCGGAGTATCGGTATTTAAGGGGCATCGGCGCCGACGTGGTCGGCATGTCGACCGTGCCGGAGGTGATCGTGGCGGTGCACGCGGGCCTGCGGGTGCTCGGGCTCTCGGTGATCACCGACATGTGCCTGCCCGACCACCTGGAGGTGGCCACGGTCGAAAAGATCCTCGCGGTCGCCCGCTCGGCGGAGCCCAAGCTTCGCGCCATCATCACCGCGGCCGTCCGCGCCGCGGGCTGATCCGCCGAGCCGTCCCGATCCCCCTTCCGCCAGCCCTCACCCGATGTTCGAACCCGTTCGCGGCAAGCCCGACTTCCCCGCCATCGAGGCGACCATCGCGCAGTGGTGGCGCGAACGCGGCATCTATCGCAAGTCGCTCGAGCAGCGGCGCGGCGCGAAGCGGTTCGTCTTCTTCGAGGGTCCGCCCACCGCCAACGGCATGCCGCACCCCGGCCACTGCCTGACCCGCACGATCAAGGATCTCTACCCGCGGTACCGGACGATGCGGGGCGACTTCTGCGAGCGCAAGGCCGGCTGGGACACCCACGGCCTGCCGGTGGAGGTCGAGGTCTGCAAGGAACTCGGCATCCATTCCAAGGCCGAGATCGAGGCCTACGGCGTTGAGCCCTTCATCCACAAGTGCCAGGAGAGTGTCTGGCGCTACATGAAGGAATGGGAGACGCTCACCGAACGGATCGGGTTCTGGATCGATCTTTCGGATGCCTACGTCACCTACCACCAGTCGTTCGTGGAGAGCGTCTGGTGGGCGCTGGCGGAGTTGTTCAATCGCGGGCTGCTCTACCAGGGCCACAAGATCGTCTGGTGGTGGGCCCAGGGGGGCACGGCGCTCTCCAGCGGCGAGGTCGGCCAGGGCTACAAGGAGGTGGCCGATCCGAGCGTCTACGTCGCCTTCCCGCTGCTCGATGATCGGGGCACTCCGACCGGCCGGAGCCTCGTCGCCTGGACGACGACCCCTTGGACGCTGCCCTCCAACCAGTTCGCCGCCGTGAAGGCCGATCTGGAGTATGTCGTCCTCCGCGAGGCCGGCATCGCCGACGGCCCGGAATACATCGTCGCCGAGCCACTCGCCGCGTCGCTCGGCGAGAAGATGAAAAAAGAATTCGACATCCTCGATCGCATGCCAGGACGCTCGCTCGTCGGCCGGTCCTACATGCCCCCGTTCGACTGCTATCGCCCGGCTGGCCCACCCCCCTCCGCTCGGCTGATGTCGGGCGGCACCGAACCCGTCGCCTGGCGGGTGGTGGCGGCCGACTTCGTCACCACCGAATCGGGCACGGGCATCGTTCACATCGCGCCGGCCTTCGGCGAGGTGGACTACACGGTGCTCGTCGCCGAGCAATCACGGTTCGTCGATGGCCAGGGCCCCTCGCTCATCAATGCCGTCGCCCCCGACGGCAGCTTCACGGATGCCTTCCCGATGGGAAGCGGCCGGTTCGTGAAGGACTGCGACCGCGACGTCGCCCGCGACCTGCGGTCCCGTGGCCTGCTCGTCCACCAGGAGCAATACGTCCACGATTACCCATTCTGCTGGCGGGCCGATTCCGACCCGTTGATCCAGTATCCGCGTCAGAGCTGGTTCATCCGCACGAGCCAGTTCCGCGACCAGATGCTCGCCAACAATGCCCGGATCGAGTGGCTCCCGGAGCACATCCGCGACGGGCGGTTCGGCAACTTCCTCGAGACCAACGTCGATTGGGCGCTCTCCCGCGAGCGATACTGGGGAACGCCGCTGCCGATCTGGGTCTGCGACACAACCGGCAAGGCCGAGGCGGTGCCTTCCTACGCCGCGCTCCTCTCCAAGCCGGGCGTGCGAGGAGCCGACGTCTTCGACACGGCGAAGGCCGCCAACCCGAAGCTCCCCGACGACCTGCGGGTGCACAAACCCTACATCGACGCCGTCACCTACGACTCGCCCTTTGCCGAGGGGGCGAGGATGCACCGCGTGCCCGAGGTGATCGACTGCTGGTTCGACTCCGGTGCGATGCCCTTCGCCCAATGGGGCTGGCCGCATACCGGCGACGCGGAATTCAAGGCCCAGTTCCCGGCCGACTTCATCTCCGAGGCGATCGACCAAACCCGCGGCTGGTTCTACAGCCAGCTGGCGATCAGCACGCTCCTCTTCGGGAGCGGGGAGCATGCCTATCCCCATCCCTTCAAGACCTGCATCGTCCTCGGCCACATGCTCGGCGAGGACGGGCAGAAGATGAGCAAGAGCAAGCGCAACTACAAGGAGCCGGCGGTGATCTTCGACACCTACGGTGCCGATGCGCTGCGATGGTTCTTCCTGGCCGGCCAGCCTCCGTGGTCGGGCATCCGCTACAACGAACGGGCGATCCGGGAGAGCGTGCCCGAATTCTTGCTGCGGCTCTGGAACGTCTATTCGTTTTTCGTGATCTATGCCCGGATCGACGGCTTCGATCCGGCGTCGTCGCTCGCCACGCCCGGTTCGCTCGACCATGCCGATCTCGGAAGAGCCGCGGGGTTCAGGCCGGTGAGCCAGCGAAGCGAGCTTGACCGGTGGATGCTCTCGGAACTCAACGCCGCGGCCGCGGCGATGGTGGAGCGGCTCGATCGCTACGACCATTTCGGCGCCGCCCAGCGGCTCTCGTCGCTCGTCGATGCGGTGAGCAACTGGTTCGTCCGCCGTTCGCGTGACCGGTTTTGGGCCGCGGGCCGGGCCGACACCGGCCCCGACGGCAATCCCGACAAACTCGACGCCTACTGGACGCTCTACGAGACGCTCCTGACGGTCGCCCGGCTCGCGGCCCCCTTCGTGCCGTTCGTCACCGAGGAACTCTGGCGCACGCTCGCCGTCGCCGTGTTCGGAAGCAGGGCTCCGGAGAGCGTGCACCTCACCGACTATCCCGTCGGCGATGCGGCCCTCGTGGATCACGACCTGCTCCGACGGATGGCCCTCGTCCGCGACGTCGCGTCGCTGGGCCGCGCGGCCCGCGCCGCCGAGAAGCTCAAGGTCCGTCAGCCGCTGTCGAAGGTGGAGGTGATCCTGGCGGCCGCCTCGCCCGCCGACGAGGAATGGCTCTCGGCCCATGCCGATCTCGTCTGCGACGAGCTCAACGTGAAGCAGTTCGAGATCTGCCGTGAGCCCGACCGCTACATCACGCGGGCGATCCTGCCCGACCTCAAGAAGCTCGGGCCCAAGCTCGGCAAGAGCCTTCCGCTTGCACGCGACGCCCTCGCGAAGGCCGACGCCGCCGCGATCCTCGCGGCCCTGGCGCGTGATGGGGCGACATCCATCCCGCTGCAGGGCGGCGGCACGGCCACGATCGAGCAGGATGACGTCATCATCCGCACCACCGCGAAGAAAGGCTGGGCGGCGGCGGAGAGCCCGATGGCCGTCGTCGTCGTCGCCAGCGAACTCACGCTGGAACTCGTCGCCGAGGGGCTCGTCCGCGAGGTGGTGCATGCGGTGCAGTCGCAGCGGAAGTCGCTCGACCTCGACTTCACCGATCGGATCGACGTGGCGTTCGAGACGGCATCGGCCGAACTCCGCGGTGCGATCGAAACCCATCTCGACTACGTCGCCGGGGAGACGCTCGCGGCCTCCGCGACGTTCGGCCCGCTTCCGGGCGGCGCCTCGGAATCGATCGACCTCGATGGCCACCCGCTCACGATCCACGTGTCACCCCGGAAGACGTGCTGACGCCCGTCCGCTCCATGCCCAGCCCCCTCCGCCTCGCCGTGCTGCTTTCCGGCTCCGGCCGCACGCTGGAGAACCTGCTGGACTGGATCGCCGACGGTCGGCTCGCGGCACGGGTGGAGACCGTGATCTCCGACAAACCCGGCGTGCGGGGCGTGGCGATCGCCGAACGTGCCGGTGTGCCGGTGCATGTCATGCCCCGCGCGGCCCGGCCGGTGGCCACGTGGAGCGGTGCGATCTTCGACGTCGTTCGAGCCGCAGGGGCCGACCTCGTCGTCATGGCCGGCTTCCTGCAGCTCGTCGAGATTCCGGCCGACTTCGCCCGACGCGTGGTCAACATTCATCCCTCGTTGCTGCCCGCCTTCGGGGGCAAGGGGTTTCACGGGATGCATGTCCACCGTGCGGTCCTCGAGCGGGGCTGCACGATCTCCGGCTGCACCGTCCACCTGGTGGACGATGAATACGACCACGGGCGTATCCTTCTCCAGAAGCCGGTGCCGGTGCTTCCCGACGACACGGCCGAGTCGCTCGCGGCGCGGGTGTTCGCGGCCGAGTGCATCGCGCTTCCGGAGGCGATTCGCGCGTTCGGGCCAGGTCTTGCATCCACAAGAGTCACGAAAGAGTCTCCATGAGCCGATCCCTCGGAAACATCATCGCCGACTCGCTCCAGCTCTCGATGGGCTACGCCGAACGCCTCCTGCGCGACGTGCCGCCCGGCGAGTGCGGCCGGTTCGCCCGCGTGGGTGGCGTCGCCGTCGAATCGAACCACCCTGCCTTCATCTACGGGCACCTGAGCCTCTACGCCCCGAAGGTGCTCTGGCAACTCGCATCACCCGCGCCGACCATCCCCACTTATTTTGAAAATCTCTTCTCGAAAGACGCCTCCTGCCGAGACGAGCCCGATCTCTATCCGCCGATGGACGAGATCACCGCCTTCTTCTTCGAGGGCCATCGGATGATGGCCGGCGCCCTGCGCAGCACGCCGAACGAGACGTTTGAAAAGCCGAACCCGGCGGGCGGCACGATGGCCGAGCGGTTCCCGACGCTCGGGTCGGTGCAGGCCTTCGACTGCGGCGGCCACATCATGATGCACTTGGGCCAGATGAGCGCCTGGCGGCGCATGATGGGCCTGGGCGCGGTGTGAGCCACACGCCGGGCGACGGCCGGAGGATCAATCGGCCTCGGCGACGGCGTAGGTGCGGTCAAACCCCGCGGCCGGCCAAAACGCGATCGCTTCCGGCCATGAGTCGAGCGACTCGGCCGTGATGGACGAGGCGCCAAGCCCGCGGGCATGGAGCACGGCCTCGTTCACCAGCGACCGCGCCACGCCCTGGCGGCGCACGTCGGGATCGACCAGCAGCCAGGGGATCGAGAGACCGGCGGCGGTTCGCGCGAGCATGACCACGCCGACCGGCCGTGGACCGTTGGTGGCCGATTGCCACGCCAGCCAGGCCACGACCTCACGCCCCTCCCGGCTTTCGAGTTCGGCCAGGAGCCCAGGGGCCGAGAACGACACCGTTCCAGATCGCGCCTCTTCGGCCAGCGAGACGATCGCCCCACGATCCCGTGGCATCAGGAGGCGACCGACCGAAATCCCTGCCTCCGCGGCCTTCTCGGAAAACGAGAGGCCCTCATCGAAGGAAAGATCTTTGACAAACCTCACCACAGCCATCGGGAAACCCTCACTTTCTCGAACAAAACCATCGCTGACACGGGGAAACAGGCCGTTACCACCACTACGAAATCGTCATAAGCCCTGTTCTCAAAACACTTTAGATTGATTTCAGTCGCCAAAATGGCACATTTCTGCCTGTTCAGTGACCGTAAGACATCGTTTTTTGATTGAAATCAATTGGCTTTCGATCATACTGGCGGCAGCAGGGAGTCGCAGGTCGTGCACAACCACGAACGCCGCAGCCGTCTTATCGACATCATTCGCATCCGGGGCTTTGCCGCCTTGGATGAATTGGTGCGGGAACTCGGCGTGTCCGAATCGACGATCCGCCGCGATCTGGATGCCCTCGAGGAACAGGGCACCGCGAAGCGGACGCACGGGGGCGTGCTCTATTCGGGCGGCATGCCCCGGCTTGCCGAGTTCGACGACCGCCAACCGGCCAACTGGGCTGCCAAGCGGGCGATCGCCGCGCAGGCCGCTTCGATCATCCACGATGGCGAAACCGTCCTGCTCGATGGTGGCACGACGACCTACGAGGTGGCCCGGCTGCTCGTGGGGCGATCGCTGCAGGTCGTGACCAACAGTCTGCCCGTGGCGAATCTCTTCGCCTCGGAAGCCCGTACCGACCTCGTTTTGCTGGGTGGCTATGTGTCGCCGCGGACCGGCGTCTGCCTGGGCCCCTATGCCAACGAGCTTCTCGGCCGACTGCATGTGACGACCACCATCCTTTCGGCGGCAGGCATCTCCGAGGAGGGGCTTTTCAACGCCCACCTGCTCCTCGCCGAAACCGAGCAGGCGATGCTCCGCGCGGCGGGCCGTGGCATCGTCGTGGCCGACAGTTCCAAATTTGGTCGCAAGAGCCTCACGCTCGTCGCCGGCCTCGACGCCGTCGATGTCGTCGTATCGGACGACGGGCTTCCCGAGCACTGGCGCGACTTCGTCCGAAAGGCCGGCGCCGAACTCGTGATCGCCGATGCCTCACAGGCCGACGCCGCGACACCCTCCCGCCCCGCGCGACACCCCTCCTCCCACTCCGCATGAGCACCACCATGATCAGCCACGCCCTTCCAGGCATCGCGACCGGCCTCGATCGCTCGGCCGTCGAACGAATCGTCCGCGAGATCGTGCTCCGGTCACATGGCCCGACGCCCGCGGCACGACTCGTGGTGAGCATCTCGGCCCGCCACTGCCATCTCACCGACGAGCACGTCGAGCGGCTCTTCGGACCGGGCGCCACGCTCACGCCGATGAAGGCCCTCTATCAGGACGGCTTCTACGCCGCCGAGCAGACCGTGATGCTCGTCGGCCCCAAGCGGAAGATGCTGCCGACGGTGCGGGTGCTCGGCCCCACGCGCACGGCATCGCAGGTGGAGCTGGCCTTCACCGACGGCATCTCGCTGGGCATCGATCTGCCCGTAAGGCCCAGCGGCAAGATCGCGGGCACCCCCGGCTGCGTACTCGTGGGGCCGGCCGGCGCCGTGGAGCTCACGGAGGGCGTGATCCGCGCCGAGCGGCACGTCCACATGAGCTTCGCCGACGCGGAGCATTTCGGCGTGAAAAACGGCGACCGGATGAGCCTGCTCATCAAGGGATCGTGCAGCACGGTATTTCGAGACCTGCTCGTGCGGGCCGACGCCACGAGCAAGCTCGAGGTGCACATCGACACCGACGAGGGCAACGCGGCCGACCTCGACCATGCGGAGAGCGTCGAACTGCTGAAACAGACATGACGGCGACGGGCCCACGGCCCGTCGCATGACGACACACGATCGTTTCGCCGGCGCGTGCCGGCGCGATCGGCGGGGACGGCCCCGCGGGACGGATGGACAGCGTGAAACAGGAGCGATTCAACAGATGTCGAAGAACGTCGAAGCCCTCGGCATGATCGAGGTGAAGGGGTTCGTGACGCTCGTCGAAGCGGTCGACGCGATGATGAAGGCGGCAAACGTCACCTTCATCGGGTGGGACAAGATCGGGAGCGGACTCGTGACGGCATTCGTGTCGGGCGACGTGGCCGCGGTGAAGGCGGCGACCGACGCGGGTGCGGCGGCCGGCGGCCGGATCGGTGATGTGGTGAGCGTGCAGGTGATCGCCCGTCCGCACGAGGACATCGGCATCGTCCTGCCCGCGAAAGCCTGAGTTTTTCCTTTTCCATCTCTCACACAGAAAGAACCTTCATGAACACGGCGATCGGACTTTTGGAAACCAAGGGACTCGTGGGCCTCGTCGAGGCCACCGACGCGATGGCCAAGGCGGCCAACGTGAAGATTTTGAAGCGGATCAGCATCGGCAACGCCTACGTGGCGACGGTCGTGCAGGGTGACGTGGGCAGCGTACGGGCGGCGGTCGAAGCCGGCGCCAACGCGGCTCAGCAGGTGGGCGAGCTTGTCGCCAGCCACGTGATCCCGCGTCCGGCCGATTCGTTGGTCAGCGCATTCTTTGCGTGAACCATGAAGCTTCTCGTCGCGAATCTCGGATCCACGAGCTTCAAGTATCGGCTGTTCGAGCTGCCTGAAACGGCGGCCTCGGACGGCGGCGAGAAGGAGCTTGCGCGTGGAGGTGTCGAACGCATCGGCGCGGCCGAAAGCCGCGTCTTTGCGACGGCCGGCTCCACGAGGCTCGAGGCCGTCATGCCCGTACCCGACCACGCCGTCGCCCTCCAGGCGGCGCTCGGGCAATTGACGGCGTCGGGGGGCCCGCTGGGAAGCGTCGACGAGGTGGCTGCGGTGGGCTTCAAGGCGGTGCATGGCGGCCGCGTGAGCGGCGTCGTGCGGGTCGGCCCCGAGGTCCTCGCGGCCATGGAGGAGATGGCGGCGGTGGCTCCGGCCCACAATCCGCCCTACGTGAAGGCGATGCGTCTGCTCGCGGAACGCATGCCGAAGGTGCCGCTGGTCGCCGCCTTCGAGACCGGCTTCCACGCCACGATTCCCGACCGCAACGCGCTCTATGCGGTGCCGACGGAATGGGTGGAGAAGCATCTCGTCCGGCGATGGGGATTCCACGGCGCAAGCCACCGGTTCGTGGCGACACGGCTCGGCCGGCTCGTGCCCCAGACGCATCCGCTCCGCGCGATCTCCTGCCATCTCGGTGGGTCGAGCAGCGTCTGCTGGATCCGTGATGGGAAGAGCGTCGGCACGTCGATGGGGATGAGCCCGCAGTCGGGCCTGCCCCAAAACAACCGGGCCGGCGATTTCGATCCCTTCGCCCTGCTGCACGTCGCGAAGCAGACAGGCAGGGGATTCGAGGATCTGCTCGTCGAACTCTCCGGAAAGGCCGGCCTCGCGGGCATGTCGGGCACGTCGGGAGACATGCGGGATCTCGAGGAGGCTGCGGCGTCGGGCAGCCGTCGGGCCCAGACGGCCATCGACGTCTACGTGGCGTCGATCCGTCACTGGCTCGGCGCCGGCATCGTCGAGCTCGGCGGAATCGATGCGATCGCCTTCGCGGGCGGGATCGGCGAGAACTCGCCGCTCACCCGGGCGGCCGTGCTGGCGGGGCTCGAGGATCTCGGCATCGCGGTCGATCCGGCGGCGAACGAGGCGACGTCGTCGAGCGAACGCGAGATCGGCATGCGAGCCGCCCGCGTGAAGGTGTGGGTGATTCCAACGAACGAAGAACTGATCGTGGCCCGGCAGACACGCGACCTGCTGGCCGAAGGCTCCACGCACGAAAGGAACGGTGACTGATGTTCGTCGCCCGGGTGACCGGCTCCATCGTGGCCACGCAGAAGGCCGAATCGATGACGGGCCACAAGATGTTCGTCGTCGAGCCCTATCGGCTCGACGAGAAGACCCGTGATCGGCTCGTGCCGACCGGCCGCACGTTCGTGGCCGTGGATACGCTCGGCGCCGGCGAGGGGCAGTTCGTCCTCGTCACGCAGGGCTCGAGCGCCCGGCTCACGCCGGAAACGAAGTCGCTCCCGATCGACGCCGTGATCATCGGCCTCGTCGATACCGTCCGCATCGAAGGCAAAGACGTTTTCAACCGGGAATAAACCATGTCCACCAGCGCCCCCCCCGACATCGCCTCGATCGTCCGCCAGGTCATCGCCGAGTTGGCCGCCGGCCAGCCCCAGGCCCGGCCCGGTCACGCCGGATCAACGGCGTCGCAGCCGTCCGCGGCGTCCGGCCCGGGCGGCACCTCCCTCGCCGGCGCCCATGGGATCTTCGGCAGCGTGGACGAGGCCGTGCGGGCCGCCCACGAGGCCTTTGAGCAGCTCGAGCGGCTTGGCGTCGAGGGCCGCAAGAAGGCGATCGCCCACATCCGTCGGATCGCCATCGACGACGCCGAGGAGCTCGGCCGGATGGAGTTTGCCGAGACGCAGATCGGCCGTCTCGAGCACAAGATCGAG
>JBJTDB010000335.1:0-2363 GCA_046092145.1 Planctomycetia bacterium | reverse complement strand
CCCATGGCATGCTCGTCGAGCAGATCGTCGTGAACCCGAGCGGGTTTCGCGGCGCGTTTGCGGCGAGCCCTGGCGGCCGGGGCTACACGCTCGAATACGCGATTCCCTGGCGGCTGCTCAACTGCGATCGCGACCCGCCGCAGCCTGGCGACACGCTCGCCGCGGCATGGCAGGTGTATTTCAGCGACGAGGGTGGGCGGCTCTGGCGGGATCAGATCATCGAGCTCCGCAGCCGCTCGGAGCCGCCGCGGATTTTTGTCTGGGAGCGAGCCGCCACATGGGGCCGAGCCGAATACCAATGACCACCGGGGACTGGCTCCTTTTGCGCAGCAAAAGGTGCCAGTCCCCGTTCACGGGCCGTATGGCCCCGTCGCATCGCGTTTGTTATTTTCTTCAATCGATTCCTTTTTCTTTGGGAGGTGTCTCATGACCACGAATGTGTCTCTCAGCCGCGGGCGTTCGCGGCGTGTCGGGTCGATCCGTACGGGCGGGTTCACCTTGGACGAGCTGTTGGAGGTGATTGCGATCATCGCCGTGCTCATCGGCCTGCTCCTGCCGGCCGTGCAGCGGGCGCGGGAGGCGGCGCGGCGGATGAGTTGCAGCAACAACCTCAAGCAGCTGGGGCTCGCGCTGCATGGCTTCGAGGACATCAACCAGTGCTTTCCGCCGGGAAACTATCGTGGGACGCAGAACTGGCCGTTCAGTTGGATCGCCGGAATTCTCCCGCAGATCGAGGCGACGGACACCTACACGCAGCTCGGTTGGCAGAACCTCTGGACGACAGGCGCGGACGTGGGCTTCGGCGGCGACTCCACCACCGCGGCCAACGCGATCAGAAACTTTCGGTCATCGATTCTCTCCTGCCCGTCGTGCCCCATGCCGAGAACGGTGCCGAGCGATTCCAGCCCGGGCAACTGGACGGGCAGGGGGGGCTGCATGATCCCATCCTATGTAGGCGTGTCGGGGGCGAGTGACACCGGGTTCTCCACTCAAAGGAACCGGTGCCCGGGCGTAGGGTCTCACGGATTGTCGGAATGGAATCGAGACAGCCAGTGTTTCAATGGAGCGCTCGCTAACACCGATTACCGGAATTGGGCGCCGGTGACCCCTCCTGACCCGTCACCAAACCCTTACAAGACCGGACAAGTCCACAGCTATGGCGTGAAGCTGCGCAACATCACCGACGGCCTGTCGAAGACGATGGCCATCGGCGAACAGTCGGGCTGGGGCGTGGATTCGAGTGGCAACCAGAATCAGTGCCGCTCCGCTTCGGACGGCCGCTGGGCGGGCAGTGGCTACGAAGGCCGGATGTCCAACATCACACGGATCAGCGAGCCGATCGGTTCGAAGACCTGTATCAGCGCCTGGGAAGGTTACACCGATGTCGAAGCGAGGATCGGGTTTCGTTCCGCCCACGGGGGCGGGGCGCAGGTGGTGTTCGCCGACGGCAGGGTGCTCTACCTGGAGGAGACGATCGACTTCACGATCTATAAGTCTCTCGCGATCCGTGACACCGCCACGTATGGGTCCTACACGAAGGTGATGCCATGAGCAGGCATGGGCTCATGACACAGGAGGCCGTGTCTGCCGGCCCGCGACGGTATGTCGCCGCCCTGATGGCGATCATGGTGATCGCGTCCGCCGCCGGCTGTGGCCGGTCCGACATGGGCCGGGTCTCGGGTGTGGTCACCTACAAGGGCGCACCGGTGGCCGACGCGATCGTGAGCTTCAAGCCGAAGAATCGGCCCATGGCGATCGGCCGCACCGACGAGTCCGGCCGATTCACCTTGAATACGTTTGCCAAGGGGGACGGAGCCGTGCAGGGGCCAAGTCAGGTGCGGATCGAGCCCTGGGCCCCGGCGCCGAACACGTTTCCCGAACCCGGGCAGAAGCCGGCGCCGATCAAGGAGCCAGAACGCCCCGACATCCCGAGGAAGTTCCGTCAGGAATCCACGTCGGGCCTCACGGTGGAGGTGATCGGCGGCAAGCGCAACGAGTTTTCATTTGAACTGGCGGAGTGACAGTCGCATGGAGAAACCCGCGGATGGTGATGGTGGGCGTCATCCCCTCGCCGGGGGCTTTTATGCCGAATACAAGCCCTACGCGCAAGCGCCGGGATCTGGCCGCCCCCGCGATCCCCCGGCTCGCGCCGGGGGCTTTTATGGCCCCGTCAAATCGCGTTCCCCATTCTCTTCGTTCCATCGGGTCCTTTCTCTTTGAGAGGTGTCTCATGACCACGCATGTGTTTCTCGGCCGCGGTCGTTCGCGGCGTGTCGGGTCGATCCGCAGGGGCGGGTGTACCTTGGTCGTGCTGTTGGTGGTGTTCGCGATCGTCGGCTGGGTCGTCGGCCTGCTCATGCCGG
>JBJTDB010000334.1:0-4724 GCA_046092145.1 Planctomycetia bacterium | reverse complement strand
ATTCAGTTTCGGTCGCTCGACGACTCGAGACGATCTGGATCGTGCGGTCGCGATCCTCGCCCAGATTCTTTCTGTCGCGATGCCCTGAGGAATGTCGTGCGGGTGTCGGAAACGCGTCGCGCACCCGGTCACGCCGCACTCGACACGGCGATGGCCAGCGAGAGGGCAGCGATCCGGCATCCATATGGCAGGCTTTTGGTGCCTGTTCGCACCATCTCTCAACACCAAACGATCAGCCTGTTGGAAGGCTGGCCACCCTGTTTCCAACACGTTTCCAACAGTGAATCAACATTCCTCAGGGTGTATGAATCCTGCATGATTTCTAGGCTCGATTGGAGGTTTTGACCTTCTCAAATGGAAAATCTGTACAGGTTCTTTCTTACTTCTTCTACGCAGTACTCTTTGCTGTCTTCTGCTCCTTTTCAAAGAATCGAAAGAAGAGCAGAAGAGGCACGCGACCGAGTGCCCGAAAAGAGCGAAAAAACCGGGCTTCTGGGGCCATTTCAGTGCGGCCCAAAACCGCTACAGTAGGGGTACGAAAACACGCGAAAACCAGGCCGTTGGGGAATGCCGCCAGGCCGTCCGGAAAGGAACGATCGACCGCCGATGAAAGTCCGTTGCACGAAGGAACCGCTCCTGGCGGCGCTCCAAAACGCCGCCGCCGTGGTGCCCGCCCGCTCCACCAAGCCGGTGCTCACCAACATCAAACTCGAAGCCTCCTCCGGCACGGCGGTGCTCTCCGCGACCGATCTCGAGGTGGGCATCCGAACCGAGGTCGAGGGTGTCGAGACGTCGGCCCCGGGGGCCGTGCTCCTGCCGAGTGGCCGGCTCATGGCGATCGTCCGTGAGAGCCCGGCCGGCACCGTCTTCGACATCCACTCCGATGGCACAGCCGCCGTCGTTAAGGCACCGCGGAGCGAGTTTCGGCTTCCGGCCGAGGATCCGCTCGAGTTTCCATCGGTGGCATCGTTTCCGAGTGAGGCCTGCTTCGAACTCTCGGCGCCGCTTGTCCGCGAACTGGTGCGACGAACCGTCTTCGCGACCGACAACGAATCGAGCCGCTACGCTCTCGGCGGCGTCCTCGTCGAGCTGTCGGGCAATGGCGTGATCGCGGTGGGCACCGACGGCCGCCGTCTATCCAAGATGGAGGGGCCTGCGGCCACGTCAGGGGGCAGTCCCTCCGATGCCCAGCCGATCGTGCCGGCCCGGGCGATGCAGCTCATCGAGCGGTGCCTCGGGGCGGCAGACACCCCCGTGCACATGGCCGTGCGTCCCAGCGAAATTCTCGTGCGCACCGGGCCAACCACGATTTCGGCGAGGCTCGTGGAAGGGCGTTTTCCCCGCTGGCGCGATGTCTTTCCCGATCGGCCCGAGGCGGTGCGAGTGAGCCTGGTCGTCGGCCCGCTCCTGGCCGCCGTCCGACAGGCTGCGATCGTGACGAGCGAGCAGTCGAAGGGGGTCGATTTTTCGGTCGAATCGGGGCAGCTCGTGCTCTCCGGACGGTCTGCCGAAAGCGGCGAGAGCCGGATCGAACTGCCGATCGACCGCACCGGCCCTGCGGTTCGGATCAAGATGGATCCGCGTTTCATGAGCGACTTCCTCCGCGTGCTCGATGCCGGCTCATCGATCTCGGTGGAGCTCACCGATGCCCAAAGCGCCTGCGTCTGTCGCACTGAAGATGGTTACGGCTACGTGATCATGCCGCTGGCGGCCGACTGACCATGCACCCAGACGCTTCCCGTTCCGACGCCGGTCCGCGGCCCATGAAGAGCCTGATGGGCCGTCTCATGGCCCGCACCGGCTACGACCGCGAGCACAGCCTCTCGGGCTTGGCCGCGGCCTGGGACGAGGCGGCGCCCGACACCCTCAAGGGTGTCTCACAGCCCGGGCTCGTCCGACGGGGCGTGCTCGAGGTGTTCGTAAGCCACTCGGCGCTCGTGCAGGAGATGGGCTTCCACAAGCGCGACGTGCTCGCCCGGCTCAACACGCTCGTTCCCGCCGAGGGAATCACCGACATCCGATGCAGGCTCATGGCCGACGCCGGCCGCTGACCGACACACCAGACACACCCGATACACCGACCAGACACGACCGGAGGACCGACCCCATGGCCGACGCGACATCCCAGCCCGACTACACCTCCGCCGACTTGAAGCACCTCTCGGACCGCGAGCACGTCCGCGAGCGGTTCGGCATGTACATCGGCGACAACACCTCCCGCGGTCTGCACCACCTCGTCTACGAGGTCGTGGACAACTCGATCGACGAGTGCATGGCGGGCCATGCCAAGCATGTCAGCGTCACGGTCAACGTGGACGGCAGCGTGACGGTCGAGGACGACGGCCGTGGCATCCCGGTCGATCGCCACGCGCAGCTTTCCGAGGAGATGGAGCGAGACGTCTCGACCCTCGAGGGCGTGATGACGGTCCTCAAGTTCGGAGGCAAGTTCGAGAAGGGGGCCTACCAGACCTCCGGCGGCCTCCACGGCGTGGGCGTGACGGTCGTCAACTTTCTCTCCGAATGGTGTGAGGTGGAGGTCTCCCGCGAGGGGAATCTCTGGCAGCAGGAATACCAGCGTGGCGAGCCGACGGGTCCCGTCCGCAAGATGGGCACGACGCCCCGCACCGGCACGAAGACCACCTTCAAGCCCGATCCCCAGAATTTCCCACAGACGAAGTTCTCCTGGGACATCCTCTCCCGCCGCCTCCGCGAGCTGGCGTTCCTGAATTCGGGCGTGCGGATCTCGTTCACCGACGCCGCCACCGGCTCGAGCGAGGAATACTTCTACGAGCGGGGCGTCGAGGAATTCGTCGAGCACCTCAACAAGGCGAGCGACCCGATCCATGCCGACGTGATCACGATCAAGGGAGCCGGCGACGGCATGACCTGGGATATCGCCCTGCAATACACCGGTGAATACACCGAGAGCCTCCACAGCTACGTCAACAACATTTCGACGACGGAAGGGGGCACCCACGTCTCGGGCTTCCGCTCCGCCCTCACCCGCGCGCTCAACGCCTACGGCAAGAAGACCGGCATCTACAAGGATCTCGTGCCGACGGGTGAGGATGTCCGCGAGGGTCTCACGGCCGTGATCAGCGTCCGCGTGCCGCATCCGCAGTTCGAGGGCCAGACGAAGACCAAGCTCGGCAACGGCGAGGTGGAGGGGATCATCAACTCGGCCGTGGGCGACTTCCTCGCCAAGTATCTCGAGGAGAACCCCAAGAGCGCCAAGGCGATCGTCCAGAAGGGCGTGCTCGCCGCCGAGGCCCGCGAGGCGGCCAAGAAGGCCAAGCAGCTCCTCCGCGAGCGGAAGGGCGCCCTCTCGGGGGGCGGCCTGCCCGGCAAGCTCCGCGACTGCACCAGTCGCGATGTCGAAAAGTGCGAGCTCTACCTCGTGGAGGGTGATTCGGCCGGCGGGTCGGCCGAAGGAGGCCGGCACCGCGAATACCAGGCGATCCTGCCGCTCCGGGGCAAGATCATCAACGCCTACAAGAGCCGCGAAGACAAGGTGCTGGCCAACGAGGAGGTCCGCAGCGTGATCTCCGCGATCGGCGCCGGCATCGGCGAGGAGTCCGATCTCTCCAAGCGGCGCTACGACAAGATCGTGATCATGACTGACGCCGACGTCGACGGCTCGCACATCCGCACGCTCCTGCTCACGTTCTTCTACCGGCAGATGTATCGGCTCGTGGCCGAGGGGCATGTCTACGTGGCCCAGCCGCCGCTCTTCCGCGTCCGCTCGAAGAAGCAGGTCTACTACGTGCAGACCGAGGAGGAGATGAAGAACCAGCTCCTCGATCAAGGCCTCGGCGAGGGGATCTTCCTGCCGGGCGACAATCGCGAGATCTCGGGCGACGCCATGCAGAAGCTCTGCCGTACGCTCGCGGGCCTCGAAGACGCGCTGGTCGCGCTCGAAAAGCGGGGCATCAGTCTCCGCGACCATGCGGCCCGCCGCGATGCGAAGTCGGGCAAGTTGCCGATGTACCACGTCTACTATGGCGTCGAGGAGCACTGGTTCACCAGCCGCGACGATCTCGAAGCGTTCGTGAAGGGGAAGGAGCAGGCCGCCGGCGGCACGCTCGCCGTGGGTCGGATGGAGGAGGCGGTGGCGGCTGGCGACACCACGCCCGGCACGGCCCCCGGCACCGGAGCCGACCAGCTGGTCGTGGTCGATCTCCACGAGGTGCGAAGCATCAACGCCGGTCTCAAGGAGCTCGAGGTGATGGGCTTCGGGATCGACGCCCTCATGCCGGAGGATCGGACCGGCAGCGAGGAGTCCCGCTACACGCTTCGGCGTGGGGAGAGCGAGATCGGCCTGGAGGATCTGCGCGGGCTGCTCACGGCCGTCCGCCGTGCCGGCGAGAAAGGCCTCTCGATCACCCGCTTCAAGGGTCTCGGCGAAATGAACGCCGAGGAGCTTCGCGAGACGACGCTCGATCCGGGCAACCGCACGCTCTTGCGGGTGACGATGACCGACGCGGCCGCCGCCGACGATCTCTTCCGTGTGCTCATGGGGGAGAAGGTCGAGCCGCGGCGCGACTTCATCGAACGGCACGCTCTCGACGTAAAGAATCTCGACGTGTGAAGTGGTTTCCAAATGGAGCGTCCACGCCCGGGGCTGCCCGTGCCCCGTCACCGGACGCTCACTGCGCCCATCCTGGGCTCCGTTCTCTCCGTGCTGGCTGCGCTCCGCCATCCATGGCTACGCTTGCCATCAAGGC
>JBJTDB010000333.1:0-2330 GCA_046092145.1 Planctomycetia bacterium | reverse complement strand
CGCAGGCGGAGGATGCCGAGGGAGTCCGGTGCCGCAAAGTGCTGCCCCGCCACGCGTCGGGCTTCGACCACCTTTGGGTGGTCAAGATGTGTCGCCGCAAGCGTGCGGACCACCGAGTCCTCCTCTGCCGTGATCATCGCGATGATGCGGTAGACGTCGAGAGCGTGGTGCCTCGCCATATCCTTGCGCTCGTCGTATGCTCTGGCGAAGTTCATCCAAGATGATGGTGCGGACCTGGTCCGCCGATGTCTGTTCGCGCTTGTCACCGGAGGCAAGTTCGAGATACGTCTGGATCGGTGAGGCAAAGGGAAGGTCGCCACTCCGACGCACGTCGAAGTACGCTGTCGGGTCGTCCGTCTCGATCAGCTCCAGGTTCGCAAAACGCTCGCCTTCGGTGAACTCGCTCCCGAGGGTGCCGAGCAGGGTGGTACTGGAGTCCGTGTAGAAGCGGATCCGCTCCTCCCGTCCCATGACCGCATAGCGGTCGGTGGAACTCTGGCCGGTCAGGACCGTCCGCGCAGCCGCGCTGGAGAACCGCGCGGCAAGCGTAGCGCGGTCCAGAGTGGTTGAGCCGACGACACGCCGGCGGACCTTGGGCGGGCGATATGCGCCGGCGAGCTTGTCCAAAAGCGGCTCGGGCTGGAGGAGTCGCGCCCACCCGCCGCGGCGCTCGACGAGCACGTCATCCTCCAGTCGGCGGAGCGCCTTTGAGATCGTTGTGAGGGTGATGCTCCCGCCGCGTTCGCGGATGAATCGGTCAAGGTCGGCGAGGGACTCGGTCCACGGGCGGAGAAGGAGGGCCCGAGCGACGAGGGAAGTCGTCCCGCGGTACACGTCGCGGATAGGGTAGGACTCGCGGAACTTGTTTGGCGCCCCCGTGCGGAGCACGAGAAGTTTCCCAGGCACGACAACAAAGGCGTTCCCGCTGAGGTCCATCCCGCTCACGCCGGCCTGCTCCAGTTCTCGGAGCCGCTCGGGGCTGAGGTAGGGAACGACCACCAGCGGCCGGTCGCCGAGCCGGTCGGCAAGGGCACGAGCCTGGGCGACCGCCTGCGTGAAGACCTTGGGCGTGCTGCGACCCTTGAACTTAGCGACGAAGCGGTACTCCTTCCCATCCCACAAAGCTCGGAGTGTCGCGTCGGGACCCTGGGAACTCTTAGGCACAGTCCAGTCGAGGTCGAGAGGCGGCACCCGTAACTCGCCCGACCGTAGGCGAGCGAGCATCTGGGACTCGGAGAGGGTTGTTTCGGGGCTTTCCATTAAATTGTCCTATATTATGAAATTGTCTGATGCCAGACAACAGGATCTTTCAGGACAATTCTTCGTTTTTCCCCGATTATTTTTGCGTGCGCCCACAAGACAGTTATCTGGCTGCAGATGCAGCGGCATCGCTGCAGTGGCGACGGGATTTCGTCACCAGCTATGTGGAACGCTATGTGCCGCAGCAGGGCGTTTTGGTCACTCCCGTGGTGCTTCGTCGGTTGTGCAGCATGCTGGCCCACCTGCAAGGGGCCACCCTCAACCTCAGCAGGCTGGCCGGTTCACTCGGTCTTGATGGCAAAACCGTCCGGCGCTATCTCGATCTGCTCGAGGGACTGTTTCTGATCCGTTCCCTGCCGGCGTGGAGCCGCAATGCCGGCAAACGGCTGGTGAAGGCGGCCAAGGTCTATTGGAGAGACAGTGGCATTCTTCATGCACTCACTGGGCTGGCTGACCTCGAGGCCCTGTTCGGGCACCCACTCTGCGGGGCATCTTGGGAAGGCTATTGCATCGAGCAGATCATCGGCCGGTTCGGGCCCGAATGCCAGATCAGCCACTACCGCACCCACGCGGGGGCCGAGGTAGACCTGGTTGTTGAGACCCCAGCGGGTGAGGTGACTGCCATCGAGATCAAGCGAACGCTTTCACCCAAGCTCACGCCTGGTCTGCGGGAGAGCATGGAGACCATTCGCGCCGATCGCGGTGTGATCGTGATTCCCGAAGGAGCGGCGTTTCCGCTGTCGGAACAGGTCACGGCCATCGGGTTGTTCGAGTTTCTCGAGTCACTGGGTTGACCCCCGCGTGCCACGGCAGTTCGCAGCAACGCCGCCCGCGATCCTATCGCATTCCGCTCCCGTCCCGGGTTTCCCCGTAGACTCGCAGCACATGGTCTTTCAGCGGCTCGACCGCCGTGACTCGCGGGGGCCGCGGGTGCTTCCGGTCGCCACCCCGAGCTAGCCGTCAGGTTGTGAGCGGATCTCGGACCATGAGCCCGGGAATCTTCACGAATGCGCTGTCGTGTGTCCACAGGTCGGTGGCTCCGCCATCGAGAGCGCACAGCCCGATCTGAA
>JBJTDB010000332.1:0-5122 GCA_046092145.1 Planctomycetia bacterium | reverse complement strand
AGCTCGTGGGCGACCTGATCGACGACCTGCTTTCCGGCAAGGCCGCCCTTCGGATCGGCGATCTTGAGTCGCACGATCCCCTGGTCATCGACCGCGGATAACCGGCTGTTTGCCTCTCAAAACACCGATTTTGACCCCGCTTCTTGGGGAGGCAATGATCGTGGCTCCCCTCTGCGAGGGAGTTTGAGCTCCGCAATCCTCCGCGATCAACATGCCGGCATCCGCTTCAATGGCCTCGACACCAGCGCTTGCAGATCTTCACGGCGTTCCGGAAACGCTCGTCATTCCGCTGTACATGCGGGCCGCCGAAACGGGGCGACCAGACGCAATCATACGTGACCCCGAGGCCGTGCAAATCGTCGCCGCATCGGCCTATGACTTTAGCGATGTCCGAAGAGCCTGGATGACACAGGTTGACGTTGCTGTGCGGACAGAGATTTTGGACAACGCCGTAGCAGAGTTTCTCTCGCGGAGCGAATCGTCGATTGTGATCAACCTCGGGGCCGGCCTGGACAATCGTTTCTCCAGGGTTGATGACGGACGAGTACGGTGGTTCGATGTTGACCTCCCAGAGGTCATTGGGATTCGTCGTCGTTTTTTTTCCGACTCGGACCGACGGCTGTGCATTCCACGATCACTTCTTGACTTCGCATGGATCGATGACATCCACCGTCAGCCGATCGAGTCGGTGCTGGTTGTGGCCGAGGGTGTGCTCCACTATTTCCTCGAGGCCGACGTGCGCCGCCTTTTTCATGCAATAGCAGATCGGCTGCCGGGGGCAGAAATGCTTTTCCACTCGACGTCTCCGTCTTGCGTTTCCTACCAGCCGCGAACACGTTTGTTTCGTGGCTTTTCAGCACCGTTCGCGTGGGGCGTCGCGACCGGTCGGGACGTCGTTGCGTGGGACGCCCGCCATGAGTTCATCGCGGAGTGGCCGCTTATCGAGCGGCATGGGTGGCGTTGGCGTTGGCTACGACTTGCAGCAGCCTTACCCGTGATGGGCCGGGAATTGAGATCCGTGATGAAGATTACCCACATCCGCTTTCGCGATTACCGATGACCGCCGCCCTGCATCCGAAACTCGAGCCGCCCGATGCCGCTTCCCTCAGGACTTTTTGGGATGCTCAACAACTTTTCCTGACAGAACAGCTGCGTGCTGCGGTACCTGCATCGTCAAAGGTCGCCCTCGTGGACTATCCAGTGCATGGCAACACCGGTGACCATCTCATCCTCCTGGGAACTGAGCAATGGGCTTTATCGCAGAAGCTTCATATCGTCGGCCGTTGGCACATTGATAATTTTCTGTTCAGGCCCCTGCCCAAGGACACGATCATTCTTTGCCAAGGGGGCGGCAACTTCGGTGACCTGTACCGCTTTCAGGGATTTCGTGAACGCGTGGTGGCAGCGTATCCGCACAATCGGATCGTCATGCTGCCGCAGACCATTCACTTCCGCAGCAAGGCGAATCTCGAACAGTCGGCCAGTCGACTGCGTCGCCATCATGACATCCATCTCTTTGTCCGAGATCATCGAAGCTTCGAAACCGCATCCAGATGGTTTTCTGGCTGCCGCCCGACCCTCGTTCCCGACATGGCGGCTTTCCTGCACCCGATTCCCGAGACGCTCAGGTGCACACTGCCAGCCACACCCAGACGAAATGAACTCCGCTTTTTTCGTAAAGATCGCGAGCGGACGCAGATCCCGAAAGAAAATGATGGCAGTGCGATTGACTGGGACGACCTCTCTCGATGGCACGTGCCTTACATTTTGGGAGCAGTTGCTGCCGGATTTCTTTTCGGCCGCGTGATTCCGGCCGGCTATGCCAGCCGCCACTGGATGACCTTTTGTCGGAATCGGAGCATTCGCGCCGCCAGGGAACTGGCCGATCATCGCTTGGTGCGTACCAATCGCATGCACTGCCATATTCTCGCATGCCTGCTCGGTGTGCCGAATGTGGTGCACGACAACAGCTACGGAAAATGCTCGTCCTACTACGCGGCGTGGCATTCCACCTTGCGATTCACCCGTTTCTCACCGAACGCGGAAGGTAGTCAGGCGATCGCCAGCGAATCACTGGCCACATACGTCCCTGCGAACCCCGCAACTCTATGACGACCGCCGGCCTCGCCCTGCTTTTTCTCACCGTGGCTGCAGTCACATGGCAGTTATGCCTCGTCGCCTGTCACATCAGCCGGCTTGCATCGGTTCCTCCACGGCCACAGACAACGAATTGGCCGGCTACGGCGATCGTGATTGCCGTGCGGGGCGGCAACGAGGGCCTCGAGGAATGTCTCGATCGCGTGGCGGCACTGAACTACGAAGATTTCGAACTGCACGTGGTGATCGATCACGAAACCGATCCCTGCATGCCGCTCGTACGCCGCTGGGCCGCGACACAACCACGCCTCGCCGTCGTCATCCATACACTCGCGAACCCCTCGTCGGGTGCGACGCTGAAGTGTTCAGCCATGTACCAGGCTCTGACGTCCCTCAGCAACAGGATTGAGGCCGTTGTGATGCTTGACGCGGATGCCTATGTCTACCCGAATTGGCTGAAGGACATGCTCCAGCCCACCCTCGATGGCACGGTGTCGATGGCTACAGGCAACCGCTGGTACTCCCCGACGGCACCCGGACTTGGTTCACTTCTGCGGTTTCTCTACAACGCAAACGCCGTGATCCCAATGCACGCCGGCCGAATGACGTGGGGCGGATCGCTCGCCCTGCGCCGCGACGTATTCACTCACCCGGCATTTTTAGAAAGCCTGCTGTGCTCTCCCACGGAGGACGCTTCTGTACACGAGGCAATTTCCGTTCTGGGCAAGCGACTGGCCATGGTCAGTCATGTGATGCTTCTTACCACCGATCCAATCGACGTCGCTGCTTGCGTCCGATTCATTCAACGACAACTTCTCTGGACGAGGCTCTATCACGCGGCCTGGCCCTTGATCGCATTCGGATCGGCCGCCGCCTACGCTGTCGCCCTTGTCGCCTGCGTTGCTCTCGTCTGGTCAACCATCAGAGGACATTGGCCATCCGCTGTCGCTTTCGGCAGTGCCCTCGCCGTTGCCATCGCCGGCAACCTTGTCGCCGTCGAAATCCTGCATCGAGGCATCGCAGCCGTCATCGGGAAAAGACAGGGTCGGAAGGTGCCCTCGATGGACACCCTATGTCGTCTCCGCGTGCTCGCGGCCATTCCCTTGTCGCTGCCCGTGATCGCATTCACGGCCGTGTCGGCCGCCCTGGCTCGGAGAGTGCGCTGGAGCGGAATCGAATATGAAATCGATCCACCTCGCCGCATTCGACTTGTGGAATATCGCCCCGTCAATCTGCCGCTTGCTTCATCCTCGTGAGCCGAGCGGCTGCCCCTGGAAGTTTCACCCAACGAGTCGGCGCACGGCATCCGGCACCCATCCGCTCTGCCAGGAATGCGACCGTGCCTGAGTGATGAGCGACACATGCGGAATCCTGAGTCGCGTCATGAGCGCCGACGTGCTGGCATGATCCCAGCGAAACGCGTCGTTGCTCGAAGCAATCATGATCAAACGGGGTGGACTCGCCGCAAGCATCGCCGCTCGGGACTGAATCAGGTTCGTGACCCTGTAGTTGGAAAAATTGGCAGGGGTCCCGACGATCTGGGGTACGCCCCAATCTCCGCGCGGACTATTCATCGTCAGCGGCGAATTCCACGCAAGTGCACGTCCGAAGATATCTGGATGACGCAAGAGCAGCGAGAATGCTCCGTAGCCTGATTTGCTGAACCCAAGCAGCAACCGCCCTTCGGCTGTTTGCGCAACGCTGTACCGGCCCTCGACGAAAGGCAAGACCGTTCGAATCAGGTGGCTCTCTTGGCGGATCTTCGCATTCGTCGCGTGATCGGCATACCACGGCATGCCAGTGAATGATGGCGCAACAAAGACGACTCCCAGAGTGTTGTGCAGATTGGCTTGCCGTACTGCTTCCAGCCCGTCGCCGTAACGCATGCCATTTCCGGGTTCTACCGGAAGCACATACACGACCCGATAGGACCGGCTTGGCGCATACCCATTCGGCAGGAGGACTCGAAGACGTGTCGGTCCTGCCTGAAAAGGCGAGGCGATCATGTGAACCTGCAAGCCACTTGGAACTGTGGCGACAGGCTGGGCACCCAAAGACACCGTCGGCGCCGCGACATTCCCAGAGTCAGGCGACCAGAAAAACGGCGCGGACCCCACGAACGGCGAGAATACATCCACCGCCGAGACGAACCGCGGCTCCAATCGCTCGCAAACGCAACGGTACCGGGCCTGGCGCCCCTCTCGAACCGACGCAACAAGACTCATGTCTGAAAAATCCCTGCAACACTGAGGAATGAACTTCCTCGGTGCATCTATTTTTCAACGACACCGAATGCGCTGCCGGAAGGAAGGACCGTCTTTTTCGGTGTGGCATATTCAAGGCGGAGGGCATGGGATTCGAACCCACAACCGGTTTCCCGGCATCTGATTTCGAGTCAGACCGCTGGCCAATTCGCTTACCCTCCGAATCGAGCCACAGGAAATCGTAGAGTGCGGGCCGCCACGGCTCAAGTTCGACCGCTCCTCCCCGGTTGAACCGGGCCCCAGCCGTGACCACAATCGGCCCCACCGCAGCCACGCTTCCGGCTGTGGCTTCCCTCAGGACACGGACGACATTCGTCGGCGCAGCATGCTCTCTTCCGCCGGCACTCATGCGTCGCTCCTTCCCGCGGCCGGGCTTCCGCTCACCGCAATCGAGGAGTTCATGCTGGCTGACGATCGGCCGTCGCACCCGATGGTGATCGTCATGCGGCTCGATTTCCTCGACGGACCGCCCCCCTCCTCTCTCGCAGAGGCGTTTTCCGCAACGATCAGCCAGGAGCCACTGCTCGCCGCCCGCGTCGTTCGCGGCCGTGGCCGCCTCCGCTGGATGCCAGCGGCCCCTCCCACGCTCTCGCATACGGCCGAGGGCTCCTCATGGGCCGATTCGGCAACGCTCGCCCCGCCGCTCCCGCGGATCGACCCCGAAATCGGCCCGATGCTGCATGCCTCGGTGGTCACCCGCCAGACAGGCTGGTCGATCATCGTGGCCGTTCATCACGCCGCCTGTGATGGCCTGGGCATCG
>JBJTDB010000331.1:0-9428 GCA_046092145.1 Planctomycetia bacterium | reverse complement strand
CGATCGTGGGTATTCGTAGCGAAGGTAGATGTAGGCCGTGGAGGCCCGCGTGGCGTAGGCCGAGATGATCGTGCCTTCGATCACCTGGTGCGGGTCGTCCTCCATCAGGATCCGGTTGTTGAACGTTCCCGGCTCGCTCTCGTCGGCGTTCACGCAGAGATAGATCGGCCCCGGATGATCCTTCGGCAGGAAGGTCCATTTCAGGCCCGTCGAGAATCCGGCGCCGCCGCGGCCCCGCAGTCCCGACGCCTTCACCATCTCCACGACGTCGCCAGGCTTCTTGTCTGCGAGCAGTTTTTCCAGTGGCGCGTAGCCGCCTCGGCTCGTGTAGCTGGCCAGCGTGTTTCCGTCGGCCACGCCGACGGCTTCGAGCAGGACGGGCTTGAATGGGGGCATGTCAGGTGGCCTTCCCGCGGGGCTTCTTGAGCTCGGCCTCGGCGGCCTCGGGCGTCATGTTCTTGAGCAGGTCGTCGTTGGCGAGGATGCAGGGCGCGAAGTCGCAGGCCCCGAGGCACTCAGCCGGCTCGATCGTGAGTTCGCCATCGGGGGTCGTGCCGTAGGGCCTCACGCCGTTCTTCTGGCAGAGGTGCTCGAGCAGGTGATCGCCGCCACGGAGGGCGCAGGAGATCGACCGGCAGACGAAGGCCCGCACCTTCCCGTGCGGCTTCTCCTGGTGGAAGAACTGGTAGAAGGTGAGCGTGTCCTGCACCTCGGCCGGCGCGAGGCCGAGCACCTCGGCGATCTCGACGACCGCCTCCAGCGGCACCTGCCGCAGCGCCGCATGGACGATGTGCAACGCCGGCAGCGTGAGGGCGCGGCGATTGGGATACCGCGGCGCGAGCGCCTCGATCTGCGACACCATCTCGTCGGTGAGGATTTTTTTCTTGGCGATCATGCTTTGAACGAAGGCTTCAGGCACCTTCCCGCAGTGTGAGGTTCCGGAAGGGGTTGCCCCTGCCGTCTCCCCGGACGTTCGCTGCGGCCATCCTGGCCTTCGCTCACTCGATGCTGGCTGCGCTCCGCCATCCATGGCTCCGCTGGCCAGCAACGCCGTTTCGACGACACGGGCAACCCCTTCCTCCCGTAGGTGAAAGGGCAGTCTTTCTTCATCGGTCGAGCTCCGCGGCGATGATGTTGAGGCTGCCGAGCACGGCCACGACGTCGGAGAGCGTGTGGCCGCGGATCAGGTGGGGGAAGAGGGCGAAGTGGAGCACGGAGGGTGGCCGGCAGCGGGCCCGGTAGGCCGATTCGTTTCCGTCGCCCACGATGTAGAAGCCGAGTTCGCCGTTGGGCGCCTCGATCGCGGCATACGACTCCTCGCACGGCACCTCGAAGCCGCGGTTGCTCATCGACAGTTCGAAGTGCGAGATCGTGCCCTCGATCGACGAGTAGACCTGCTTCTTGGTCGGCAGGGCCGTCCGCTGGTCGATGCCAACGTTCACCGGCCCACTCGGCAGGTTCTCGAGCGCCTGGGCGACGATCGAGAGGCTCTCCCGCATCTCCTGCATCCGCACGAGGTAGCGGGCGTAGCAATCGCCGGCGGCGGCGCAGGGCACCTTGAATTCGAAATCGGCGTAGGCGAGGTAGGGCTCGTCTTTCCGGAGGTCGCGGGGGACGCCGCTGGCCCGTGCCACCGGGCCGGTCGCGCTGCGATTGATCGCCTCCTCCTTCGTGAGTACGCCCACGCCCTTCGTGCGATCGACGAAGATGCGATTGCGGGTGAGCAGCCGTTCCATGTCGTCGATCGTCTTCGGGAATGTCTTCACGAACGTGCGGATCTTCTCGATCACCCGCGGCGTGAAGTCCTGCGACACGCCGCCGACGCGGGTGTAGGAATTGGTGAAGCGGGCCCCGCAGAGCGTCTCGAAGATGTCGTAGATCACCTCACGCTGGTAGAAGGCGTAGAGGAAGAAGGTGAAGGCGCCGGTGTCGAGCCCCACCGCGCCGTTGCACAGCAGGTGGTCGCTGATCCGGGCCAATTCGGCGATGATCGTGCGGATGTATCGGCAGCGGGGCGTGAGTTCGAGCCCGAGCAGGGCCTCGACAGCATGGTGCCAGGCCACGTTGTTGGCCATCGGCGAGATGTAGTTCATCCGGTCGGTGACGGTCACGTATTGGTTGAACGTGAGATGCTCGCCGATCTTCTCGAAGCCGGAGTGCAGGTAGCCCATCTCGGGCAAGGCATCGACCACCCGCTCGCCCTCGAGCTTGAGCACGAGCCGCAGCGTCGTGTGGGTGGCGGGATGCTGCGGCCCGAAGTTGAGCGTCCAGAGATAGTCTTCGCTGCGGGCGCCTGCCTCGGGGCCGCGGCTCGTGACGTCGAATTCGGCGGGAGCGATCGACATGGTCTAGCTGTGGTCTCGGGTGATGACGGGGAAGTTGTGGCGTTCGCCGCGGCCCTGGAGCGGGTAGTCCTTGCGGAGCGGATGGGCGGTGAACTCCTCGGGCATCACGAGCCGGCGGAGATCGGGATGGCCCTCGAAGCGGATGCCGAAGAGATCCCAGACCTCGCGCTCGAGCCAGTTGGCGCCCTCCCAGATCGGCACGACGCTGCGGACCGTCGGCGACGGGTCGTCCACGAACACGCGGACGGTGAGTCGCTGGTTGGTCGCCGTGTTGGCCAGCAGGTAGACGAGCCCGTAGCGGTGCTTCGCGCCGCGGTAGTCGAGGTAGTCCACGCAGGTGACATCGACGAGCAGGTCGAAGCCCTGCTCGCGGAGGAATTCAAAAGCCTCGCGCGACTCCGCCGCCGGCACCACCACGCGGGTCTGGCCCCGGTAGGCCGACGACGTCACCCCCGCGACCCGTGCGGCGAGGGCGGCGACGACATCATCTGCGGCTGGTGGCTGGTGGGGCATCGGGGCTCGGAGTGTCAGGGACGGGCTGCGGCCGTGGCGGCCAGTTCCCGCTGGAGCACGGGGTTGCGGGCGGCGTCGAGCGAGAGCGGCGACGTGATCTCCACGAGGGCCCGCTTCCGCTGCTGCCGTTCGCGGGTGTCGAACTCGCGGCCGGTGATGGTGCCCTCGCGTTGGATCTTGTCCTGCAGGTCGATGATCGCCTGGATCAGCTGCTCGGGCCGCGGCGGGCAGCCGGGCACATACATATCGACCGGGATGAAGCGATCGATGCCCTGCACGACGGCGTAGGTGTCGAAGACGCCCCCCGTGCTCGCGCAGGCGCCCATCGAGATGCACCACTTGGGCTCGTGCATCTGCTGCCAGATCCGCTGCAGCACCGGCAGCATCTTCATCACCACGCGGCCGGCCACGATCATGAGGTCGCACTGCCGCGGGCTGAAGCGGAAGACCTCGGCGCCGAATCGGGCGAGATCGTGCTTGCTCGCGCCGGTCGCCATCAGCTCGATGCCGCAGCAGGCGGTGGCGAAGGGCATCGGCCACAGGCTGTTCTTGCGGCACCAGTTGGCCAACTCGTCGAGTTTGCTCACGACGACGTTTTCGGGAAGTTGCAGGTCGCTCACCGCCATCGGAAGACCCCCTTTCTCCAGTCGTACGCGAATCCGACGATCACCAAGGCAATGAAGGCCATCGCGCCGGCGAAGACAAGCCCGCGGCACGACACGAGTCCGCCTGCCACGGCCGCATCGACGCCCGACGCGGAGCGGCTCGCGACTGCCCAGGGATAGAGGAAGAGCAGTTCGACGTCGAACACGAGAAACGTGATCGCCACGAGGTGGAAGCGAACGTCGAACCGGCGGCGGGTGTCATGGACCGGGTCCATGCCGCTCTCATACGGCATCTCCTTGACGGCCCCCTTCCGTTTCGGGCCGACGAGCTCCGCGAAGACGACCAGCCCGACCGAAACCGCCGCGGCGATGGCGACGAACAGCAGAACCGGAAGGATGGCATCCATGGCGGGCTGGGTGGCTGTCGGGGGCTGCTGCGGAACCGTGCATCGTCAAAATCGGCCGCAGGAGGCGACTTCGTGAAATTCGTCACGAAGTCGCCGCCAAAAAAAGCCGGGGGCTCGGAGCCCGCCGGCCAGCCGTCATGACCGTCCAAGTTATACCGATCGTGGAGGCAACGGACGAGCCGGGCTGGTTTTCCCGCGGATGAGCCGCCCGACGGAAAGAAAACGCCCGTTTTGGTAGGGTGACTCGCATGTCCGACACCGTGGCCGTCCTCGCCGACCTCGTCCGGCGTCCGAGCGTCAACCCGATGGGCCGCGATATCTCCGGCCCGGAATATCTGGAAGGGCGGGTCACGGAATATCTGGTGCAGCGATTCACCGCCGCCGGCATTCCGTGGGTGCGTCAGAAGGTCGCCCCCGGCCGCGACAACGTGGTCGCCCGGCTCGAGGCCACCGTGCCGAACGCTCCCGTCATCCTTTGGGATGCCCATCAAGACACGGTCCCCGTCGATGGCATGACGATCGAGCCGTTTACGCCCCTGGTGCGCGACGGGCGTCTCTATGGTCGCGGCGCCTGCGATGTGAAGGGGGGCATGGCGGCGATGCTCGTGGCCCTCGACCGGCTGCGGGCGGGCGATCTGCCGCGACTGGCGACGGTCGTCTTTTCGGCGACCGTCAACGAGGAGTTCGGATTTTCAGGTGCCAAGGCGCTCGCCCGGGCGTGGGCCGCCCAAGGGGGAGAACTGTCGGCCGACGAGCCGTTGCAAAAGCTCATCGGCGGCATTCCGACGGCGGCCGTGGTGGCCGAGCCGACCGATCTCGACATCGTCACGCAGCACAAGGGGGCCGTGCGGTGGCGGGTGAAGATCCATGGGCGATCCTGCCACAGTTCCTATCCCGAGCGCGGCGAGAACGCGATCTATCCGGCGGGCCGGGCGATCCTCGCGATCGAGTCAATCGCCGCGGAGCTGCTCACGAGAAACCCCGGGCATCCCTGTGGCCCGCCGACCGTGAGCGTCGGCACGGTGCATGGCGGCATGGGGGTGAATCTCGTGCCCGATCTTGTGGTGCTGGAGATCGATCGACGGGTCGTTCCGGGGGAATCGCCCAGCGGTGCTCGCAACGAGGTCATCGGCCGGATCGCGGCGGCCTGCGGTGCCGCCCGGGTGGAGCACGAGGAGCCGTTTCTGGAAAACGCCGGGCTTTCCGACACTGATCCGCAGTCGGCGGCGTTGGCCGACCGTCTCGCGGAGGCGGCCTCATCCCGCGGTGGCAGTCCGCGGCGGATGGCGGCCCGCTATGGAACCAATGCGAGCGTCTTCGCCGCGGCGGGCGTGCCGAGCGTGGTGTTCGGTCCCGGGTCGATCGCCCAGGCCCACACGGCCGACGAATGGATCGCGGTCGAGGAGATCGACGCCGCGGCCGACACGCTGGCGGCGCTGGTGAGGCTTCCGAAAACCCTGGCCAGTCCGTAGCCTCTGCCGCATTGCAATGCGGAGGATGCTCATGGCAACGAAGATCAAGGTCGCGGGCCCGGTCGTCGATCTCGATGGCGACGAGATGACGCGGATCATCTGGCAGTTCATCAAGGACAAGCTGATTCTGCCCTATCTCGACGTCGATATCCGCTATTTCGACCTCTCGATCCAGAACCGCGATGCCACCTCCGACCAGGTGACCGTCGATGCGGCCGAGGCGATCCAGGCGTGTGGCGTGGGCGTGAAGTGCGCCACGATCACGCCCGACGAGGCCCGCGTGAAGGAGTTTGGCCTCAAGCAGATGTGGAAGAGCCCCAACGGCACGATCCGCAACATCATCGGCGGCGTCATCTTCCGCGAGCCGATCATCATCAGGAACATCCCGCGGCTGGTGCCGGGCTGGACGAAGCCGATCGTGGTGGGCCGCCATGCCTTCGGCGACCAGTATCGCGCGACCGATCTGAAGATCCCGGGGGAGGGCACGCTCACGCTCACGTTCACACCGTCCGACGGCTCGAAGCCGATGGAGATGAAGGTCTTCGAGTTTCCGTCGCCCGGCGTCGCGATGGCGATGTACAACCTCGACGACTCGATCCGCGACTTCGCCCGGGCAAGTTTCCGCTACGGCCTGGCCCGCAGGTATCCCGTCTACCTCTCCACGAAGAACACGATCCTCAAGGCCTACGACGGCCGGTTCAAGGACATCTTCCAGGAGATTTTCGATCAGGAATTCCGCGCGGAGTTCAGCGAAAAAGGCATCACCTACGAGCATCGCCTGATCGACGACATGGTGGCCTCTGCGCTGAAGTGGGAGGGGGGCTATGTCTGGGCCTGCAAGAACTACGACGGCGACGTGCAGAGCGACATGGTGGCCCAGGGCTTCGGGTCGCTGGGCCTCATGACGAGCGTGCTCATGACGCCCGACGGCAAGACGATCGAAGCCGAGGCGGCCCATGGCACGGTGACGCGGCATTACCGCCAGCACCAGCAGGGCAAGCCGACCTCCACCAATCCGATCGCCTCGATCTTCGCCTGGACGCGAGGCCTGGCCCACCGCGGCCGGCTCGACGGCACGCCGGCGGTGACGAGGTTTGCCGAGGTACTCGAGAAGGTCTGCATCGAGACGGTCGAGGCGGGCACGATGACGAAGGATCTCGCGATCCTCGTCGGCCCCGCCCAGCCGCACCTCACGACGCAGGATTTTCTGGCGGCGATCGACGCGAATCTCTCGAAGGCGATGGCGGGCTGACCTGCGGCGCGGTCACAGCCATTCTTTGGTGGTCATCGACCGCACGTAGTTGAGCGGGGAGAGCCCCTCCACCCGCTTGAACGACCGGGAAAACTGATACTCCGTCGAGTAGCCCAGGCGGTGCGCCACCTCACGGACCGTGAGCCGGTCCCGCACGAGCAGGCTTTTGGCGGCTGAGTTCTTGAGCCGCACGATCGTCCGATGGGGCGATTCGCCCGCCAGGGCCGGATAGGTGTGGGCAAACGTCGAAACGGAAGTGCCGACATGTTTGGCGAGATCGGCCACCTTCAGGGGGTCGGCGATCCGCTCCTTGATGAACCGCTCGACGACCGCCACCAGGTCGCGGGAGCGATACGGTTCGATCTCCCTCCGCACCTGTCGCAGCCGCTGCCCGACGGGGTGCGACGTGGCGACCAGCCCGATGATCTCGAGAAAATCGGCCTGGGCCCTCAGTGCGTGAAGCTTTCTTCGGTGGTGGACATGGCCGCTGACGTTTCGCAGGCCTTCGGCGATGAGCCGCTCCGGATCACGGAGGTGGCAATAGCCGCCGTCGGCCGTGAGATCGAGGAAGAGCCGGTGCATGGAGCCTGAAAGTTTGAAGATCACCCACGACTCATGCTGCGACCGTCCCTCCGATTGCCATTCGTAATACCGGAGCTTGGGCCGGTAGAGGGCGACGGTGCCGGCCTTCCGCAGGAATGCCTCGCCGGTGCCGATGCGTTGTCGCTGGTTGCTGAAGATGATGTCGATCACCCAGTCGTTCCAGCGAGACATGACCCAGCGGGTTTTCGGAAAGGGCGTGAGGCCATGGTTGGCCGACACGAGCACGGCCTCGAGCCGCTGGTCTTTCGGGGTGAGATGGCCGCCGCGTCGCATGGAATCCGGTCCCGGGCCCGCACGCGGGCCACTCCTGCAAAATGATCTGTTTTCTGAGATTTTAATCCGCCGAGCGGCCATACCAAATCCTGCAAAGGGGTAGCAGAAAAGGCCATGGACGGGGGGGGGGATATGCTTTCCTTGATGACGTGGGGCGTCCTGCGTTTTTCTTCTTTATCGTGACGTCATATCGGGGAAAGGATCGGACCATCATGAAACCCAAACAAGGTTGGATGTTCAGGGGGTTCACGCTCGTCGAGCTGCTCGTGGTGATCGGGATCATTGCCGTGCTGGTCATGCTGCTTCTGCCCGCGATCCAGGTGGCGCGGGAGGCCGGGCGGCGGTCGGCCTGCGCCAACAACATGAAACAGATCGGACTCGCACTCCACAATTATGAGAACGCCAAAGAAGCCTTTCCGTGGGGCGGCAGCATGGGAACCGACTTTTTTGGGCCCGGGCCGGTGAACACGGGAAACCACGGCTTCAACTGGCGAGTGTTCATCCTTCCCTATGTCGAGCAGAACAGCCTCTGGGACCAGCTGTCGCTGTTGGACCCAACGTCCGCCGGCTGCTCCAGTTCGACCTGGAAAGCGATTCCTCAGCATCAGACGATCATCGACACCTACGTTTGCCCGAGTGAAACGTCCCGCCGGACAGTCGCGGGCTATACAGGCTCCTATTCGCCGGGTACCGCCGCAATCGCCAACTACTCAGGGAGTGCGGGGCCCGTCGCCGTTTACCCTTATTCGGGCAGTCTTTCGTGCGGTCTCTGCCTGGCCAGCCAAGCGAACTGACTTTGCACCAACCAAGCCGGATGGCACTACGCCTCGGTTGACATCAATGGTGGCTCCGGGATGTTCGCCCTGCGGAAGACCTATTTCAACTCGAAAAACGTCACGGACGGAACGTCGAAGACGCTTTTCGTCGGAGAGACAAAGGTCGGAACGGCGGCGTCAGACGGGGCGGTCAACCAGTGGATGGACCCAATTTCCATGGCGTCCACCGTGCATGGGGTGAACGTGTCCACCTACAACACCAAGTACTACAACAAAAATTTCAGTAGTTTTCACCCGGACGGCGCCCAGTTTGTGTTCGTCGATGGATCCGTGCAGTTCATCAAGCAAACCGTCGATCTTTTCGTGCTTTCCTATCTCGGCACCCGGGCCGGCGGCGAGTCGAACACGAACTTTTAGCGAGGCTGGCCAGGCATGGCGTTCCTTCATTCGATGGCAGCGGCGGGTCTTCGCCGTCGCCGTGTTTCATCCGCAAGGCGGCCCCAGGCGGCGACCGCTCGTCGCGCCGTTTCCGGGCTGCTCGTCCTCTTGGTCTGCGTCGTGCTGACGGGCGGTTGCGGTCCTGCTGGGCCGGTCATGGTCCCGGTACGAGGGACCGTCACGTACAAGGGCCGCCCTTTGACCAATGGCACGGTCATGTTCAGTCCTGCTCAGGCCAACCAGGGGCGGGTGGCGCTGGCCAACATCGGCGCTGACGGCACCTTCGCTCTCTCCACGTTCCGGCCGCGGGATGGAGTGCTCCCCGGAACCTATGGCATATCGATCACGTCGACGATCAAGGGGACGGAGCCGATCGAGCGAGACCGGGGGACCGGCATTGGCGGCAAGTCGGCGATCCCCGTTCATTACGCTGATCCCGCGACGTCAGGCTTGACGGAAACCGTCGGCACGGCCGGCAAGGTGCTCGCATTGGATCTGAAAGATCCCTGACGGGCAAAAGGTGCCAGCCACCAAATCCTGCTGTCGGCGTGGCGTTTTGTGGGTGCCGCGGAGCCCCGGGTGGAAACCCGGGGATGATGCGGGGGCCACGCCTCGTCGCTGACCGCGAGCGGCGTCTTCGCCGCTCCCCCGTAGGTGCAGACTGGCGGTCTGCACACCGTGGCGAACCGCATTCCGCAGATTACCAATCCGCGGCTACGGGCCGGCTCCGCCGGCTGTGGGGGG
>JBJTDB010000330.1:0-6705 GCA_046092145.1 Planctomycetia bacterium | reverse complement strand
GGCCACGCCTCGTCGCTGACCGCGAGCGGCGTCTTCGCCGCTCCCCCGTAGGTGCAGACTGGCGGTCTGCACACCGTGGCGAACCGCATTCCGCAGATTACCAATCCGCGGCTACGGGCCGGCTCCGCCGGCTGTGGAGGGGCCGCCATCCCGATCGGCGTTTGCCATCAATGCCCGGATGGCGATGGACGGCGTCATCCCCTCGGTGTCGTGTCTGTTCACGGCAGACCAAGTTCACTGCAGAAGCGGGCGAAGGGCAGCACGCGGGTGCCCGATCGCGCGTCGCCGTAGTCGCGAGAGCCGCAGTGCACCTGGTAAAAGGCCGGGATGTCCGTCCGTTCCCGGAAGTAACGACATGCAGGGGCTGGTTCGCGATCGCCCGTCTTGCACTCCACCGCGAACTCCGGGCGGCCGTCTCGGAGCACGACGAAGTCGACCTCGCGCTTGTCGGTGTCACGAATGAACCGCAACTCCATCGCGTGGCCTTCTCCATCCTCCACGGCATGGCAATACTTGAGAAGGTGGCTGGCGACGAGGTTTTCGAACCGTGGGCCCGGCTCAGGCACCCGCGACCAGTCCCAGAAATACAGCTTTCGCTCCTTTCGCACCGCGCGAATGCGCCGCGCGCCAAAGGGCTCGATACGGTAGACGAGGTAGAGCCGCTCAAACATCGCAAGCCACCGCTCGATGCTGGCATGTGACACCTGGAGGAGCCTGCCGAGCGAGTTCGCCGATAATGGCGAGCCGACGCACGCGGGCAGGTGATGGAGCAGCAGTTCGAGTTGCGTGACTTCCCGCACCCGCTCGAGATCACGTAGGTCGTCGTGCAGAATCCGAGCCGATACCTCCCGCAGCCACCGACGGTGAAATCGCTCCTGGCCTTTCACGAACGGTTCCGGAAAGCCACCGAATCGCAACAGGTCGGTAACGTCGGCACCTGCTTCACGCAGCGAGAGCGGGTGGAGCCTGTGGTAGTGAAAACGACCGACCAGCGAGTCGCCCCCCTTTCGGTAATAGTCGAGGCGGGCGGAGCCGGTCACGAGAAACGCTGTCGTGGTTCGGTGCTTGTCAAACCAGCCCTTCACGAGCGTTCGCCAGCCGGCGAATTTGTGCAACTCGTCCAGGATCACGAGCGACTTGCCGCCTTGCCATAAGCCGCCATCCGGAAGCCGCCCAGTCAGGATGGCCTCGCGATCGGCAAGCGAATCCCAAGTGAGATACGCGGGCGACGCCGCGGTCGCCTGTGGCCCCAGCAACGAGAGGCTCAGCGTGGTCTTGCCGACCTGCCGCGGCCCGCCAACGAACACCATTTTGTCGCGGAGATCATCGCCGACGGCGGACATGATCGAACGGGCGAGACTCACGGTTCACCAGTCGCAAATGGCCTTCGGAACACGTCGCGAGCGCGAGTGATTTCACGTGCATGTGAATTTACTCATGAGTGTTTTGGTGTCAACACAAAGGCGACCAGCGTTCCAGCCGCCTGCTTTTTATGGCCGTTCCAGTGCCAGGCGTCATCCCCTCGCTGCCGCGAGGGGCGGCTTCGTCCCCTGTTCGCGTGCCCCTTTTCGCGCGTCAGGGGCCCATCAGGAAGTCGACGATATGCATGTGGTCGATGCCGCCCGGGTGCTCCACCGGCACGGGGTCGAGGCTGAGGACGACCTTCGGGTGATTGTCGGGCACGTCTTCGAGGGGCTGAAACTCGCGTTGGCGGGTCTCGCGCGTCGGCATCAGGTAGGCGACCTGCACGTAGAGCCGTTCCCGGCCGCGCTCGGCCACGAAGTCGATCTCCCGACTTCCGAGCTTCCCCACGGAAACGGCATAGCCCCGCCGCAGCAGTTCCTGGTGGACCAGTGACTCCAGGAGTCCGCCGATCGCATCCTCGCGGTATCCGAGCACGGCGTGGCGGAGCCCGATGTCGCCCGGGTAATACTTTTCGTTGATCTCCAGGTGGCGTCTGCCGCGGAGGTCGTATCGACGAACCCGCTGAAAGACGAAGGCGTCGCACAAATACCCGACGTATCGCTGCACGGTATCCACCGTCACCGTCAGCCGCTGGCTCTTCAGATAGTCGGCGACGCGTTTCGCCGAGAAGAGCTGCCCGGTATTGTCGAAGGCGAAGCGGCAGATGTTCTGGAAGAGCGGCACATTCCGCACTTCGTGGCGGGTGATGATGTCTTTGAGCACGATCGTGTCGAACACCGACGACAGGTATTGGTAGCGGTTGTGCTCGTCGTCGCCGAGTTGATGGATCGCGGGAAGACCGCCGTACCGGAGATACTTTGCGAAAACCTCCCGCGCGACGGTCACCGGCTCACCCTGGAATTGTAGAAACTCGGGCAGGCTCAGCGGAAAGATCGGAATCTCGACGTACCGACCGGAGAGCAGCGTGGCGAGATCCGACGACAGCATCCGGGCGTTGGAGCCCGTCACGAAGATATCGAAGCGGCCTTCCTTCAGGCACGAATTGACCACGCGTTCCCAGCCCTCGATCTCCTGCACCTCGTCCACGAGCAGGGCGGAGCGACCAGACGGGGCGTGCTTCTTGATCCATGCCGCGAGGTGGCGGTGGTTGCCAATGGCGTCGAAGGCGAGGTCTTCCTTGTCGAGGAAGAGCAGGCGTTTTTCGGGAAGGCCCTGGGCCCGCAACAGTGCCGCGACCTGCCGCAGCACGCAGCTTTTTCCGACCCGCCGCATGCCGGTGAGCACCTTGATGACCGGTTTGCCGATCCACGGGGCGATGCGGGCGTTGTAAAAGGTTCTTGTATGAAAGAAAGTTTTCATGTTCCAAGAAATCTATCGGCGATATAAGAACATTTCAAGTTGGGCAAAACCCGCTGCCCTGACGCGAGCCACCAGCCGCGTGCGGACGATGTCGTCGTGGATCGATTGGTGTGAACGCCGCGTCATCCCCTCGCTGCCGCGAGGGGCTTCGGGGGATGGGGATGGTCGCTCCACCAAAAGCCCCCGGCGGAAGCCGGGGGGGTGACGCGATCCATTTCCATGCGGCCACACGCGTCGGAAATTGAACTGCGGCCGCTGCGTCCCCTTTTCCGCACCTCCCTTTCCCGCTGCTTGTAGATGCAGGCCGGCAGTCTGCGGCAGAAAATGCCATGCCGGCAGCAGGATTTGCCATTCCTTGGCTCGTCGGGGCCGGGCAGGATCGGAAGCATGAAACACACCCACATGCTCCCGCTCCTGTCGCTCGCGGTCTGTCATGTCCTGCGGCCTTCAGCCGTCGCCGCGGCCACCGCTGATGTGGTCGAGATCCGGCCGGTCGTCGTTCGCGAGGCCGACGCGGCGAACGGATCGATCGGCATCGAATACCGCTCCGGCGACACGCTGGTGGCCCGCTCCGCGGCCGAGGCCCCGGCGGGGGTCGCGGTCAAACTGCCCGGCGGCCAGTGGCAGCCGGTGCGGTTTCACACGCAGGCGGAGCAGGGCAGGGGGATCGTCCTCGGCCCGGAAAAGATCGGGCCGCTCATGTTTCGCTGGTCGCTCGAGCAGAAGACGCCGGCGCTCGTGGAGCGCGTGTTCGAGGTGACGGCCGACGCGGCAACGCCCGCCGATGCCGCCGGCCAGCCGTCGCCCGCGTCGGCCACGCCCCCCGCGCACCAGTTCACCGTCGCCTTTCCGCTCGACCTGGCGATCGACGGCGAGCAGGCGTCGTTTTCCGGCCGCGAGTCGGGGAAGATCGTCTACGACGCCGGCGACCGCAAGAAAAAGCACCAGACCTTTCCGGTGGCGATGCTGCAAACGGCCCATCGTGTCTTCGGCCTCGCGCCCGATTCTCCCGGCCTCTGGGAAAACCGCTGCCAGGTGGGCTTCGATCCGCCGGCCCGCCGGCTCGAGATCACGACCGGCGACGGCTGCGAGCCCTACACGATGATCGTCGGGCCGGGCGAGGACGCCCGCGACATCTATCAATATCGGATGGACGGCTGGCAGCGGATCGCCCCGGGCCAGACGCTGCGATTCACGACCTGGGTGTTTGCCAGCCCGGCCCGCACCCACTACGACGCCCAGCTCGCCGCCCACCTGGCCGTCGCCAACGCTAAGGGCTGGAACCAATCGGCCGTGGAGGCGATCCTCCGCAACACATCGCTCTATCTCCTGCGCCGCAACCTCGCCCGCGACGCCGCCGACCAGCCGCGGGACGGCCGCTACATCTTCATCTCCGGCCTCTCCTACGGCTGGAAGCAGTGGGTGACCGACGGCTTCTACACGGCGATGGGCCTCGACGATCCCGAGAAGACCGTCGAATCCAACCGGGCCGTCTTCTGGACGCGGATGGATTACGAAGACAACGCCCAGTATTACCTGATCTGGGCCGTGCTCATGAAGCGGGCGGGGGGCACCGTCAACGACGAACTCGTGAAGCGGGCCTACGACTTCATCCGCACCCACGAGCACGACGGCCTCTTCGTGCCCGCGCCGCTCGTGGGCGTGCCCAAGAACGGCGGCTGGAAGACCTACCACGACGTGCTCCCCTACGACGACGACGATTCGCCGACGAGCAACCAGGGCTTCCACTGCGGTGCCCTGCTGGCCGCGAAGGAGCTTGGGCTCGGCGTCACCGACCAGGAGATCGACCGGGCGATCGCCGCCTACCGCGGGCTCTTCAACACCACGCGCGGCTTCATGCCCACCAGCCGCAAGAAGCCCGACACGCTCGGCCAGGACACGCTCTACGGCGCCACGCTCACCTATGCCGTCTTCGGCAAGAAGCTGCTCACCGACGAGCAGGTGCTCACGCATTTCCGGACGAGCGAGAAGGTGAAGTCGCCCTACGGGCTGCGGGTGATCTCCACCGCCGACGGCGCGCTGCTTCCCGGCCACAGCGGCGTCTATTGCTACGGCGGCTCCTGGTTTTTGAACGACGCCGCCAACTACCTGCTCGCTGAGGTGCACGGGGCCGACCCGGCCGAGATCGACCGCCTGCTGGCCGAGCGGATCGAGCGCGAGATCGCGCATGTGCCGGCATTCAACGAATCGATCAGCACGGTCAACGGCCAGCCGCACGGCAACATTCTCTACTCGTGGAACTCCGGCTACTGGTGGCTGCGGAAGGAGATCCGCCGCCGCCTCGGCCAGACCGGCCCCGATCCGGTCGATGCCGCGGTGGACGCGAAGCACGGCGTGGTCCGTGACGGGGGCGTTTTGCGGCTGGTGCGCTAGCAGACTGTGGAAACCTGGGGATGGTGTGGCGTGGCGGCCCGTTTTGATCCCCCGGTTCCCACCGGGGGCTTTTTGGGTGAGGAACCGGCCTTCGAAAACTGCAACCGTCGAACCGAGAAGCCCCGTGAGCTGCCAGTCTGTGCAGAACTGGTTCGAGATTATCGTGGATACGCTGCTCGGCGCCTGGCTCCCCGCCTGGAAACTCAAGCGGGCCACGAAACAGGTCAGCCACCCGAAGTTTTACCTCTTCGACAGCGGCGTGTCGCGTGCTTCCCGCGGCCGATTTTTCGTCGGCTCTGGGCCGGCGAAATCGTGGGTTGATTCGAAATCGGGGCACGCTCCAGCACGGATTTAGATCGGCCGCACCACCGTGGCCTGCTCGTGTTTGCGGAGCTTGGCGGGTGTGACGCCGAAGTGCCGCTTGAACATCGTCACCATGTAGGGCACGGAATGAAAACCGGCCCGCGGCGCGACCAGCTTGAGGGGCAGGGCGGTCGTCCGCACGAGCACCATCGCCGCGGCCAGCCGCGTGCGGACGATGTCGTCGTGGATCGAGTGGCCCACGCACCGCTTGAACCGGCTCTCCAGCTTCCACCGCGGCAGCCCCGAGGCGGCCACGATGTCTGCCACCTGCAGGTCGTGCAGGTCCTGGTCGCGGATGAGCCGGATCACCTTCGCGATCACCGGATCGGCCACGGCGAGCGTGTCGGTCGATCCGCGGGCCACGACGCCGACCGGCGGGATGGCCAGGAGCCCGCCGCCGCCGGGGCGTCTGGCCGCGCCGTCCGCGCCGGCCGCGTTGCGAATCTTATGGTCGACGAGCCGCGCCGCCTCGTAGCCGATCCGGCGGGTCGCCTGGGCGACGCTCGAAAGGGGCGGTGCGGCGAGATCGCAGATGAGTTCGTCGTTGTCCACGCCGATCACGGCGACGTCGTGGGGCACCCGGCAGCCGAGGGTGCGGCAGGCCTCCAGCACATGCCGCGCGCGGATGTCGTCGCAGGCCATGATTCCGACGGGCTTCGGCAGCGGCTTCAGCCAGCGACACAGCTCCGCCTGCACGTGGCTCCAGTGCCGGGATGAGCGGCTCGCCGTGAGCACGTCGCACGGCTGGCCGGCCATGCCGACGCGGGCCGCGAAGGCCTGGCCGCGGGCCTGCGACCAGCCGGTCGTGTCGCTGACGACGGTGCCGTAATAGCCGAACGTCCGCAGGCCGCGATCGAGCAGATGCTCCGCGGCCAGCATCGCGATCGCGGCATTGTCGCTGCACACACAGGGAATGCCCTCGATCGCTTCGGCATACGACGAGCCTCCGACGGCCACGGCGGGCAGACCCGTCGCCACGATCGCGCGGGCCACGCGGCGATCGCTGAACGACGTGATGATGCCGTGCCCTCGCCATGACCGCAGGTCGGGCAGCCGATTCGGGGATTCCTCCTCCACGTAGAGCTGCCAGTCGCCCGCCTCGCGGGCGAACTGCGCCGCGCCCGCCACGATCTCGCGATCGAACCAGACGGCGGGATCGACGAC
>JBJTDB010000329.1:0-1338 GCA_046092145.1 Planctomycetia bacterium | reverse complement strand
TACCGAACCACGTCTGATACCGAAACCATCCTGCGGGCGTATCGTCGTTACGGCATCGAGTGCGTCACGCAGCTGGACGGCATGTTCTCGTTCGTGCTGTATGACCGATCGCGACGCATTCTCTTCGGCGCGAGAGACCGTTTCGGTGAAAAGCCGCTCTACTACACGACTCGGCCGTTCGGCCGGTTCCGGTTCGCATTCGCCTCCGAATTGAAGTCGCTTCTGGCTTGTCGGGAGATCGCTGCGGCGGTCACCGTATCCGATCGGGCGATCGTCTCCTACCTGCTCAACGACTATGTCACGGGCAGCCAGAGCATCTGGGACGGCATCGCACAGATCGGTCCCGGGTCGGCTTTCTCGTATGGTCTGCCTGGCAGCGAGCGTGAAGGGTTTCAAGAGTGGGCGTTCTGGCGACGCGCCGTCGCCTATGACGATGTCCCACAGGCGACACAACCACCCCCCTACTCCGAGGCCGGCGATACACTCATCGAACTTCTCGTCCACTCGGTCAAGCGGCGGTTCATGGCGGACGTTCCCGTCGGCGTGCTGCTCTCGGGCGGAATCGACTCCTCCAGCATCGTGGCCTGCGCGCAGCGCGCCGGATGCATGCCACTCAAGACCTTCTCGATCGGCTTTGACGAGCATTCGTTCGATGAAACCCCGTTTTCGACGGAGGTCGCCCGCCACTTCGGCACGGATCACCACCACCGGGTGTTCACGAGTACGGCGATGGTCGAGCGGGCAAGCCACATTTTCACGATGATCGACGAGCCGTTCGCCGATCCGTCCCTGCTCCCGACGTCGCTGCTGTGCGAACTTGCCTCCGAGCATGTGAAGACGGTGCTGGGCGGCGACGGGGCGGACGAACTCCTCGCCGGCTACGACCCGTTCAAGGCCCTCGCACCCGCGGCATGGTATGAGCGGCTCGTACCTCGCTGGGCACACCGGGCCGCGATATCGCCGATGACCCGCCTCCTGACCGACTCTGACGCGAACATGTCGCTGGCGTTCAAAGCGAGCCGTTTCCTGCGCGGGATGCACGTGCCGGCCGCGGAACGAGTGCGAACCTGGATGGGAGCTTTCTCACGAGAGCAGCTCACGACGTTGCTCCCGGACGTACGACTGCCCGAGGCGCCGGAGTGGCATGATTCCGGCCGAGGAGGATTCGCCGATCCCATCGCTCTGGCCCTGGACTTCTACCAGGAGTCGTATCTCACCAACGACATCCTCGTGAAAGTCGATCGGGCCAGCATGCTCCATTCCTTGGAGGTGCGGTCGCCCTACCTCGACACGTCGCTGGCCGAATACGTGAATCACCTTCCGAGCCACTACAAATAC
>JBJTDB010000328.1:0-3596 GCA_046092145.1 Planctomycetia bacterium | reverse complement strand
TGATCGATATTCACAGCCTCTGAGCCGTGCCGGGCGCGACCCACGCATGTCGGGAAACTGCGACTTGGGACGCGGTCTGCGCAGACGCGAGAAAAACGCCACCGAAGCGGGTGCGGGGCCTTTCGAGAAACCAGCTCCGGACGCCCGGGACGCTCTCCCCGAGGCTCACGAGTCGCTCATCTGCCGGAAGACGATTGCGGAAGTGCCATTGACCGGGCTATCCTCGAGTGCTGCGGAGGGCGCCCATCACCATCCGGTGGCGGACACTCGGCACGGCAAATCAGCTTCCTGCCGCCAGTGTCCCTGCGAAGTAGAGGGGAATGAACTCGATGCGTTGCTCGGGCCGCCGGCCGAAGGGCCCGCCCGAGAGCACCCAGCCGTCGCCGCAGCCCGGATAGTCAGCCAACACCCGGTGCAGGCTCCGAAGCTGACCGCCGGTGCCCGACTTCACCTCGACGGGATGAATCCGCCCGTCCCGCGCGACGAGGTAGTCGACTTCCGCCGAGCTGCCCCGCACCTCGCGCGCCCAATAATACAGTTCGCGATCCTGTGCGACGAGCAATTCCTGGGCCACGAACTGCTCAGCCAGCTTCCCTCGATAGATGTCGAGCAGATCGCGGTGCTGCATCTCGCGATCGACGGGCAGGCCACACAGACGCTGCATCAGGCCGACGTCCACGAAAGCCGCCTTGAACCGCTTCTCGTTCGCCGATGCGCCGAGCGGCAGCCCGGCGGGGCTGGCCGACGGGATTTTATGCAGCACGCGAGCCAGGCAGAGCAGGTCAAACGCCTTGCGGTTTGTCTGCCCGGAGTGCTGGGAGTCCAGGGTGGTGTATTTGAGCTGCTCGCCAACCTGACGGGCGGCGTGGATCATGACGGCGTCGAGGCACGTCCGGTCGGAACGTCCGCCATACTTCGCGAAGTCGTCGCGGTAGGCCTTCAGCAGGTCATCCTGCACGGCAAACACGTCTCGCAGCGTGCCGCCATCTGCCGCGACCGCGACACACTCGGGCATCCCGCCCACGAACAGGAATCGCTTCAGGGCGTTCATCAGCAGGTCGTGGATCGGCGGCTCGAGCGACCGCGGCCCCTCGGCGAGCGCGGCGGCGGCCGGCTCGTTGCCGATCGCCCGCAGATACTCCCGGAACGTCAAGGGGTGCATCTCCAGATAGGAGACACGGCCGACGGGCACGGATACCTCGGCGAGTGCGAAATCGAGCAGGGACCCCGCCGCGACCACGTGCAGGGATGGCAGTTCCTCATGGAAGTAGCGCAAGGCCGTGACCGCCCGCGGGCAGGCCTGAATCTCGTCGAGAAAGAGGAGCGTCTCGCCGGGGCGAATCCGCTGGCCGGTCGCCAACTCCAGCTGCTCGACCAACACGGCTGGCGAGAGATCGCTCGCGAACAATGGCTTCAGGGTCGGCCGCTTTTCGAAGTCGATCGTGGCGACGTTCCTGAACTCGGCCTGGCCAAACTGCTCGATAGACCAGGTCTTCCCCACCTGCCTCGCGCCGCGCACGATCAGCGGCTTGCGGCGGGCCGCTGTCTTCCAGTCACGAAGACGCTCTTCGATACCCCGCTTCATCGTAAATCACCGGCTTACCTATAGGAACTCAAGCCACATTACATAGGTTGCCTGTAAATAATCAAGCGTGGAGGCTTTTTTTGCAGGCAAACCTCAACGCCAACGAATTCATCTACGTGGACTGACGTATGGTCATGCCCGATCCCTTTCCCTGCCGGCTGCACCGTTCCGGGGAAGGCGAAGGCCGTGATCAACATCTTCTGCCCCGGCGGCCTCTCGCACCTCGACACGTTCGACTACAAGCCCGAGCTCGTGCAGATCCATGACGATCGCGACGTCTTTCAAGCCTCGCCCGACGAACTGCCCGCGATCGACATCCACAACAGGCTCTGAGCGGTGCCGGACGCGACCCACGCATGTAAGTAGACTGGGCCACCATGAAGAAGACCCGAGGAATGAAGAAGCCCGCCCGTGCTGGTCGGCCGGCCAGTCCGCCGCGACCGCCGCGGGGGCCTGAGGCGAGGCCCCGTCACCAGTCGAAGACGGAAGAGATGTTTCACGGGCTGCGGGCCTGCGAGGCGATCTTCGCGAAGCGGCCGCAGGAGATCGTGCGGGTGTATGTGAGCCAGGGGCGGCAGAGGCATTTCGCCAGGCTGCTCGAATGGTGTGCCCGGGAGCGGAAGGGCTACCAGATCGTCGCCGACGAGAATCTCGAACGGCTCACCGGCTCGGTGCACCACGAGGGAATCGCGATCCTCGCCACGCAGGTTCGGCGGCAGGATCTGGCGGCGCTGCTCGGCCGCGTCGAAACCTCGTCGCTCGGCCCGCTCGGACCCAAAAAGGGAAGCTTCCCGCTCGTGGCGAGCGAGCCGCACGACGCCCCGACGATGCTCCGGTTTCACGATAGGTCGTGCATCCACTCCATCGGCACCATCCGGCACTGGCGAACCGCGCTGTCTCGCGAATAGTGTACGGCCGTTTACTCACGCCGTCCACCTGCCGGTCCGCCCATGGTCGCCGCGGTCACAGGGTTTCCCGCGCGAAGCCGACGCCGCCCGCACGGCGGTCCCGCGGCGTCCCGCCGCTACGAGCGGCGCCGGCCCGAAAAGACGCCGCTCCACAGGGTCATCTCCGAGAACCTCGAGAGCTGGCTTGAGTGGCGGGAAGCTGCCGAGCGGCCCGTGCCGGGCTATGTCGAGGAGGAGCTTCGCGGCTATCTCGGACCCCGAGCCGTCGCCGCACTCACGAAGATCTTTCTTGACGAGGTCGAGCGGCTGCTGCTCCCGGCGTTAGGCGGGACACCTGATGCCGACATGCCGAGAGCCGCCCACCCGCGGCTCGGCGGCATCTCCTTCCTGCACCGCTTCGGTTCGGCGCTCAACCATCATGTCCACCTCCACGCCTGCTTCACCGACGGCGTCTTCATGCCGGCTGCAGACGACGCAGGGTGCGACGCCCCGTCGGCGTTCCTGCCGGCGCGGCCGATCACTCACGTCCAACTGGCCGCGCTCACCGAGCGGGTGCGTCGTCGGGTGATCCGCTGGTTCAGGCTCACTCGCCTGCTCGACGCCGCGGCCGCCGCCGACATGCTCGCCTGGGAGAACAGCGGGTTTTCCATCGACGCGAGCGTCAGGATCACGCTCGTCGACCGCGACGTGCCGAGCTATTTTCAGAGTCTGGAACATCTCCTGAGATACTGTGCCCGGCCGCACCCGAAACTCCACGCGGCCGGGAGCCAATGGCGTTGTCGAGCTCTCGCCGTTTGAGTTTTTGGACCGCCTGGCCGATCTCGTCCCGCCGCCGCGGAAGCACCGGCATCGCTACCACGGGGTGTTTGCGCCCGCTCGCGGCCCGCCTACCGCCTGGGGCGAGCTCGTCCAAGCTCATGACGACCGCGAAGCGGTTCAGGTGTCGCCCGACGATCTGCCCGTGATCGATATTCACAGCCTCTGAGCCGTGCCGGGCGCGACCCACGCATGTCGGGAAACTGCGACTTGGGACGCGGTCTGCGCAGACGCGAGAAAAACGCCACCGAAGCGGGTGCGGGGCCTTTCGAGAAACCAGCTCCGGA
>JBJTDB010000327.1:0-2862 GCA_046092145.1 Planctomycetia bacterium | reverse complement strand
CCGCGCGAACCGCGCGGCCCTTTAGAACGATTGTCACGTTATGGGCGCCTCCAAACCGCGAGCGCAACCTTACACCCCCGGCGGGCGGCGGCTCGAACCACACGACTCTTGCCCCGCGGGCGAGGAACTGGGCGGCCTTGTTTCCCACGTTCGCACCCACGTCGAAGACGAGGTCACCGTACGAAAAAACATCGATCGGCATCGAAAATTCCCTTTCCTCGATGCATAGCTTTGAGGGCCAACCGAAAGACGGGCACAAGTCCGACTATCGGACTATACCAGTGGCTCGCGGACATTGAAATCGTGCCCATCGCCGTTGCCGTCGGTGTAACCGTTTTGCTGCCGAGGTTAGCGAATCCTTTGCCGACACTCGGGCTCTGCCGATCCCGCTGCGATTAACGGGTTTGCGACATTGGCAGGCTCGTCGTCAGCATCGAGGAATTCAGCGGGCTCCGCGAGGCCACAAAGACGGCACGACTCAGGCGACCCGGTGGCCATGTGGCTGCTGCCGCTTCACTCCAATCAACAGGAAACTCCTCGTGCCACGGCTGGCTCGTGGGAAGATACACATGGGCTAAGTGCTGGCGGAGTTGCGATACAACCCACGAGCGAGTCGGACGACCTCCCGCTCCGCTCCGCGCTTGCGTCGGATTCTCTTGCGGTTCAGCCACTAGGTTTACCGCCTCACCCGAACCAAAGCTTACGCATAGCTCCAGCAGCAGCATGCCGGTGCAGTGGTCTGACATCCACCGCAGCGCGTCACCCGGCCGGCAAAGGTGGTAAAGCAGGCCATAGCAGTAAACCACGGAATAGTTGCGGTCGGCCAAGGCCACGAGTGGCTGAGCATCGAGGTCAATGGTCATGACGGAGACCTCCGGCCGCGTTGCGAACCGTTCTTGCAGGATCGCGACATTTTCAGGCCGCGCGTCGGAGGTTGTGAGCCGGCACCCGCGGTCAAGAAAAAAAGCAGAGTGATCGCCGATGCCGGCCCCAACCTCCAGGACTCTCTTTCCCGCGAGATCAAGCCCGAGCATCGCGAGATGCTCCTGACGTCGCTGGTTGTGCCGTAGATAATGTTCGGCGTGGAATGCCTCGAGCGGCTTGGATCTCAAGCCAGGTACGGCGGGCGGGATCGCGGAAGTATGCATGGGTTCAAAAGGCCATGTCGTGAAACGGGTGACCAACTCCTTGGAGGAGTATACTCCCTCGGAATGGTTTTTCGTGATGATCCGTCTGATTCCGATTTCGGAGTTATTGACGCTTGAAAAAAGATTCACGGCCTGGTAGCCGATACCCCATGCATATGCCATACAGTGGAAAACGAAAACATGCGGAAACGCGCGGGCTGAAAGCCATGGACTTGTTGGACTCTGGGAAGCCCCAGAGCCAGGTAGCCACCTAGTTGGGTGTGACCCAGTCGGCGGTTTCAAAGCGGGTAATCACCCGTGGCTTCCCAACAAACTTGTGGACCCTCGCCAGGATCGCCGAACTGATGGAGCGGAAGTTCGATGTGTCGCACGACCCGTCAGGCGTGTAGCACGTGATGACACGGCTGAACTAGTCAGTGCACAAGCCCGAACGCCAGGCCCGGGAACGGCATGCCGAAGCCGTTCAGGCGTGGCGAAAGGGGGATTAAGTCCGCAATATATAGCTCGTTAACTTCGTTTTGCGACTGAGTCAAACGGATCAACGCGTGACGGCATGGCACCGAACCCGACCGTCGTCGAGGTCACCCGACGAAACCGCGTGGAGTCGGCCCATCGCGGCATGGCGGCAGTCGTGGATGACCGCGGCAGGATGATTTTTTCGATCGGCGATACCACCGCTGAGGTCTTCCCGCGGTCGGCCGTCAAGCCCATCCAGGCCCTGGCGATGGTCGCCAGCGGCGCCGCTGCACATTTCGGGGCGACCGACGCCGAAATCGCCCTCGCCTGCGGTTCGCATGTGGGAAGCCCGGCTCACGTGGCCACCGCCGAATCACTGCTCCGCAAGGCCGGCCACGATGCCCGTGCCCTCGAATGCGGTGCCCACTGGCCGCTCGACGAGGCCGAATCCCGTGCCTTGGCCGCCCGCGGGGAGGCTCCTTCCCCGCTCCACAACAACTGCTCTGGCAAGCACGCCGGATTCATCTGCCTGGCCAGCTTCAGGGGCCATGACGTGACGGGCTACACGCGACCCGACCACCCCGCCATGCAGGAGGTCACTGCCGCCCTGGCGGACGTCACAACGGCTGCGTTGAAGACTGCGAACGCCGGAACCGACGGCTGTTCGATCCCGGCGTTCGCCATCCCTCTGAACGCCCTGGCCTGGGGCTTTGCACGGTTGGGCACGGGGCAAGGGCTTGCCAAGCCGGCTGCCCACGCGGCGGGCCGGATACGGGCCGCCATAGCGGCCTGCCCCCTCATGCTTTCCGGGGCAGGCCGGTTCGACACGCGGGTCGCCGAAGCCTGTGGCCAGGCCATTCTCGTGAAATCCGGAGCGGAGGGGGTCGCCTGTGCGGCCATCCCCGAAGCCAGGCTCGGCATCGCCGTGAAAATCGACGACGGGGCGGGCCGGGCGGCGACGGCGACCATGGCGGCCCTGCTGCTGCGGTTTGCAGGCGACTGGCTTCGCGACCGGGCAGAGGCTCGTGCCATCCTCGAGGAGTTTGCGAGGCCGGTGCTGCGAAACTGGAACGGGGTCGAAGTCGGCTGCCTGCGGCCGACCGGCATCCTCGGCGGAGAGTAGATTCTCACGTCATGGGCGCCTTCCCCTCCCGCATCGTCTCCCTCCTGCCCGCGGCCACCGAAATGGTCGCGGCGCTCGGCCTCGCCGATCGACTCGTCGGTCGGTCGCACGAGTGTGACGAGCCCCAGCGGGTGA
>JBJTDB010000326.1:0-37581 GCA_046092145.1 Planctomycetia bacterium | reverse complement strand
ATAGTGCACGGTCGAGTCGTCGGCGGGGATCAGCACCTCCGGCTCGTAGGCGGAGGCGTCGTCCCGCATCCGCAGGACCGTCGAGGGCTGATAGGCCCAGGGCTCCGTCACAAAGATCAGACGGTCGCTCCCGGGCTGGTGGGCGACGGTGATCAGGCCAGACATCGTCGCCTTGGGCAACGCCCGTTCGATGGTGTAGGGCAAAGGCGGCTCTGGAGAGCCGGCGACCTTCGATGTCGCCACGGGCACGATCTTTGGGATGCCGTAGGGCTTGGAGGCGACAGCCGGCGGACCGATGAACTTCAGCGGCGCGTAGTCCTCGTGCTGGTGGAAGCTCAACTTCGAAAGAGGCGCCGAAGTCGAAAGCTCGGGGTGCTCGCGGCTCGTGTCGTAGTCATAGCGACACAGCGCGAATCGCCACTCGTCACCCGGCTCGGGTCGGCCACCGGCATGCATGAAACTCGACCACGGGATTCGCATCTCGACCGCCCAGCCTTGGTCGGTGTCGGTCCAGGTGTCGAGCGTTCCGCGGTGCGTGACGGCCGACGTGATCCCGAACTCGTGCATCTTCTTGAATCGGCCCACATGACCGCGACGCGGGATGAAGCAGTCGAACTGGGTGTTTCGGGCGTTGACCTGAAACTCGTAATAGGCGGGCTTGTCGGCCGACGGCTTGAGAAATACCTCGAACACGTCGTTGTCCCAGATCTGGCCGTCGTGGTCGGTGACATCGGCGTAGAGATCGGCGTCGTCAAGATCGGCAGCGATGTAGAGGTTTTCCCGATCCCAGAGAATCCTCGCGCGGGTCGCCTTCGCGGGCTTCGCGGCCGCGCCGAGCCACGGCATCGAGAAGTTTTCGATCGCCACGGCGTCCTTCCACGCGACGTCGTCAACGGCACCGTCGATGACCGGCGGTTCTTCGGTAAAGCGACACGCGTAGGGACTGACCGACGGCCTTGAAACGGGCGGTTCGGTCCGGCCACACCCGACGGCAACCACGATACCGATCGCGACGAGGAATCCTGACCGCGGCAAAACCATAGTCTCTCCTTGCTGAATCTCAGCCTTCATGCTAGTCACGGGAGGTCTTCGGCGGGAGAGCGAATCAGCCTCCGCCGCCCCTCCGCCCGTCTCACTCGGCAGACGAGCGGGATTTTGCGGCCGGCCAGGACGGGCGGTGGCGGCGGGAGCCGGGCACGGTTCCGAACTGTCGGACCATTCCCGCGTTGTGGGGCGTCCATGGATTGTCCACGGGTGACGGGGCCGCGTAGAGTTTTCAACGCCGTTCGGGCGGGTCGCCCACCCGCCGGTTCTGTTTCCATACGGCAGGATGCTCCGCGTGTCTTCGGTCACCCAGGAGAGCCGCCGTGCCGCTTCGCTACCTGCTTCGCATCGACTGGGACGTCGTCGCCGGGATCATCGCGGCGGTCGTGGCCATGCTCTTGAGCTTCATGGGCCTCGTCTCGGAAACCGTCGGCCGGGGCATCATCCTGCTGCTCTGCGCACTCTTGCTCGTCCGTGACCTGCGGGGCGAGGCACGCGAGCACCGGATGTTCGACAAGCTCGACATCATCAAACGACACCTCGCGACGCTCACGGCGGCGAAGCAGGCCGACATCCATCTCATCGGCCCCAAGACGATGCGGCACGACTTCGCCGACTTCGCCGCGACCGTGTACGGCGACGTGCGGTGGTTCAACGCCTGCTGCCGGATGTTTCGCCGGCAGGAGGTGTTTGACGCAACGCTGCGGCCGTTTCTCGAGAATCGCAACGTCACGGCGATCCATCTGATGTGCCGGCCGGAGGAGCGGCAGTCGTGGCTGACCGATCTGCTACCCAAACTCCGGAAATGCGACCACGGCGACAAGGTGCGGCCGCCACTGTGGGGCCCCATTCACACCAACGTGTCGTTCGTGCTGGGCGACGTGGACGGGGATGGCAAGGACGAGGCCGTGGTGAGCATCATCGAAGAGCCATTTGCTGCATCGAACCACGGGCCGGCCGTGCCCCGTTTTCTCATTCGAGTCTACAGCCACTGCGACCTGATCGCACCGCTGGAAGACATGTCTCGCCACGCCATGAGCGACTTCGTGGTCGCCGTGGATGGCACTGCGGGCGACGGGCTCACGACGCAGCCGTGACGCAGGCAGGATGAGGCACGGCGACCACGCGGTTCTTGCCGAGTTTCTTCGCCTCGTACATCGCGTCGTCAGCGCGGGCGAGGAGGGCGTCGATTCTCTCGCCGGGTCCGCCGAGCGTCACGCCGATGCTGATCGTGGCCTCGATCACGTCGTCTCCGACTCGTATTGACTCGGCCGCGCTGCGGCGGAGTTTTTCGGCGCAGGCGGTCGCCTCGTCGAGGCTGGCGACCGACTGGAGCACCACGATCAGCTCGTCGCCGGAGATTCTTCCCGCCATGTCGTCGGCCGACTGCAGGCAGCCGCGGATCCTGTCGCCCAAGGCCGCGAGCACCGCGTCGCCGACGGCGTGGCCATGGGTGTCGTTGATCCCCTTGAAGCCGTCGATGTCGCACCAGAGCAGGCCGAGCGGCGGCCCGCGGCGTTCGACGACGACGGCGAGCCGCTCGAGCAGTTCCCGCCGGTTGCACAGCCCCGTCAGGGGATCGATCCGGGCACGGTGTTCGAGGTCCTGTTCCATCCGGACCTGCTCGTCGATCACGTGCATGGAGGCGACCATGCCGCTGACCTCTCCCCCGGTCGTGCGGTAGGGAAACGTTTGAAACTCCATCCAATGGATGTCGCCATTGGCGGCAAGGACCTGGGCGCGTGAGATGGCTCCCTGTCCGGCCAGCACCCGGATCTTGTCCCGGTCAAACTGTTTCCGGGTATCTTCGGTGGCGAGAAGCTCCTTGCCGTCGCGGCCTAGTGTCTCGGCCGGCGCCCAGCCGAGCACGGGTGTGACCGACGGGGAAACCCACAGGATCGTGTCGTTGGAGTCGAGCCTGAGGATGACGTCGGTCGCGTTTTCGGCCAGCAGCCGAAACTGCTCCTCGGAGGCGGCCAGTCGCTCCGCCGCCTGGTGCCGCTCGGTGACGTCCCGCCAGACGAGGCTGATCCATCCGGGGCCCCGGATACCGCGGATGTCGAGCCGGCGAAGCCCGATGCCCCGCAGCATGTACGGAAAATCGTCGAGCACCAGCGGGCTACCCGTGTCCGTCAGGGCGGCGAGGCTACGCAGCAGGCCGGATGATTCCAATTCGGGGAACACTCCGCAGAGCTTCATGCCGACGAGATGGTCGCGGTCGACCGTGAACCAGTTGCAGGCGGCTGGATTCACGTCGAGACACGTGAAGTCGACCACGCGCCGCTCGTCGTCACGCACCGGCTCGACGATCGCCAGCGGGTCGAGCATGCCTTCGAGCGTTGCCCGCAGCCGCAGCCGCTCGGCGGCGAGCACCTCATGGGCCTGCACCTCGCGGTGGATGTCGCGCCAGCCGCCCACGCGGCCGATCACCGTGCCGCGATCGTCGAACGCGGGCCGCATGAAGACGAAGAACCACTGGTAGCCGTCGTCGGCGATCCGCAGCCGCAGCCGGGCCTCGGCCGCCTCGCCCCTGGCCACCTCGTCTTCCATCGTCCGCACCCGGTCGTGCTCGTCGGGATGCACAAGCGCCGCGAAGCGTGCACCGATCACATCTTCCGGCTCGCGGCCGATCCGCAGCCGCACCGACGGCGTAATCCAACGGATTGTGCCGGCGTTGTCGGTCTCCATGACCACGTCCGAGGCGTTTTCGGCGAAGATCCGGAAGCGGCGGGCCATCGTGCCGCCCGCCTCGGCTAGCTGCCGCTGAGCCCGGCGCCTGGTCCGCACCAGCCAGATCCAGAGCCAGGCCACGCACGCAAAGAGCACCAGGTCGGGCACGACCGACAGGGCCAGCCAGAGCCACCTCGGCAGCCTGTCGAAGTCGATGTCAAAAACCTGTGTCCACCGCATGCGCAACCCTACGCTCGCCGCGGAGGACTGGGAAATGTCGGCCCCGATGCCGAGCCCGGGGTGCTGGCCAGTTTCCCGGGCGCGGCTGGCTCCGTAGAGTTCCGGCGCCGAGCGTCTGTCCGCAGGTTTCTGCCGCGGCTCAGCGGCTCACGTGGCTCAACGGTGCTCCATGGAACTCGCGCTGCCCCATGTCGTGGTGAGAGTCTGCGGCCCCGGCGCAGGCGTTGACCTCGTCGCGGCGCTGACCGTTCACCCGATCGAAGTGACGGAGACGCGCGACAGGTTGGAAATGCACCGGGTCTCGGGCGGACGCCCGGCGATCCTCGTGGTCGTGGTCGATCCGCCGGACGCGCGAGCAGCCGTCTCCGAAACGTGGGCTGATTTTCCCGGCGTGCCCATCCTGGTCGTGTCGGATCAGCCGCATCCGTATGTACCGAGCGAGACCGGACGCACCGGCTGGGTCGATACCGTGCCCAGCGACCAGCCCATCCAGGACATCTGCTGGCTCGTGCTCGAGGCGGTCAGCCGGGCGGCACATCGGCCCGGCATCACCGAGCGACCGCTGGGGCCGCATCGGATCGAAATCGACGGGCGGGGGAATGTTTTATCGGTTTCCCTCACGCCCGACGTGGCGATCGCGACCTTGTGCCGGATGCGTGCCGGCGATTCCCTCGTGCCCCTCGTCGAGCCCCTCGAACGCGATGTGATCACGGCCGCGATCGAGCGGGCCGAGGCCGGCGCGACGCAGTTCATGACCACGCGGCTGCTCGACGATAGCGGCGGCCGCCATATCGTGTCGCTGGGATTGCGGCGCGGCGGCGACGGCCGGATCGCGGTCCTGATCCAACCGATCGTCTGCGGCGGCACGATCGTCGGCCGGGGGGTCTACGCTCGGGACCGGGTCAGGGGGCTGCGCACCCGCTGGGCGGTCTCGCGGGCGCTCGACGCCGGCGGCAGAGAGGGGCCGTCGCTCGCGGAGCCGGCCGTCATCCTCCTCACACTCGCCGACTTCGATGCGATCGGCCATTACCTCGAACACCGGCAGATCGATGTCGTGCTTCTGGGCGTGGCGGCCGCGTTGAACCACGTCTTTCCCTATCCGTCCCTGACGAGCCGGCTCATGGGAGACACCTTTCTGGCCTACATGCCGCAGGCTGAACCAGCCGAGACTCGGCACCGGGCCGAGCAGCTGCTCGAAGCCCTGGCCGCCATCGAAGTGCCCGGGTTCTTGCCGCGATTCGGTCTCCGTGGCGCGATCGGCGTGGCCCGGGTGACCGACGGCGACCACGATCTCGCCCTACGGCTCGCCGAGGCCGCCGCGGCGGAGGCACACGCGGCCGGCGGCCAGCGGTTCGTCGTCGCCGGCGACCCGCAGTTCAGTCCCGCGCAGACCCGAATGCTGACGACAAGCATGGATCTTGGATCCTGGGAGATGTGGCTGCAGCCGGTGGTGCGTCACGGCCACGAACAGGCGGAATACCACGAGGCGCTGGCGCGGTTCGACGGGCAAAAGGCCTGGGCATCGCGGGCCGATCTGTTTCTTGCGGGCCAGGCGCAAGGCCTGCTCGAACGGTTCGACCGGATGATGCTGCAGCGGGCTCTCGAGATGCTCGAGTCGCATGCAGACGCACGGCTCTCGGTCAACATAAGCTTCGAGACGTTCACCTCGAAGGCTTTTCCCGGTTCGGTTCTCGAACTCATCCGGCGGGTGCACAACGGGTGCGGACGGATCATCCTCGAGATCGCGCCGCGGTGCCTGGCGGCGCCTGAGGAGCTGGTCCGGCCCCGGCTCGAGAGCCTCGCGGAGGCCGGCGTCGCCGTCGCGCTCGACGACTTCGGCAGCGGCCTCTGCCGGCTGCGGCATCTCACGCAGCTGCCACTCTCGATCGTGAAGCTCGACCAGCTCGTGACCGGGTATGTCGACGACGACCCGCTGCAGCGGGACTTCGTCCGCACCGTGGTGAGCCTCTGCCGCGCCCGCGGAATCACGACGGTTGCCGAATACACGCGGAGCGCGGAGCAACTGGCCCGTCTCGTCGCCGACGGCGTCGATTTGTTTCAGGGGGAGTTCTTCGGCATGCCGCGGCCGGCGGCGGCAGGCACCGCGACATCGCCTCCCGATTCCGACCGCCGATCTCCGTCTCTGGCCTGCCGGTGACTGTAGAGCGGCCCGGCGATGCTGATCGGGCGGATGTCGAGATGGATGTCGAGGACCGTGTAGTCCTCCCCACCGAAGCTTTCCGTATACCAGCCCTTGCTGGCCGGCCCACGGTAAAACCTGAATTCAAAGCCGTCGGATGGCTCGTTGCGGGCATCCAGACCGTTGAATGCCAGACCGATCGCCTCGTCCTCCTCGTTGTCGATCAACCGGCCCAGAAGATCGGCCACCGTCGCGTTGCCCAGAATGTCGGTATAGAACATGCGATGACCGTAATAGGGGTCGAACTCGTCGTCGTTGGGATCGAGGAAGATTTCGTCGGATTTCTCGGCGGCGGGTGTGACTGCGAGCGTTCGAAGATCGATCGAATCGCCACGATCGAGGTAGCTGAGCTTGACGTTCATCACGTTGAAGCCCTCGACATCCGGGTCGGAGCCGGCTTCCGAGGCGTCGATGATGAGCACGCCCTTGTAGCCGATGACGGTCGCCTCGTGGCCCCGCCGGACGACGAGCGCGGTGTTTTCATCGACGCCAAGACCGTACGGAATTCCCTGGGATTGCATCGCCACGATCGCCCGCGCGAAGCGGCCCCGGACGAGGCAATGCTGCTCGACGAACCATGCCGGCTCGAGAAAGCCGAGGCCATGATCGAGCTCTGCGCCCAACGTGACACCGTTCCGCAGGATCTGAAGCGGCGATGGGGCGTCGCGATACATGACATGCCCCATGATCGCGGCCCCTGCGCTCGTGCCGGCGATCACGCCTCCCTCATGATAGATTTCACGGATCGCCTGGAGCATCGGCGTGTCCCGCCCCTCTTTGTCGAGCATGGCATCGGCGATCCGCCCCTGGGCGCCCCCGACGAAGTAGACGCCCGACGCGTCGCGGACGATCCGCACGAGGTCGGGGTCGGCGACCGCGTCGTCCACGGAGCGGTCGGCCTCGCCCCAGGCGACCGGCACCACCATCGGATCGGCGCCGGCGCGGGCGAGGGCCTGCACCACCTGACCGCACGAACGGGCCGGATCCTTGCCACCGGCCGTCGGAAACACGGCAATCTTGGCACCAGGGCCGCCCGCGAGTTCGACGATCGTGTCCCAGAGTTCCCGGTCGCGATACCGCTCGGATCCACCAATGATCACAAGCGATCCACGGGGGCCGCCGGATGCCTCGGCCCCCGATTCATCATTCGAACCCGCCGCCATAGCCGCGCCGCCGACGGCCAGGGCCATCACGAGAACCGCCTTGATCCATGGGCTCACGACGCGCACGATCGACTCACCTTTCATATCCGCCTGACTCTTCTCCATCATAGCGACGCAGTTCAGACGACGCGGCGCCACTTTTTTGCAGCGACGCCGGCACACAGAATCGCCACGACAAATCATCCCCGGGTTTCCACCCGAGGCTCCACGCACACCGGCACACGGAAAGCCCCCGATGGCACACCGCTCGAGGCGCGGCGGCTTCGGGCGTCCGCATCACGACGGAGCCGACAGGCCCTTGAAATTCGTGCTTTGGGCGAAGAACCGGCACGGATTGTCATAGACCACCGTGCGAATGAGCTCGCGAGAGTGCCCACGACGTCGCAGTTCCATGATCAAGTCCGGGATCGCGGTCGGCTTGCTGGGCCCCCAGTCGCCGGCCGAGTTGGCCATGAGCCGCTCCGAGCCGAACCGCTCGATCATGTCCGCGGCACGGGCCGGAGTGCATTTGGTCACCGGGTAGAGCGTCATGCCGGCCCAAAATCCGTTGTCGAGGACGTCTCGGATCGTATGCTCCTCCACGTGATCGACGAGCACCCTCGAGCGATCGACCCGCGAGTCCTGGATCAGCATGTCGAGGATCATCCGGGTGCCTTGGTATTTGTCTTCGAGGTGCGGGGTGTGGATCAGGATCTGCTGACCGTATCGCACCGCCAGATCGACGTGCTCGAGAAAGATGATCGATTCGTTCTTGGTGTTCTTGTTGAGCCCGATCTCGCCGATGCCGAGGACATTGCTCGCCTCGAGAAACTCGGGGATCATCGCGATCACCTCGCGGGATAGCGAGACGTTTTCCGCCTCCTTGGCGTTGATGCACAGCCAGGTGTAGTGCTGGATGCCGAACTGGGCGGCCCGTGCCGGCTCGAATTGCGTGAGCTGACGGAAGTAGTCGCGAAAACTTTCGACGCTGCCGCGATCGAAGCCCGCCCAAAACGCCGGCTCGCTCATGGCGACGCATCCCATGCGGGCCAACGTCTCATAGTCGTCGGTCGTGCGGGACACCATGTGGATGTGCGGATCAACGTAGTCCATAAGTCTTTCGCCAATCGGGGTCGTAGGGGCGACTCATGAGGAGCTGCACGCGGCCGGCCTTGTCGTCCTGATCATCGAGGAGAATCTCGATCGCTCGCTCGAGCAAAGCATGACGGGCATGATCGTCCACCGAACCATCCGCCCGCTCGAGTCGGTCGAGCATGGCGGCGAGGTCGAGGATCTTGGAGCGGGCCAGAAAAAACTCCTCGGCAAGCACCTTTTCGGCGCTCCGCGGTGCGGGCGTGGGATTTGTGGTCATGGTGCCGTGGTCTTCTTCGCGAGTGCGATCGGATGCGGGATCGTGGAAGCGTCTTTCAGAAGCCGGTAGCCTACCGGATTCGGAAGCCCGATGTGGCTCAAGACGGCCCATCCCAACGAAGCAACCCACCCATGCGGCATATCGATCTCAACGCCCACGGCATCACCGTCGCAGACGTCCGGCGCAACCTGCCCCCGGCCGAACTCTACGCCGAGGCCCTCCGGGACGAACCCGATGCGGCGCTGGCCGACTCGGGCGCGCTCATCGCCTACTCCGGGGCCAAGACGGGCCGGTCGCCAAAAGACAAGCGGATCGTCCGCGATCCGCGGAGCGAGCATGATGTCTGGTGGGGCCCGGTCAACGTGCCGATCGACGACGACACCTTCCAGATCAACCTGGAGCGGGCGAAAGACTATCTCAACACGCGGCCGTTCCTCTACTGCGTCGATGCGTTTGCCGGCTGGGATCCGGAGCACCGGCTGAAGGTCCGCGTCATCTGCTCACGGCCCTATCACGCGCTCTTCATGCACACGATGCTGATCCGCCCCACCGCGTCGGAACTCGCGTCGTTCGGCGACCCCGACGCCGTGATCTACAACGCCGGCCGCTTCCCGGCCAACCGCCACACCGCCGGCATGACGTCGAAGACGAGCATCGACCTGTGCCTCGAAACCAAGGAGATGGTCATCCTCGGCACGGAGTACGCCGGCGAAATGAAGAAGGGGGTGTTTACGCTCCTCAACTACGTCGCGCCGAAGCGAGGCATCCTCTCGATGCACTGTTCGGCGACGGCCGACCGCGAGACCGGCGGCACGTCGCTGCTCTTCGGCCTGTCCGGCACCGGCAAGACGACCCTCTCGGCCGACCCGAAGCGGCTCCTCGTGGGCGACGACGAGCACTGCTGGAGCGACTCGGGAATCTTCAACATCGAAGGGGGCTGCTACGCCAAGGCGATCGATCTCACGCCGGAGACCGAGCCGGACATCTTTCAGGCGTTGCGGTTCGGGGCGGTCCTCGAAAACGTGGTGTACGACCACGAGTCGCACCATGTCGACTTTCACGACACGAGCATCACCCAGAACACCCGCGGGGCCTATCCGATCGAATTCATCCGCAACGCGAAGATTCCCTGCGTGGCGGGCCATCCCACCGACGTCATCTTCCTCACGTGCGACGCCTTCGGCGTCTTGCCGCCCGTGAGCCGCCTCTCGGCGGAGCAGGCCATGTATCACTTCATCAGCGGCTACACGGCGAAGGTGGCCGGCACGGAGATGGGGGTGACCGAGCCCCAGGCCACGTTCTCACCCTGTTTCGGCGGCCCTTTTCTCGTTTGGCACCCGATGAAATACGCCGGTCTGCTGGCAGACAAAATCCGCCGTCATGGCTCCCGAGTGTGGCTCGTCAACACGGGCTGGAGTGGTGGCTCCTACGGGATCGGCACACGGATGAAGCTGCCCATCACCCGCGCGATCATCGATGCGATCCACGCGGGCGACCTTCGAACCGCCCCGGTGTCACGGGACCCAATCTTCGGGCTCGATGCCGTGACAGCCTGCCCGGGAGTGCCGCCCGCGATGCTCGTGCCGCGCACGGCATGGGCCGACCAGGTCGCCTACGATGCGACCGCCCGGAAGATGGCGGGACTCTTCGCGGCGAATTTCGCCAACTACTCGGCCCAGGTCGCACCAGAGGTCATGGCCGCAGGACCGGCCCACAAAAGCCCCCGGTGGTAACCGGGGGATCAATGCGGGCCGCCACGTCACACGATCCGCGCGAGCACGAGCACGCCCACGAGGCCGACGATCGAGACGATCGACTCCATGACAGTCCAGCTCTTGAGCGTGTCGGCGAGCCCCAGCCCGAAGTATTCCTTGAACAACCAGAACGCGGCGTCGTTGACATGCGACCCGAAGAGGCTGCCCGCGCCGATCGAAAGCACCATGAGGTTGGGATCGACACCGCCCGCAGAGACGACCGGCGCGAGAATGCCTGCCGCCGTGAGCCCGGCCACCGTGGCCGAGCCGACGCACAGCCGCAGCGCCACCGTCACGAGCCACGCCAGCAGAAGTGGATCGAGCGGCAAGCCTTCGAGAATGCGACCGATTTCGGCGTTGACGCCGCTTTGAATCAGCACCTCCTTGAAGGCCCCGGAGCCGCCGATGACCAGCAGCATCGAAGCGACGTCGCCGATCGCACCGGCGTAGGTCTGCATCACCGCCGCCAGAGTGCGACCCCGGCCGAGGCCGAGCGTGACGGTGGCCACGAGAAGGGCCACGATCATCACGACGTCGGGGTCTGACACGAACGCCATCGCCGCTGCAGCCGGCGAATCGGGCGACACGCCCCACCCGGCGGCCGTGGTGGCGACCAGCAGCACGGCGGGCAAGAGCGCCGTGAGGATGCTGGTCGCGGCTCCTGGCAGCGCCGATTCGGGCAGGGGCTTCGCTTCCAGGCCCGCCATCGGACGGGCCGGGATTGCCGCGAGCGTGCGGCCGAAGATCGGCCCGGCGAGCACGAGGGCCGGCACCGCGATCAGAAGACCGTAGACGAGGGTGAGGCCCATGTCGGCTTTGAAGGCCGCGACGAGCCCCGTCGGCGCCGGGTGCGGCGGTAGCAGGCCATGCGCCACGCTCATCGAAGCCAACGCCGGCACCGCGACCACCAAGAGCGGCAGCCGCGACCGACCGACGATGGCGAAGATGATCGGCACCAACAGCACGAATCCGACGCCATAGAAGAGCGGGATTCCGATGATGAACCCGGTGAGGGCCATGGCCCAGGCGATCCGCTTTTCACCAAAGGCGGCGACGAGCGTGTCGGCAATCCGCTGCGCCGCGCCGCTCTCCACGACGAGTTTGCCGAGCATCGCCCCGGTGACGATCACCACAAGCAGCGACCCGAGCATGTCGCCCATCCCCTTCCGCACCGCGGCTGGCACGGCCCGCAGCGGCATGCCCAGCGCCACCGCGGCGCCCGCCGCCACCAGCACAAAGGCGAGGAATGGATGGACCTTGCCCCAGGCGACGAGGATCACGAGGCAGGCAATCGCAACAACAATGACGGCCAGTGGCAACATGGACGTGGCACCCCGGAAAAAAGGGGCAGGGTAGTGGGTTCGGCGTGGCCTTTCCAGCCGGCTCCCTGCAGAGCGACCCGCCAACCAATTCCCCCCAGACGTCGCAAAGCGACCATCGCAAAACACACCACACTTTGTGGGGGGTTCCTCCCGAAGAACCATCAGTCCCCCACTGAGGGGGTGTCTTGCTCGCAATGACCTCGCGGAATTTCGCCGATGGCAACGCTCATGGGTCCCGGTTCCTGGAAATGGGTTCGACGATGCTGGCTTGTACCTGCGTTCGCGACGATCGCAATGTGGGCATCCTGTTGCGTCGCGTTGGCCGCGACGGAGGAGACCCCCCCGATTCTCATGCCGCCACCCGACCCGTCTATCGACGTGACGAGCGTGGCCCTCCGAACTCCCATCCCGGTCGCCGAGCCGCTCTGGACGGACTACGCCCTCACCGAAGCACTCTTTTGGGGCCGCGATAACCAGGCCATCAATCAGCCGCTGATCGTTGGCGAGGACACCGGGGCCACGATTGCTTCGGTCCGCGATCTGCAATTTCCGGTGGCGGCGGGCGTGCGGGCGTTCTACGGCCGGAGGGATCCAAACCAGGGTGGCTGGGAGATAGGGTATTTCGGCGTCTACGGCATGTCTGCGTCGGAGTTCGTGACCGCACCGGCGACGGAGTTCATTCAGGTGCCGCCGCCGCTCGGCGACGGGCTTACAGATCAGGGCGAAACGGCGAGGCTCAAATACAACTCGCTGGTCAACAGCGCGGAAGCGAATCTGTTTCGCACCTGGCATGAGTGGCGTCCGTCAAGCGGGAGTTGGCTCACGGTCGATTGGCTGGCCGGCTTCCGGTACATCGGCGTCGAGGAAACCGCGGCGATCGACATGAACTGCTGCATTGCAGACACTGTCGAGGTTCCGTACAGGGTGCGGACTCACAACAACATGTTCGGTGGGCAAGTGGGCAGCCGCGCCCGGTGGACATGGAATCGCTGGGCTGTCGAGGGGTGGGCAAAAGCCGGTCTGCTCGGCAACGCCGAAAAGCAGATGCAGGATGCGCTGATCGATTATCAGAGCGTCCCGGTGCGGCCTGCTGTGGCGACCTCCGGATCGGAAGTGGGCTTCATCGGTGACCTGAACCTGTCGGTGATCTACCGGCTGAACGAAGTGTGGGGTATCCGGGCTGGCTACAGCACGGTCTGGATCAACGGCTTGGCGTTGGCGCCGAACCAGTTCGACTTCGCGACCACAGAGGGCGACGGCAGCAGACTCACCGGCGGGGGAAGCATGTTCCTCAACGGTGCCAACCTCGGCCTCGAGGCCCGCTGGTAGGCGACTCACGATTCGATCAACGTGGCGGAATCCGCCTTCCGCCAAAGCGACCCGACCCAGACCGGCGGAGCCGGCCTGGGTCGGTTTTTTCTGCCAGCCCCTTGGCCCAGACTGTCCAGTCTCTCTTCTCCTGGCATTCCACTAGTTTTCCCTGTAGTCCGAGGTGGTTTGAGACAAACACTGGATTGCGGGTCGGCCGTCCGCGAGAGTTGCTCCGGCGAGGGGGCGTTCGCGGGATCGCTCCGAGATGGAAACGACTCGCTGACCGGCATCACGCCGGCCTGATCGGTGTCGACCACGGAGGGACGGCGGGGAGGCGAAACGCCAGACAGGGCGGATCGGCGACCAGCCGCAGTTGAGTGCCAATGGACTGGGTTGGATCGCGCAGGCTCCGCAGAAAGGCGGACCATCGCCGCGGGCGAATGCTCCGCGGCCTTGAATGGCTGGAAAGCCGACGGCTTCTCACGGCGAGCCAGGGAGACGGCACGGAAGCCGTCTCCTGGACGCCCCCGCCTTCCATGCCGGATGACGGTGCCGTCGCCGACATCGTCTGGAACGGCACCATCGCGGAAGCACGGGCCGATCGATGGAACGGGCGGCTTGCCGATGCGTTCAATCCGATGGAGGCCCTCGAGGCCTTGCCGCTTCCGTCTTCGACATGGCGCGCGGTCTCGCTCGGCAATGGCTTCTTTTCACTGTCGACGCCCGGCGCCACGCAGCAGGATGTTCTCACCTGGGCGGGCCACACCCCCGGCCTGCTTTCGCTGGAGCCCGATTTCGTGCTCGCCGGAGCGGCGCTGCCGGACGATACCGGCTTTGTCTCACAGTGGAGCTTGTCCAATGACGCGGCCGGCGGGTTTGGCGTGGTGGGAGCCGACATCCACGCGACCGAAGCCTGGGACATCACCACCGGCTCGCGAAGTGTCGTGGTGGCGGTGATCGACTCCGGGATCGACCTAACCCATCCCGACTTGGCAGCCAACATCTGGACCAACCCGGGCGAGATCGCGGGCAACGGCATCGATGACGACCGCAATGGCTTCGTGGACGACGTGCATGGCTGGAATTTCGCCGGCAACGACAGCGATGTTCAGGACGGATACGGCCACGGCACGCACGTGTCGGGCATCATCGGCGCCGTGGGGCACAACGGCCTGGGCGTCACGGGCATCAGCTGGCAGGTATCGATCATGCCGTTGCGGTTCCAGGACAGCCTTGGCATGGGCAGCACCGGCGGGGCGGTCGCCGCGCTCAACTACGCGACGATGATGCGGCGTGATTTCGGCGTCAATGTCGTCGTCACAAACGCCAGTTGGGGCGGCGGCACCGGATTGTCGGAGATGCTCCAAGAAGCCATCCGGGCCCAGGGCGAAGCTGGAATTACATTCGTGGCGGCAGCCGGCAACAGCGGCGCCAACTGCGACGCGATCCCCCGCTATCCAGCCTGCTTCGACATGCCCAACGTGATCTCCGTGGCCGCAAGCGACCGCTACGACAGCCTGGCCGGATTCTCCAACTATGGGGCAACCACGATCGACCTCGCGGCGCCCGGCGTGGGCATCTACTCGACCCGCCCCAGCGGCAGCTATGCCTTCATGTCGGGTACGTCTCAGGCCGCGCCCCAGGTGACCGGGGTGGTGGCCCTCCTCGCGGCTGCCAAGCCCGGCATCACCGTGGCCGAGGTCCGCGCCGCCATTCTCGGCTCGGTCGATCCCGTGCCGAGCCTTGCCGGGAAAACCGTGACGGGAGGCCGACTCGATGCGGCGGCAGCCCTGATGTCGCTCTCGGGCCAATCGTTTGCGGCACGGGTGCGGGTCGGCCAAAGCAGTCCTTTTTCGGGGGTCGTTGACTCGATCACGATCGCCTTCACGCGCGCGGTGGCCTCTGGCTTTGACCTCGCGGATCTGTCGCTCTTTCGCGACGGAGTCCTGATTCCCCTGGATGGCGTGACGCTGACCACGACCGACAACCTCACATGGACGCTGACTGGCCTGGCTCGCCTGACCACCGGGGTTGGGAACTATTCGATCACGGTCTCCGGGGCCGCCGGCAACTCCGGCATCACGGGGCCGAACGGAGAACCACTGGATGTGTTCACGGGCGCGTCCTGGATCGTGGCGAACCGCCTTCCGATCGGGACGATCGATGTAGCCACGGCGGCGGTCGTGAAGGGCTGGGCGCTCGATCCGAACGCCGGCAACCGGCCGATCGCCGTGCAGGTCTGGGTGGATGGCAGAATCGTCGCCACCGAGACCGCGGTGGCCCAGCGTGACGATCTCGCGGCTACCTACGGCAGCGTCAACCACGGCTACGCGATCGCCATGCCGCCACTGCCGCTTGGCAACCACCTCGTCGAAGTGAAGGCAATCGATCTGGAAACGGGAGTCTTTGTGTCGCTCGGCCAGCGGGCGATCGCGGTGCAGCCTCCTGTTGGCGTCGTGCAGATCGCCACGATCCGCCGGCTCACCGGCTGGGCATTCAGTAGCCGCGCGGGCGAAGCCCCGATTATGGTGCGGGTGACGATCAACGGCCGCATGATTGGGAACTTCGTCGCCGCCCTGCCGCGGCCCGATCTGCAGCCGAGACTGGGCAGGGCCGGCCACGGCTTCGACATCGCGCTCAATCCAGGGTTCTTCCGCCGCGGCGCCAACGTCGTGCGGGTATTCGCCATCGACCCACTGACGGCCCGGCCGACTCTGATCAGCGCGAAGATCGTCAGACGCTAACCACAGTCGTCTCTGACCTTTGTCCACGTCGCCGCGTCCGGCGGCGGCATACTTTCCAGAGTTTGCAAGCGCCGACATGGCTTCCTCGTGGTGCCGTGCTGCGAGGCGACACGGTGTGTCCATCGTGTCCACGTGCGTTTGCAGTGGGTTTCCGTCGAGTAGTCGCCGCATGCTGGCCGCGGCGATGGAGCGGCGCGTATGGATGTGAGGCAGGTTCGTTGTGCCCCGTTTTCCCAACGCCATGCGTCCAGGGAGGGACCGGGAGCCAAGCGATGCTGACCACGTCTACGCCCGCGAACGACCCGATCGATCTCGCCATCGAGCACCACCAAGCCGGCAGGCTCGCGGAAGCGGAGCGGGCATACCGCGAAATTTTGCGGACCAATCCCCGGGATCGCGACGCGCTGCATCTGCTGGGGGTGGTGGCCCATCAGAACGGACGCCAGGAAGACGCGATCCGCCTGATCCAGCAGGCCATCATGATCGACGCCAGTCAGGCGAAGTTCCACAACAGCCTGGGATCGGTCTACCAGTCCGTCGGCCATATTGCCGCCGCGGCGGCCTGTTACCGGCAGAGCCTCGTACTCGACCAGAACTACCCCGAGGGATACGCCAACCTCGGCCAAATGCTCCTCGATCTTTCCCGGCCGGCCGAGGCGCTGGGGGCGCTCGAGCGGGCCATCGCCCTCAAGCCCGACTACGCCACTGCCTACGTAACGCTCGGTGTGGCGCTCAAGACTCTTGGCCGGTTCACCGAAGCCACCGCCGCCTTCGAACGTGCCACGCATCTGCGGAAGGATTTCATGGATGCCCTTTTTCAACTGGGGAACATCCTCAAAGACCAGGGACGAATCACAGAGGCGATCGACTCGTACCTGCGCGTCCTGGAGTTCGAGCCGCTTGCATTCACGACCTTGTGCAACCTGCTGTGCAACTATCAATACCGCGACGGGATCACACCCCACGAACTGGCCGTGGCCCACGCCCGGTTCGACAGCACGATCGGCAAGCCCTATCGCAGGCACATTCCCCCTCACGAGAACGACCGCGACCCGGACCGACCGCTACGTGTCGGTTTCGTGTCGGCCGACTTCATCAAGCACCCGGTCGGCTTTTTCACGGTGCGAATGTTCGAACACCTGGACCGGAGCCAGGTGGAGGCGGTCTGCTACAACAACGCCGCGACGAACGACGAGATCACCGATCGGATTCGCGCCACGGCTGCGTTGTGGCGGGATGTTCGCGCCTGGAGCGACGACCAGATCGCCCAGGCGATCCGTGATGATCGGATCGACATTCTCTTCGATCTCTCGGGTCACACCCGCGACAATCGCCTCCTCGTCTTCGCCCGCAAGCCCGCACCGATTCAGATCACCTGGGCGGGCTACGTGGGCACGACCGGCCTGAGGGCGATGGACTACCTCCTGGCTGACAGGCATGAAGTTCCGGAGGGAACCGAGCAGCACTATGTCGAGCGAATCCTCCGCATGCCGGATGGCTATATCTCGTATGAACCGCCCGCCAATGCTCCGGACGTGTCGCCGCTGCCGGCCATGCACACCGGCCAGATCACGTTTGGCAGTTTCAACAACCAGGCGAAACTCGGGACGCACACCGTGGCGACCTGGGCGCGGGTTCTGCACCGGGTGCCGGGATCGCGGCTGATCCTGAAGTACTACGCGATGAACAATCCCGCCGTGTCCGGACGCCTCCAGAAGATGTTCGCGGGCCATGGCATCGAGCCTCATCGCGTCATCTTCCTGGGCAGCACGTCCCACTTGCAGCAGTTGGAGCAGTACCGCGAGATCGACATCGCCCTCGACCCATTGCCATACGGCGGCGGACTGACCACGCTCGAGGCTCTCTGGATGGGCGTGCCGGTGGTGACCTGTCCCGGCGAAACCTTCGCTGGCCGCCATTCGCTCTCGCATCTCTCGAATATCGGTCTGACCGAGACGATCGCCCGCGATCTCGACGATTACGTTGCCCTGGCTGAATCGCTCGCCGCGGACCTTCCCTCCCTCGCGCGATTACGATCTGGCTTGCGGCAGCGGGTCGCCTCTTCGCCGCTGTGCGACGGCGAACGGTTTGCCCGTCATTTTGAGCAGATCCTGCGGTCGGTGTGGGAGGAGTGGCTTGGCACGCAGGCAGACGCAGGCGAGGAGCCGGAGGCCGAGCAGGCGTATGCGGTGGGGGCGGGGGCAGAAGTATGAAACTGCTCGTCCTCGTGCCATCACGGCTTGCACGAGACCGATCGGGTAGGACATTTCTGGCCAAAGCGATCGATTCGATCGCCGGGCAGGAGCTTCCCGCCGAGTGGGCGGTGGATGTCGAGGTTTCGATCGGCATCGATCCGGGCCTGACGGTGCCAGACGACGTCGCGCTGCCGCAGTGGGCCCGCGTGTCTCGAGCAACCGCTCCCTCGCAAGCGGCGGCCCTGAACGCCGCGTCCAGGGGGGTGAGTCACGACTTCGTGGCGATCATGGAGGATGACGACGCCTGGTTGCCCGGGCACCTTCGCGCGAGCCTGGCGGCCCTGCGGGACCACGACATCGACTTCGTGTCCTCAACGCAACTGCAGGTTGACGAAACGGGCGCAGTGCTCTCGATCTTCGATTTCCCAACGCCGTCGGGCTGGGTCATGCGGCGGACGGTCTGGGACGCTGTGGGGCCCTTCGACGCGAGTTTTCGCTACCACCTCGACAACGACTGGCTGGGGCGGCTCGGCGACAGCGGGTTCCGACGCGGCCATCTGGTCGAGGTCACGGCTCCGGTCGATCCACGATGGCTGGCCGTCCGGCCCTGGCTGCACAACGTCGTTGTCAACGGAGGGCCGCGGTCGCGGCTGCTGCGGCACGACGCTCCGACGCCGCTGGTGAAGAGGATGGTGCACGCCGGCTCCGGAATGGCCGCCGTGGGAAGCGATCCGGAGGCTCATGCCACAAGCCGTCGAGAGTATGAGCGACTCGTCGCACGGTACGGGCGGGTGCCATGGTAGCGGAGACGATATCGGAGCCTCTCCGTTTGACTCGCGATGCCTATCCCCCTACGAATTGTCTGGAGCCGAGTGCAAGACGACCACGTGATGGAAGGAGTTTCGATCCAGCAGAACGACTGAACAGCCTGCAGGCGGACTGCCCACGTTCGGGCGGCTGCCGATGGGCACACTGATGTCGGAAAACGAGTCGACGGGAGCAGTCCGGCCTTGAGCCGGAAGTCCCTGCCACACGTGAGCCGGCGCGATCGAGCATCCGCATGGGGTGTTCATTCGCGCCGGCTTTTTTGTTTTCACAGCCGAGAGTTCCAGCACCACGATCTCACGCTTACACAACGAATTCACCACGTTTCGGAGGCCCGCCATGAACATCCTGGACACGCTCTTCTCCCGGCGTTCTCGCCGTTTGCAGGCAGGCACGGCCGACGCCATCACCACCGACCGTCGCCGCCGTCACCGGCTCGGGCAAGGCGAACGATTGGAGCGGCGTGCACTGGCGGCGATCGACTCCGTCGTGTTCACGGCGCCCGGGGATTTCTTCCTCGACGCTTCCAAAGGACCACTGATCGATTCCCAGTACGCATCGTATCGCATCGACTACAGCGGAGCTTCCTATGCCGACGTGTGGCTGAAACTGACGAACGACGTCGGCGATGTGATTCAACGCGGGCTTTACGAGGACGGCCTCTACCATGTCGGTCCTCTGAACGGCTCTGGAACAGCCATGGCGTATCTCTATTTCACGGCCAGCGGGGTGACGAACATCGCGCAGACGCACACAGTACAGCTCTTCAATGGAAAGCCCGACGATGCGGCGGTGAACTCGACAGCAATCTCCGGCCCACTGAACTGCACGTACAACAGCGTGTACGACGTCGTCTCGGCGAACGATAGCAAGATCACGTCGGTATTCCTGTCGCCGGCGGCGCCGGGCCCGATACCAGTCGGCAGCACGATGACGATGACCGTCTTGGGGCAGCTCGGCCAGGCGGACCAGGCTCTCTTCACGCCGAGCTCCCGTGCAGACTGGAATGCCGATGCCTACGAACTGCGGAGCACCAAGATCTTGATCGACGGCGCGTTGCAGCCATCAGACCAGATCTTTTATTCGACCCTGCCGGGCGGAAACACCCAGCAGCAAACAACGGCCATCTACGAGTTTCGAATCGCCGACGTGACGGGCACGACGATCGCGGAGCCCAGCCAGTTCACCAAGAAGGGGGGCGGATCGCCATTCAAGAACGACGAGACGTCAGTCACGGCCATCTGCCCGAGCTCGATCAACGTGGTCACCGTTCAGAAGCTTGCCGACGGCTTGCCCCGCAGCGTGGGCACGCCGCTCGTCGTTTCCGACACGGGGGCGACGGTGACGTTCTCGCTTCGCTTCACGAATACCAGCACCACGCTGGTGGTTCTCGACGCCATTCAAGACACGCTGCCGGCAGGCATGACCTACACGGGCAACTTCACGGGAATCGCCACCTTCATGAAGCAGGGCGGCACGGCGGTGAATCTCTCGCCGCCAGTGGTGAGTTCCTCGGGCGCGACCTTGACGTGGACGAATCCGTACTCTCCGGCCAACTACACGAACTTTGGCATTGAACCTGGAACGTACGCCGATCTGACGTTCCAGGTCGTGATGCCAACCACCACAGGGAGTTACGTGAACAGCTCCATCGGCAGGATCGGCAAAGTGGTGATCGACACGACGCTGAACACGACCGATCTCGTTCCGGCCACCGCGTGGGTGCGGGTGAGCAACGCGGCCGATCTGTCGATCACGAAGACCAACATTCCATCGACCACGATCGTCGCCGGCGAGTCTTTGACCTACCAGCTCATCGTCACAAACACCGGCCCGAAAGCGGCCAACGGGGCCACGGTCTTCGATGACTTTCCGGCCGAGTTCCTGAATGCCACATGGACGGCCACCTATTTCGGCAACGCTACGGGTGCGGGAACGGGCATCGGTGACATCAACACGCCCGTCAACCTGCCGAAGAACGGTTCGGCACTATTCACGATCTATGGCCTTGTCGCCGCGGACACCGCTGCAACGTTGATCTCCAACACGGCAACGATCACCGCTCCCTCGGATGTCTTCGACGACAACCTGGCCAACAACTCTTCCACGGTCACCAACATCTGCGTCCGAAAGGGTGATCTCTCAATCACCAAGACCACCCAGGGCCTCATGGACGAAATGCTCGTCGCAGGGCAGACCTACACCTACAAGCTGGTCGTCAGCAACTCCGGAACGAGCACCGCTGTCGGCGCAACCGTCTACGACCAGTTCCCAACCGTCTTCCTCGGCGCATCGTGGACGACGACGTTCTCGGGCAGTGGAGCCACGGCGGCGAATGCGAGCGGTTCGGGAACGCAACTCAACACGACGGCGACGATTCCTGCCGGGGCCACCGTCACCTTCTATGTCACCGGCGTCCTCCAGTCAGACACCGCCGTCACACAGGTCTTCAACGCCGCCAACGTCACAGCCCCAGCCAACTTCATCGAGTCCACCACCACCAACAACTTCTCGAGCGTCACTGACATCTGCGTCCGAAAGGGTGATCTCTCCATCACCAAGACGACCCAGGGTCTCATGGACGAAATGCTCGTCGCAGGGCAGACCTACACCTACAAGCTGGTCGTGAGCAACTCCGGAACAAGCACCGCCGTCGGCGCAACCGTCTACGACCAGTTCCCAACCGTCTTCCTCGGCGCATCATGGACGACGACGTTCTCGGGCAGTGGAGCCACGGCGGCGAATGCGAGCGGTTCGGGTACCACCCTCAACACCACCGCCACCATCCCGGCCGGCGGCAACGTCACCTTCTATGTCACCGGTGTCCTCCAGTCAGACACCGCCGTGACACAGGTCTTCAACGCCGCCAACGTCACGGCACCTGCCAACTTCATCGAGTCCACCACCACTAATAACTTCTCGAGCGTCACAAACGGCACCACGCGACAGGCCGATCTCAGTATCAGCAAGACTCCAAAAGACGGCACCTACGTCGGCGGCGACACGATCACCTATACGATCACCGTTTCCAACCTTGGCCCGGTGACGATTCCTGCCTCCAGTTCCATCGTCGTCACAGACGTGCTCCCAACCGGGATCAGCTTCGTGACGACGCCGGCGGGATGGAATTACGATCCCATCGGAAATACCGGCACGTTCTCCTTGAGCGGCCTCGCAGCCAACACGTCCCAGACGTTCACACTGGCAATCAAGGTGAACGGGGGCCGAGGCGGTGAACTCGTCAACAAGGCCATCGTGGGCGTGCCTATGCCTGCGGGATTCATCGATCCGAATCTCTCCAACAATACGTCGACATCGACGTACACGGAACCCTTGCCCCCTGCGTCGGTTCAGGGCTTCCTCGTCATCGGCACCGACGACGGGTGCAACGGCCCCTTGCCGACACGGGTGCGCGTGATCGACGCTCAAGACGGCGGCCGGGAAGTGATCCCTGGCGGCTTTGTGCCCTATCCCGATTGGAAGGGCAGCGTGCGGGTGGCGACGGGCGACCTCAACGGCGACGGTATCGATGAGATCATCACCGCGCCGGGACGTGGACGCGTCGGTGAAATTCGCGTGTTCGAAGTGGTGGGCAACACGGCCCAGTGGTTGACGTCGTACCGCTCGTTCCCCTTCGGACCGACCTACCGCGGCGGCCTCGAGGTGGCGGTGGGAAGGCTCAACACCGACATCTTCGGCGACATCATCGCTGGCCAGTCCACAGGAGCGGGCTTCGTCCGGGGCTTCCTGACGACCGGCACGAACGGCACGAGCATCGCCACGTCGCCCTACCGTTCGTTCCGCGGCTTCCCGTCGCCGTACAACGCCGGCATCAAGCTGACGTCTGCGGACCTCGGGAGCTACGTCAATTCGACGTGGACTCCGGGGGTGCTCGACGGCATCAGCGAGATCGTCGTGGGCAGCAACTCAGGCATCCGCGCGACCGTGAGGGTGTGGGACGTGAACGCGACGCCGCGTGTGGTGCGGACCATCCTGCCCTTCGCGGCGAACTACCGAGGCGGCGTGACCTTGGCGACCGGCCGCTACAATAGCGACATCGTGCCCGACATTTTCGTGGGTGCGGGGATCCGCGGGAGCTCGCAACTCGAGATCTGGAGCGTGACCGGCTCGACGCCCACGAAGCTCGCCGTCTTCGCGGGCATGGTCAAGCCCAATGCCTCGCTCTTTACAGCCGGGCTCGACATCAACGGTGATGGCATCGTCGATAACATCTATGGCGTGCAGGGGCAGCACGGCTACGGTGGCACACTCGGGGTGCGGGATTACCCTGTCGGGGCCACCGGCACGGCGACTCAATTGGTATTGACGAACAATTCCAACTTCGCCCCGCCGCTTCGGATCGCGCCGCTCAGACTCGGCACCTTGCTCGCACGTCGCCGGCCCCTTTGAAAGGTGATCCCGCCTGGTTTGCACGGCCTGGGCTGCGCATGCTACACCGATGGGGCCACTCTCACCGCATGCACGGAGGCTCCATGGCCATGGCCTCATCCTCACTCGCCTTTCTCCGGGGCTTTCAACTCGGCATCGCTCTGGTGGCCTGTCTCGATGCCCTGTCAGCCGCTGGGGCACCGCCCGCCGGCGTGATCGTCGAAGCCGAGAAGGCAGCCACGCCGACGGCCACGCTGCATCGCGACGAGCGGGCCTCGCACGGTCTTGTGGCTGTGGGTCTGCTCTCGAAGCAGGGTGGCAAGCTCGTGGAGCACTCCGCCCAACTCCCCCCAGGCGACTACGACCTCTCGGTATGGATGGAACTCAAGCCTCTGCCGCTCATGCACGGGCTCGAGGTGACGATCGAAGCCGGAAGTGAGCGGCGGTCGCTCGGGGCGATCGCGTTTGATCCGCAGCCTGGCTACCAGCCATTCATATTTCGTTTTACGCATTCCGGCGGGAGGCTCGCGGTTCGCGTGTCGGCCAGCGCCTCGAGCGGCTTCGAAGGCATGCGGAGAGACAAGAGCGACGAGGAGAAGAAGGCGGTCGCGAGTATCGCCCCATCCGATGCCGAGTCGCTGCTTTCCGACACGCCGAAACTCGACGACGAGGATTTCGAACTCGAGCAGGATCCGGCCATCACAGCGATCCCGATCGACATGCTGCGGGTGGCGATCGACCGTCTTGAGATCACCCCTGTGCGTGCCGCCGAAGCGGTCGTGACGGGAATCGAACTTGACAAGGTTCATTACTTCCCCGACGAGACCGTGCGCGGCTCGGCCACGCTCATGTCGCCCGCCGGAGGCGAGTTCCGCGCCGTTGTCGAGCTGGTGACCGAGGCCGACGCAGCCCGCGAGGTCTCCCGACAGGATGTCACGCTGGCCGCCGGAAAGCCCTTCTCGCTGCCCATCGAATGCACGCTCGACGGCTCGACGGAGATGGGTCATGAAGTTCGCGTACGGCTCCTCCACGGCGACCGCGAGATCAACGCCGGACGCCAGTTCGCCGGCGTCAGCGCAAACGTCTACCGCGTCGGGATCGCCGGCGGCTCGTCAGGCCAAAACACACAGACGGTCACTCCCGACCAAATCGCCGCCGCGATGCAGGCCAACAAACGGCGCTACGCAAACTACTACGAGCGTTTTGCCTGGGCGCCATGCGACTTTTCCGAGATGACGCCCGACACGGAGCTCTTTTGGTCGGGCCAGACGCAGTACCCCGGCAGCGTCACCGACCTGAAGCGGGAGATCGAGGAGGCCCATCGCCTCGGGATCAAGGCGATCACCTACGGCAAGGCCTGCGGAGCCGGCATCGCCGGCGCTGAAACGTTTCGTCGGTTCCCCCAATTCTTCTGGCACACCCCTGCGACTGGCACGGTGTCGGAAGCCCTCTCCGCCTTCTACCTCGAACGCATGTCGCGCGGCGAGTACGCGATCGACGCCGGTCCAAACGTTCCCAAGATGTGGCAGCACTGGGCGAGCTTCTGGGTGAACCCCACGCCCGAGTCGGTCGCTTTCTCGGCCCGCGAGACGATCGCTTCGGCGAAGATGTTCGGCTGGGACGGCGTCCGCTGGGACGGGCATTTCAGCGGTCTCATGCCGCCATTCGTCGAGACGGTGAATGCCGCACTGCCACGATTCGTCCACGGCTACAACGTCGCCTTCGCGAATCCGGGCGGCACCGTCTTCACGCCCACTCCTCCGTCCGAAGACTTCCACCAGATCGCGGTCCACCACGGCATGATCATGGACGAGAGCGTGCGCGATTGGGCCCACACGAATTTTTCGAGCGGACTCATGCGGCCCTACTGGGAGGCGATCGCCCGTGAGGCAGACTATGTCAAGCGGATCGGCGGTCTGCCGCTCATCATCTGTTTCGACATCGCCAGCGGCCTCGACACCACGCTCGATGTGCTCTTCGCGGCCGCGTGCGGCCAGCGGACGCTGGGCATGACGCAAAGCGATTTTGCGTTCGGCTCGCTGCCACGCTTCCTCACGCGGTATTCCGCGTTCGTGTGGGACGACACCGCCCGCGTCGCCAATCCCGGTCAGTTCATCCGAGTGACCGTGAACGGATCGAAGGCCGGCGAGGAGACGGCTGCTGCGGCCGCGCCGTGGTGGCAGGAGGCGACCTGGCTTCGGCAGGTCGGCAAGGGTCGGCAGCAGTTGCTCGTGAACCTGATCAATCCGCCGGGGTATCCCGCCTTCTGCAACCGGGTCCAGCCGCCACCCTCGACGCGCACGGGCGTCACGGTGGCCGTCGACGCGCCGGCAGGATCGAAGCTCGTGCGGGCGTTCGAAGTGTCACCCGACCTCGTCGAGGGACTTGTGATGCGGGAGGTGACGACGACCGACCGCACGCATTCGATCGAGCTGCCGCGACTGCGGGCCTGGTCGATCGCGGTCTTCGAGTTCGAGACCGACGGCAGCGGGCCACTGATGCCGCTCACTGATCCGCTCGGCGATGCGGCGAAGGTGGCGGAGGAATCCAAGGCGAAGACCGAGAAGGAGGCGAAGGAGAAGCTGGCCGCCGCGGGAATTGCCGCCGCGAAACCGGCGGAGGCCCCCACGCCGGCCCGGAAGGCCACGCCCGCGGCGAAGGCCGGCGCCGATGCGCCGCTTGTGCTCCGACGCAACGGCATGCTCGATGTCGTCGATGTCCGCGGATTGTTCGCCTGGCTGACCCCGCTCGATGCCGCCAGTGCGATCGCGGGGGGTGTCTGCAGTCCGGCATACGTCGATCGTGGCTCCCCAACCGGATCGCTCGAGGGGTTCCCCGATGCGACGGGCGGCCTCGAGGCGCAGGATGTCGTCGTGCTCGACGGCGTGCATGCCGCGGATCTTGGGACCGAACGGGCGGCCCGCATCGCCAGATTCGTCCGGGGCGGAGGGGGGCTGCTCGTGATCGGCGGGCCCTTCAACTTTTCCAGCGGCAACGACCACGCGACCGCGTTGGCGGAGGTCCTGCCCGTGTCCCGCCGCAAGGACGACGACCTCCTGACGGAAGCCACGGGGATGAAACTCGCACCGGCCGCCGGCGACGCGATGGGCGACATCGACTGGTCGGCTCTACGATGCCTCACCATCGATGCCTCGCCGCCGGTCGAGGGCGTTACGGTTCTCGCGACGGCCGGCGGGCATCCGGCCATCGTCGAGCGTCAGGTCGGTGAAGGCCGTGTGATCGCGGTGCTGATCAGCCCACTGGGCGAATATCTTGAGGGAGTCAGGCCCTATTGGCGGTCATCGCAGTGGGCGAGGGTGCTTGCCGCCTGCCTGCAGCGACTGGGCCGTGGATCGGAGACGGTCGCCGCAGCGGCGAAGCGAACGGCCAACGTCGATGGCCGGTTCACTCCTGAGAGCCTCCTCATCGAGGCGGAGGAGATCCCCGCCGACAAACTCCCGGCTGCGATCCTGGAGGCGGCCGATGGGGCGGTCTCGGCCGACGATGCTTCCACGGTCATCGGAATCCTGGTCGATTCGCTCGGCATGATCGAGGATGCGAGCCTGCCACTCGAGATGGTCGATCGTCTGGCTCCGGTGGTCGATGCCTCCTGCACGCCGCGTGCTCTCGATCTCGTGAAGTCGCAAATGGATTTCGCCCGCGTCGCGGGCTATCGCCTTCTGCGGCTGTGCGGCGACCCGGCCCAGGCGGCGTTGCTGGCCAACGCCCTCGACAATCCGAATCCCGACATCGTCCGCGAGGCTCTCCTGGCGCTCGGCACGACACGCGATCTGTCGGCCACCCCGAAGATCGAGAAGCTCACCCGCGCCGGCGACAACAGGCTTCTCGCCCATCTCGTGCTCCGGAAACTCGGAGCCGAGAAGGATTCGGCGGCGGCATGGATCACCGCCATCGACTGGGAGAAGCGGGCCGTCGGCCTCACCGCCGCCCGCAAGTCTCTGCAGGGCGACCTGTTCGGTGGCGTATCGTTCAAGTTGACGCCCGCCGCGCGGAAGGCGCTGCTGAATCAGCTCCGTCGGACGCAGCGGCTGGAGTCGCAGACGCGAAGTGATGTCGCGATGTTCATGCGGTCGATCGACACTCTGACCGATGCGGATGTGATAAGCCTCGGGGCCGTACTCGCGGAAAGCACCTCGGCTTCGGCGACGATCCTCGCGCTGGCGGTGATGCCTCGGCTCACCGATCCACAGGCACAATCGCTCCGTGCGGCCCTGGCCGACGCGAAGCTCGAGGACCTGCGGTGGCTTGCCGTGGCCCGCGACTGACGACGACACCGTCACTCGGCAACGGCCAGCATTCGGATGCACGCAGGCGAGTGGATCGCCACTGGTTCGCCGACAGCCGTGAGTCCGCCCGAATCTCGGTCGATCCGGAACACGGCGAGGGAGTGGCCGGGCATGTTCGCGCAGAGCAAGAGCCCGCCATCCGGCGTGATCGCGATGTTCTGCGGCCCCTTGCCGCCGCTGGCCACGATCGCAAGCCGTTCGAGCCGTCCATCGGCACCGATGCGGAAGACGGCGATGCTGTCGTGGCCACGGTTGGTGCCATAGAGAAACCGGCCATCGGGTGTGATCGCGACATCGGCGCAAAAGCTCGTCCCACTGAAGTCGGCCGGCAGCGTGGATGCCGTCGGCCCTGCCGTGAGGCGGCCTGAGTCGGGGTCACGGTCGAACACGGTCACGGAGTTCGACAGTTCGTTGATGCCATAGAGCCACCGGCCGTTCGGATGGAGTGCAAGGTGGCGCGGCCCCGCGCCTGCTGGTGTTTTCACGGCGGGCGGATCGGCGGCGGTGAGCGTCGCGGCGGCCGGATCGAGCCGGTACGAGAGCACCTGGTCGATTCCCAGATCGGCTGCGTAGGCGAGCGTCGTGTTGCTTTCGGTCGGCACTGCGATGATCGCATGCGCGTGCGGTTTGTCCTGCCGCTTCGCATCGGGGCCGCTCCCGGCGTGCTTGATCACCGACGCGGCGGGGCCGAGCCGTCCCCCCGGCTCGATCGGCAGCGAGGCGATGTCGCCGCTGGTGTAATTGGCGACGAGCAGGGCCCGGCCAGAGGGATCGACATCGAGAAAGCACGACGCGCTGCCGTGCGTGGACTGGCGATTGATCTCCTCGAGGCCGCGGTCGGCATCGAGGATTCGCCACGCGACGACCTCCTCGGCCGCCGGCGAGCCAAACGTCTCCGCGCGGATCGAATAGAGCGTTTTCCGATCCGGGTGCAGGGCCAGGAAGAACGGATGGGGGACGTCGGCGGCAGCCTTGGCCGGCTTCAGCGCTCCCGTCTTGGTGTCGAGTTGGAAACAGCGGATGCCCCCCTGCGGCGAGGGTGCGAACATCGACACGAACACGATCATGGTCGCGGGATGCATCGATCATTCTCCTGAATGCAGATCCGGGGCCGACGATTGCGGCACAGGAACGGATCGTCGTATCATAAGGACTCCCGTCTGAAGGAACCCCAGCATGCCAGTCCATACCGCGCGCTTGTTGATCACTCTGATCGCGACCGGGCTCGTCGCACCGGCGGCGTTGGCCGACCTTCCGGGAGCCGCGCCGGTTTTCGGGCAGGCCGGGGTGGGAATCGTGCAGCCGGGCGGGCTGCAGGGGCTCGCAAACCAGGCCGCCCGTCCGAACATGGTGGAGGCCGAACCGCCGGCCGATCAGCCGGCCGACGTGGCAGCGGCCGAACCGCCCGCCGACGAGGCACCGGAGGCCGTGCCAAACGCCAGCCCGTTCGAGATCCGCTACCTGGTCACATCCGTGCTAATGCTTGCGATGATCAGCGGCGGCACGTTTCTTGTCGCTCGCCCGAGCGGCCGCAGAGCCCAGGCGCCCAATCCGTCCGGTTCCAAGGGCAAGCCGGGCGTTCCACCGAACGCGAAGAAGTAACCGGCACGACCGGCCTCGCTCCGGCAGACGTGCGGTCTACAAGCCCGCCGCGCCAGTCGTCTCCTTCTGCCGCTGCTCCTTCTTCGCCGGAAATTCGATCACGACGAGCGTCTTCTTCTCGGGATCGTAGGCCCATTCCTGGTAGTAGGGAAGCATCGGCAGCTGGATCCCCTCAGGCTGTCCCTTGCCGATGATTTTCTCCATGAACTCGGCGTAGTCCTTCGGCTTCGAACCAAACTCCGCCTCGTGCAGCTGCATCTTTTGATCGACGGCCATCGCGCCCATCCGGCCCACGCTCGTACGATAGGCGTCGGAATAGACCTCGAGCCCTTCGCCCGTGATCTCCATGCTCGCCGGCACGCCGCCGTCGGCGAGCGCCTTCTCCAGTTCGAGCACGTTTTGGGTCGTCTTCCGGAGGGTCTCACGCGTCTGGATCGGCGGCTTTTTCGGCGTCTCCTTCTTTGGAGCCCCGCAGCCCGACACGACCATTCCCGCCATACCGACAACCAACGCTCTCAACACCGCACGCGACATCATGGCTCCGCTCTCCTCGTGTGGCCTCTTTACCCCTGTCAGCAGCATACCAGATCTCATTCCTCTCCGGCGCCGGGCCGCGCTTCGCTATTCGATGCCGAGCACGTTGCGCATCGAGTAGAGGCCTGGCGGCTTGCCGATCAGGAATGCGGCCGCGGCCAGCGCCCCCGTCGCATAGCAGTCGCGATTGGTGGCCCGCACATTCACCGACAGCGATTCGCCATCGAGACCGAAAAGGATCGTGTGCTCGCCTGGATTGTCGCCCGCCCGCACGGCGTGGTAGCCGATTTCGTCGGCGGGGCGGGCGCCGGGCCGTCCCTCGCGACCGTGCGCCGCCTTCGTCTGCCCCATCACCCCTCTCACGATCTCGCCGAATTTCAGGGCCGTGCCGCTCGGGGAATCCTCCTTGTGCCGGTGATGCACTTCGATGATTTCGACGTCGGCCCGGCTCCCGACCCGCTCGAGCAGCCTGCCCGCGCGGCCGACGAGATCCATCGCGATGTTGACGGCCAGGCTCATGCTCGGCGATTGGAGCACGGGGATCGTCTTCGCGGCCGCATCGATGGCCGCGCGGGCCTTTGCCTCGAGCCCCGTCGTCGCCACGACCAGCGGCACTCCCGCCTTTGTGCAGGCCGCGGCGATGCCGGCCACCGCCTCGGGCAACGAGAAGTCGATCACCACGTCGGCCGGGCACGCCCACGATTCGGCGATGGCGACACCCGATGCGCCGATGCCTGCGAGCGTCCCGGCGTCGGCGCCGATCCGCGGATGGCCGGCCCGCTCGATTGCGGCGACGAGTTTCCAGGGCACCGAGTCGGATGCGGCGCAGGCCACGATCCGCTGTCCCATGCGGCCCGCGGCACCATGCACGACCAGACGATGTGTGTCAGCCATAGAGTTCGATTGCCTGCACGATTTCATCGACCCGGTTGCCCACGCTCACCGCGCGGTTGGCAAAACTCGCGCGGCTCACGCCCCGGCTCCCGAGTACGTCGTTGAAAAGTTTCTGGTCAGTGGTGTGGTAGGCGACCGTCGCGGTCGGATCCTTCAGCTGGTGGCCGGTGAGGATGCAGACCACCCGCTCGTCGCGGCCGATCACCCCCTCGTTCACCAATTGCTTCGCGCCGGCGACGCTCGCGGCGCTGGCCGGCTCGCAGCCCAGGCCCCCCGCGCCCACCTGCGCCTTGGCGTCGAGAATCTCCTGCTCGGTCACCTGCCGGACGACCCCGTCGCAGACCTCGAGCGCCCGGAGGCACTTGTTGAGGTTGACCGGGCGGTTGATCTCGATGGCGCTGGCGATCGTGTCGGCCCGCTTGTTGTCGCGGTCGAGTTCGTCGTAGTAATGGCAGGCGGGGGCGAGGTCGGCCCGGCCGCCCTCCCAGCGAAGGCCGCGGTTGTGGTAGAGCTCGTAGAGCGTGTTGGCGCCGGCGGCGTTGATCACCGCGAGCCTCGGCACGCGGTCGATGAGGCCGACCTTCCGCATCTCGGCGAAAGCCTTGCCAAAGGCGCTGGAATTGCCGAGGTTCCCGCCGGGCACCACGATCCAGTCGGGCACTTCCCACCCGAGCGACTCGAGCACCCGATACATGATCGTCTTTTGCCCCTCGAGCCGGAAGGGATTCACGCTGTTGACGAGGTAGATGCCGAGCTTGCCCGACACCTCTTTCACGCGGGCCATGGCGTCGTCGAAATCGCCGGCGATCTGGATCGTCAGCGCCCCGTAGTCGAGCGCCTGCGAGAGCTTGCCGTAGGAGATCTTGCCCGACCCGATGAAGATGATCGCCCGCATCAGCCTCGTGACCGCGCAGTAGACGGCCAGCGACGCGCTCGTGTTGCCCGTCGAGGCACAGGCGGCGCGACGGGCTCCGATCATGCGGGCGTGGGTGAACGCGGCCGACATGCCGTTGTCCTTGAACGAGCCCGACGGATTGAGCCCCTCGTATTCGAGGAAGAGGCGGCCGGGCTGTACGCCCACGTAGCGTGCCACGCCGTCGGAAGGCGGACACATCGTCTGCCCCTCGCCGATCGTCACCACGCTCTCCCGCGGGGCGAAGGGGAGCATTTCGTGAAACCGCCACACGCCGCTGTAGGCGAGCGGATCGCTTCGCCGCATCCACTTGCGCTCGAAGACCTCGAACGACGTGGGGGGTCGGAGACGGTCCCAGTCATATTCGACGTCGAGCAGGTTGCCACAGGCGGGGCAGCTCGTGAGAACCTCGTCCACCGAATAGGTGGCGGCGCACGATGGCGCGATGCACTGCTGAAACGCAAGGTCGGTGCGGGCGGCGACGGCCACGAAAACACTCCTGAAGAGGCCCCGTGTCGCGGCGGCCTATGCGTGGCCGGTGCCGGGTGTCGAGCCTGCGATCCGTCAAAGGTAGGTCACCCGCGGAAGCCCATCAACCCGGGCAAAACCGCGGCTGCCTCCAAAGGTTTCGGCATCCTTTCCAAGAAACCTTACCAGCTGCCTGCCAGTTTGACAGCCTCCCTCGGTCGGACTATCCTGTGGGGCTTTGCGGAATACGGATTCAGGCGGACACTCCCATGATGAAAGCGACGGAACTCAAGGCCTTTCGGATCTCCCTCGAGCAGATCCGGGCCCGCCTTCGCGGCGACGTCACCACGATGGCCGACGAGGCCCTCCGAAAGACCCGGGCCGAGGCGAGCGGCGACCTTTCGACGATGCCGATCCACATGGCCGACCTCGGCACCGATGCCTACGAGCAGGAGTTCACGCTGAGCCTGATGGCCAGCGAGGAGGAGACGCTCGAATTGGTCGAGCGGGCGCTTGCCCGGATCCGCGCCAAGAAATTCGGTGCCTGCGAGGAGTGCGGGGGCGTGATCGCCAAGAAGCGGCTCGAGGCCCTGCCGTACGCCGCGACCTGCATTCGATGCGCCGAGAAACTGGAGAACGGCGACGCCGGCCGTCCGCGGCAGCCCCGCTGACCGGCCCATCCGCACCATCCATGGCAGGGATCGCCTCGGGCTGGCCGCTGTATTGTGGAGTCGCCGCCTCAGCGGCCGCGATCGATTTGGTCACCAAATCGGTCCTTTTCCGACGGCTAGGGATGCCTGGCGAGCAGCCGGGCATCGTGCTCGTTCCCGATATTCTCGTGCTGGAAACCAACCTCAACGAAGGTGCTCTGTTCGGCATGGGGCAGGGGATGGGGCTCCTCTTCGCGAGCGTGTCGGTGGCGGCGCTGGTCGGCATCGCGGTGCTCGTGTCGCGGCCCGCGACCAGGGCCGATTCGTGGATGGTCCTGGCTCTCGCCTTCATCACCGGCGGGATCGTTGGCAATCTCTTCGATCGGCTCGGCCTCCCCGGACTGGTCTGGCATGCCCCATTGGGCCGCCGCGGCGAGCCCGTGCTCGCTGTCCGGGATTGGATTCATTTCAAGCTCGACGGAATCATCGACTGGCCGATCTTCAATCTCGCCGACACGTGGCTCGTGATCGGCGCCGCGGTGCTCGTGCTCGTCTCGTTCCGGACCCCCGCCGAAGAACCCCCAGCATCATGACGCCCAACCATCCAGACATCGCGAAGCGACTCGACGTGGCCCTCGCCGCCGTCCGGCTGGCCGCGCAGGAGACGCTCCGCTGGTTTCGCTCAGGCGATCTTTCCGTCAGTCACAAGCACGACCGCTCGCCGGTCACGCAGGCCGATCATGCGGCCGAGGCGATCCTCCGCGGCCGCTTGCTCGAGGCCTTTCCTTCCGACACGTTTCTCGGCGAGGAATCGGGCCGCACGGCCGGCACGTCGGCCTATGAATGGATCGTCGATCCCATCGACGGCACGAAATCGTTCATCCGCGGCGTGCCCCTCTACGCCCCGCTCGTCGGCTGCCGCCGCGAGGGGGAGGGGGTGCTTGGCGTGATCGCGATCCCGGCGCTCGATGACCTGGCCTACGCCACGGCAGGCGGCGGGGCCTGGCATGTCGTCGAGGGCGGCCCGCCGCGACCGGCACGGGTCTCCCGCCGCTCATCGCTCGAAGATTCGCTCGTGTGCTCGAGCGACTTTACGTCGTTCGGGGCGAGGGGGGATGCCGTCGCCGGGGATGCCGCCCGTCGGCGGCTGGAATCGGCCTGCGGTGTCGTGCGGTCGTGGGGCGACGGCTACGGCTACCTGCTCGTGGCGACGGGCCGAGCCGAATTGATGGTCGATCCGCTCCTCAATGCCTGGGATGCCGCGGCGGTGGAAACCGTCATCACCGAGGCTGGGGGGCGGTTCACCGACTGGGCGGGCCGGCCGCGGATCGACTCGGGCGACGGCGTGGCCACCAACGGCCTCGTGCACGACGCCGCGCTCCGCCTGCTTGCGGTCGCTTCGTGAAGGGCCGTCGGCCGGCCCGGCGAAGGCCAGCCTTGCGGGGAACGGGAAAAACACTATCCTTTCCGGTTCCGAAAGACGCCCCGGCGAGCGGCCGAGGCCTGTCCCGTACATCGAGCGATGGAGAGAGAGTCCCGTGGCACGCTGCTGTGAAATCTGCAACAAGGGTTTCTCCGTTGGAAACTCCGTCACGACCCGCGGTAAGGCCAAATACCTCGGCGGCGTCGGCACGAAGGTCACGGGCATTTCCCGTCGGAAGTTCAAGCCGAACCTGCAGCGGCTGCGGGTGACCGTCGGGCGTGGCACCAGCACGACCGTGCTCGCCTGCACCCAATGCATTCGCAGCGGCAAGGTTGCCAAGCTCGTGCGTCAGCAGCCCTTCCGGTTGCCGAATGTCGAGAAGGCCAAGCCGGTCGCCGAAGAGGCGGTGCCGTCGGGTCCGCGTGCCCGGCCGTAGCATCCCCCGACGCCGGCAGGACCACCATGTCGCTCTCCCGCCAGGTCGTCGCCAAGGTCGCGTCGCTCGCCCGGCTCGCGCTCTCGCAGGATGAGCTCGACACGATGACGAGCCAGCTCGGCTCGATCGTCGGCTTCGTCTCGCAGCTCGAGCAGCTCGATACCGCGAGCGTTGACCCGCTCGCCCACCCGCTCGACGCGAAGAACGTCTTCCGCGACGACGTCGTGAAGCCCTCGCTCACGACGGAACAGGCGCTCCAGTCGGCCCCGCGACACGATGGCCAGTGCTTCCTCGTGCCGGCGGTCCTCGGCGATTCGGGAGCGGCCTGACCCATGCAGCTGCTCGAGCGATCCGCCGTCGATCTGGTTGCCGCCGTGAAACGAGGCGACGTGTCGGCCGTGCAATGCGCCCAGGCGTTTCTCGACCGCATCGAGTCGCTCAATCCGTCGATCAACGCCTTTCTGGCGGTCGATCGCGAGAGGGCGCTGGCCCGTGCCGCCGAGATCGATTCGCGTCGGGCCGCAGGGAAGCCCCTCGGGCTGCTGGCCGGCCTTCCGGTCGCCGTCAAAGACGCCCTCTGCACGTCCGACATGCCGACGACCTGCGCCTCGAAGATGCTGGCGGGCTACCGGCCTCCCTACGATGCCGACACCGTCCGCCGGCTCCGCCAGGCCGATGCCGTGATCGTCGGCAAGACGAACATGGACGAGTTTGCGATGGGCGGCTCCAACGAAAACTCCGCGTTCGGCCCCGTGCGCAACCCGTGGGATCTCACCCGGGCGCCGGGGGGATCCAGCGGCGGCTCGGCCGCCTGCGTGGCCGCCGACATGGCTCCGGTCGCGATCGGCTCCGATACCGGCGGATCGATCCGCCAGCCGGCCGGCCTGTGTGGCATCACCGGCCTCAAGCCGACCTATGGCCGGGTGAGCCGCCGCGGGCTGATCGCCTTCGCGTCGAGCCTCGACCAGATCGGGCCGATGGCCCGATCGGCCGCCGATTGCGCGCTGGTGCTCGAGGCGATCGCCGGGCACGATCCGGGCGATTCGACCTCGTTGGCCGACGCCGTGCCCCGCTACACGGAGATGCTCGAAAAGCCGCTCACGGGCGTGCGGATCGGCCGCGTGGCCGAGCACTACGCCGAGGGGCTCGATCCCGAGGTGGCCAAGGGGGTCGACGAGGCTTTCGCGGTATTCAAGGCGGCAGGCGCGACGATCCACGACGTGGCCCTGCCGCACGCGAAGTATGGAGTGCCGACGTATTACCTCGTCGCGCCGTGCGAGGCCTCGAGCAACCTCGCGAGGTATGACGGTGCCCACTATGGATTCCGTTCTTCCCACACATCATCGGGCGACTTCGAATCACCGCTCGTCGAGATGTATTGCCGCAGCCGGGGCGAGGGATTCGGTCCCGAAGTCAAGCGGCGGATCATGCTCGGCACCTATGCCCTCTCATCCGGCTACTACGACGCCTACTACGCCAAGGCGCTCCGCGTGCGTCGGCTGATCCGGCAGGATTATCTCGACGCCTTCGGCCAGGTCGATCTCATCGGAGGCCCCGTCTCGGCCACGCCCGCCTTCAAGCTCGGCGAAAAGACCGGCGACCCGCTGGCCATGTATCTGGTCGATCTCTACACCGTCGCGACGAACCTCGCCGGCGTGGGAGGGATCTCGTTCCCGTGCGGCTTCACGTCGGGGGGGCTGCCGATCGGCTTCCAACTGCAGGCGCCGGCCCTCGCCGAGCCGCTGTTGCTGCGTGCCGCCGACCGGTTCCAACGGCTCACCGACTGGCACACCCGCCGCCCGAAGGCGATCGTCTGACACGCGACCACCATGCCCACCACGACGCCCACCACCGAGCCCTTCACGACCATCATCGGCCTGGAGGTGCATGTCCAGCTCCAGACGGAGACGAAGCTCTTCTGCGGCTGCCCGACGACCTTCGGCGCCCCGCCCAACACGCAGGTCTGCCCCACGTGCCTCGGCCTGCCGGGCTCGCTGCCGGTGATGAACCGGCATGCCTTCGACCTGGCGCTTCGGGCGGCCCTCGCGCTCAACTGCAAGATCGCCCCCTTCACGAAGTGGGACCGCAAAAACTACTTCTATCCCGACCTGCCGAAGGGCTACCAGATCAGCCAGTTCGACCTGCCGTTCTCGTCGGACGGCCGGCTCGAAGTCGTCGATCCGAAGGGAGCCTTCTCGCGGACGGTCGGCATCATCCGGGTGCACCTCGAGGAAGACGCGGGCAAGAGCATGCACGACGAGGCGGCCGGCACCGCCGACACCCGCATCGATCTCAATCGTGCCGGCACTCCCCTGTGCGAGATCGTCTCCCAGCCCGATCTGCGCAGCCCGCAGGAGGCCCGGGCCTGGCTCAACGAGCTGAAGCTGCTCCTGGTCTATCTCGGCGTGAGCGACTGCAACATGCAGGAGGGGAGCCTGCGGGTCGATGCCAACGTCAACCTCCATATCCCGCAGCCCGACGGACGGATCGCCAAGACACCGATCGTCGAGATCAAGAACATGAATTCGTTCCGCTCGGTCGAGCGGGCGCTCACCTACGAAGCCGCGAGGCAGTGGGAGGAGTGGCTGGCGACCAAGGCCGAGCTGGGCACGATCCCCAAGCAGACCCGCGGCTGGGACGACCCGGCCGGCATCACGCGGGCGCAGCGGCACAAGGAAGAGTCGAGCGACTACCGCTACTTCCCGGAGCCCGACCTCGTGCCCGTGACGGTGTCGGAGGAACAGGTCGCGGGTATTCTCGCCGCGATGGGCGTTCCCCCCACCGTGCTCCGGAAGCAGCTCGAGGAGCGGTGGGCGATCTCCGCCTACGATGCCGACGTGCTGGTCAACCAGGGCCGTGACCTGGTGGCCTACTTCGAGGAACTGGCGACGCTCGTCGGCGAGGGCAAGGTGGCGAGCAACTGGATGCAGCAGGACGTGCTGCGGACGCTCAACGAGCGTGGCGGCACGATCGGTGAGTTTGCCGTCCGGCCGCCGCAGGTGGCCGACATCATCGGGCGGATCGCCAAGGGCGATTTCGACACGAGCCGAGGCCGCGAGATTTTCGCCGAGGTGCTCGGGACGGGGAAGGGAGTGGAGGCGGTCGTGGCCTCGATGGGAATCGCCGCGGTGAGCGACGACGACCAC
>JBJTDB010000325.1:0-2209 GCA_046092145.1 Planctomycetia bacterium | reverse complement strand
GGTGTCCGGCAACGTGAGTTCGGCTGCAAAGATCAAGGTCAGCCATGTGCCGCCGGGTAACAGTAGCCAGTGCAGTGAACTCGATCTTCCCTACACTTCGGTGGTCAATGGCCACATGAACCATTCCCTCGACCGGCTCGGGCCATGCGATGGCTGCACTGCGGCGGTTGATGGCAATGTCTTTACGCCGAAGGATGTTTCGGAGGGGGATGCCTGGCGGAAAGCCCCGCTCTCAAAGCGGCTCGAATTGCCGGATGACGGAATCCCCGACATGCAGGATGGCTTCGTCTATCGGATGAGCCGTGTGACGGCCGGCCATATTCGAGACGGGCTCTCTAACGTCTACCTAGTCGCGGAGAAATTCGTGCCCTCCGACAACTATGCCTCCGGCGCCGACCTGGGCGACAGGTCGGTGTTGTACGCAGGGTATTCCAGCAGCAATGTGCGGTTTGGATACGAGCCGCCGCTCAGCGATTCCGCCCGTGGCTCGCATCCCAACGCCTTCGGCAGCGCCCACAGAGCGGGCTGGACGGTCGCCTTCGGAGACGGATCCATCCGAACGCTCTCGTTCGACATCGATCCTGATCTCCACAAAGCTCTCTCGAGCCGGGACGACGGAGCAATCGCGATTCCACCGAGGTGAGTGTGATTCGGGAGTCGAGGCTGCCCGACTGGCCGAAGCCTTGCTGATCCCACCAGATCAGGCTACGATGCCCCCCGGAAAGGGTGGCAGCGATGATTGCGGCAGCCGCAGAGATCGCTCGTGAACTCGGCCGAATGATCGGGGCATGGCTCGCGGCTCGCCCCCGGATCCGGTCGCTCGCCATCGCATCGGCGGCCGTGAGTGCGGTTTTCGTCGTGTGGTCTGTGGTCGCCGCCGTCTTCGCGGCTCCCGCCCCGCTTCCGCTGGCCACGGTCACCGGATCCGTCACGCTCGACGGTAAGCCGCTCTCGCAAGGGATCGTGATGTTCGCGCCGGATGCACGCCGCGGCGGCGGCGGACCGACGGGCGAAGGAGTCGTAGACGCAAGCGGCCGCTATCGCATCACCACCATCCGAAAGCCGGGAGCCGTGGTGGGGGCCCACCGTGTGGCCGTCGTCGCGATCGCGGATCTCGATCCCAGCCAGGCCGGCGACAAGCCCCGGTCCGTGCCCGCCATTTACGCCCGTCCCGAAACATCCGGGCTCATGTGCGACGTGAAAGCCGGCATCCGCAACACCTTCGACATCGCGCTTGTGTCGCCGCCCCCCGAGCCTGCCACTCCCAAGAACACCAAGAAGAGGCCCACCCGATGAGCCCCCATGGAAATCCAAAGCCCGGGCCAGGCCGCCGCCGCGCAGGCTTTTCGCTCGTGGAATTGCTCGTCGTGATCGCCATCATCGGGGTGCTCATCGCGATGCTCCTGCCGGCCGTGCAGGCGGCCCGCGAGTCGTCTCGCCGAGTGAAGTGCTCCAACAGCATCAAGCAGATGGGGGTGGCGCTGCTCGGCTACGAATCGGCGAAGAAGGTCTTCCCGCCCGGCGAGATGCACGGGCTCACGTCTGACCCCGGCTATTCGGCCTCATCCTATGGCGCCAGCCACTGCAGCTGGGATGGCCAGATCGGAATCTGGATGAATCTCATATTCCCCCAGATGGAGCGGCAGACGGAATACGACCGGCTCGATTTCGCCATCCGGCCGCAGTATGCCTCCGCGGCCAACCGCGAGATCATGCAGGCACGATTCGAGGAATGGCTCTGCCCCACCGATCCCTACACGGGGCTCACGACCGTCTGGGGAGCCGGCGGCGACAGCAACAAGGCCCGAATCGCCCATTACTACGCCGTCAACGGGAGCGGCGAAAGCATCACCTCGCCCCACCCCGACGGCACCACGTCGTATTCCCATTGCGAGGCCTACGACGGCATGTTTTACAACGATTCCCAGACCCGCGTGGCCGCCATTGCCGACGGCCTCTCGAAGACGGCCATGGTGTGCGAGGTCTGGGGGCGGCGGTATGCGGCCCATGTCGAGCCGGCGAATCGTCCCTACGGCGAGGAGAGCAGCCGCGGCATGAATCTGCACATGTCGGTGTATTTCGACTGGACGCCCAACGCCACGCAGTCGAATCCCTGGAAGCCCAATAGCTTCCATCGCGGGGGAGTGCAGGTGGGCTTCGCGGATGGATCGGTACGGTTCGTGGCCGACACGATCCGAGGCGACGTGTT
>JBJTDB010000324.1:0-4324 GCA_046092145.1 Planctomycetia bacterium | reverse complement strand
CGGCCGTGGCGGGACGGCTGCACGAGCCCGAGATGCTGCGGGCGCAGACCCGGCGGATGCTCGGCGATCCGAAGTCGCGGCGGCTCGCCGAGGAGTTCGGCACGCAGTGGCTCCATGTCCACGGCTTCTCCCAGCACGACGAGAAGAGCGCGGAGGCGTTTCCCACGTTCGCCGCCCTCCGCGGCGCGATGGAGGAGGAGACGGTCCTCTTTCTGGCGGACTTCTTCCGGAATGACCGCCCGATTGCGTCGCTGCTCGACGCGAACCACACGTTCCTCAACGAAGATCTGGCCAAGCACTACGGAATCGACGGCGTGGCGGGACCGCAGTGGCGGCGGGTGGACGGCGTGCGGACGCATGGCCGCGGCGGCATCCTCGGACTGGCCACCACGCTCGCGACGCAGTCGGGCGCCTCCCGCACGAGCCCGATCCTGCGGGGCAACTGGCTCGCCTCGGTGTTGCTCGGCGAAAAGCTCCCCAAACCGCCGAAGAACGTGCCGCAATTTCCCGACAAGGTCCCCGAGGGGCTCACCGAGCGGCAGATGACGGCGCTGCATTCGGGTGACGCCGCCTGCGCGAAGTGCCACATGCGGATCGACCCGTTCGGATTTTCGCTCGAACAGTTCGACGCGATCGGCCGCTTCCGCACGCACGACGCCGCGGGCCTGCCGATCGACTCCAGTACGAAGCTGATGGACGGCACCGCGATCGACGGCCACGAGGGCCTGCGAAGCTATCTGCTGGCCCAACGGGCCGATGCCTTCGAACGGCAGTTCTGCCGCAAGCTCCTCGGCTACGCCCTGGGCCGGTCGGTGCAGCTCTCCGACGAGCCGCTGCTCGACGACATCCAGGCGCAGCTGGCGGCAAACGGCCATCGCGTGCACGTGGCGATCGAGGCGATCGTGTCGAGCCGGCAGTTTCGCGAGATCCGCGGGGCCGACGCGGTCGATGGCGAGGAATAGGTCGATGCATCAATCAGATCGATTTCCGAAGGAGGCTCTGCGATGACCAGTCCATTCATTTCGCGGCGGACGATGCTCCGCGGCCTGGGAGTCTCCATGGCATTGCCGTGGATGGAGTCGCTCGCGGTCTGGGGCGACGAGGCGAAGCCGGCCGCGGGCGGAGCCGAGCCGCCGGTGCGGCTGGCGGTGTTCTTCGCCGGCAATGGCTTCCATTCGCAGGAGTGGTGGGCCGAGGGAGCCGGGGCCGACATGAAACTCGGCAAGGTGCTCGAACCCGTCGCCGACTTCCGGGAACGGCTGCTCTTCGTGAAGGGGCTCTACAACGAGCAGGCGCGGAAGGGGAGCATCCACAGCTCGCAGACGGGCAACCTGCTCTCCGGTGCCCCGCTCGCCTCCGGCGGCGACATCCGGTCCGGCACGAGCTTCGACCAACTGCTCGCCCAGACCCATGGTCGCGCCACGAAGGTGCCGAGCCTCGTGCTCGGCTGCGAGAAGTCGAACCCGTCGGTGCACCAGAACTACTCGATGCTCTACAGCTCGCACATCTCGTGGAGCTCGCCGACCACGCCCACGCCGCTGGAGCTCTATCCCGCGCTCGCCTTCGACCGGCTCTTCAAGGAGGGCTCGGAGAAGGGGGACGAGAGCGTGCTCGACGCCGTGATCGAGGAGGCGGGGGACCTGAGGCGGCAGATCAGCATCGCCGACCGGCGAAAGCTCGACGAATACCTCGACAGCGTCCGCGACGTGGAGCAGCGGATTGCCACTGCTGGCCAGCGCGGGGAACTGCAGGGCTGGAAGCCGACGCTGGAAAAGCCCGACATGCCGCGGCCGCCGGACGGTATCCCGCAGGACATCGCCGAGCACATGCGGCTGATGTGCGACATCCTCGTGCTCGCCTTCCAGACCGACACCACGCGGATCGTCACGCTCAAGCTCAACAACGACCACTCGGCGCTGCGGTTCCCGAACCTGGCGCGGTCCGACAATCCCGCCCAGGGCATCGACTACATGATCCACCACCTGCTGTCCCACACCAACAACGCCGACTGGCTGAAGGTCAACCAGTTCTTCATGGAGCAATTGGCCCACGTCGCCCGCCGGCTCGACGCGATCCAGGAGGGGGAGCGGACGGCGCTCGACAACTCGATGCTCATGATCTGCTCGAGCATGATGACCGGCATGCATGAGAACGACCGGCTGCCGGTGGCGGTGCTCGGCCGGGCCGGCGGGAAGCTGGAGACGGGCCGCGTGCTCGACTACTCGAAGGCGGAGAACCGGCAGCTGTGCCGGCTCTACCTCTCGATGATGGAGAAGATGGGCCGCCGGGAAAAGACGTTCGGCGATGCCACTGCCCCTCTGGAGGAGCTCTGAAGACTTTTTCGATGCCAAAGAAATCACCCTCGACGGGCCTCGCAAGCCGGGAGCGGAGCCGGCTCTCACAGACCGTCTTCTCCCAGCTCTCCCACGCGATCATCGGCGGCGAATTCGAGCCGGGCGCGAGGATCTCGGAGCCGACGCTCTCCGACGTGTCGCGGCTCGATGCGGAGTTTCACGATCGAATCGTCCGCGCGGCGGGCAATCGCCGGCTCCTGCTCTGCTGGAACTCGCTCTGCGACCAGTTCGCCCTCTGGCTGACGCAGATGCAACTGCGGCACGAGGCCGTGACGCACCGGACGCGGCAGGAGACCGTTGAGTCGCACGACCACCTGCTCGACGCGATTCGTTCGGGCGACGCGAAGCAGGCGGCGGAGGTGGCCCGCCGTCTCGTCGCCGGCTGTGGATCCGGGTGATGCCGGAAGTGAAACAAATAAGCTGCCCTACTGTCGTCTGGCAGCAGATTGGCAATCTGCCCTACGTGCGGCCCTCCGCACGCTTGCAGTTCTGCCTGACGATACGATACTTTCCGCATCATGGAATCAACGTCGCTCACCAAGGCCCTCGGCCTCCTCGAAGCCACTGCCGGCCATCCCGACGGCCGTTCGCTCGCCGACCTCGCCGCCGAGGTGGGGATGCCGAAGCCCACGGCCCACCGCATCCTGAAAACGCTCACCGCGCTCGGCTACCTCGAACGGCCCGCCTCCGGCGTCTACCGGCAGAGCCCCCAGGTGCAACGGCTCGTCTCCGACGCCGCCGTCCGCCGGCTCGTCGATGCCGCGGCCCGGCCGCTCCGCGACCTGCACGCGAAGACCAAGGAGACGGTGAATCTCGGCGTCCTGCGGCATGACCGCATCATCTATCTCGACGTGATCGAATGCACGCTGCCGCTGCGGCGGGTGGCCACGCGCACGAGCGATCCCTTCCACACCACGGCCCTCGGCCGCGCGATCGCCGCCCGGCTCCCCGCCGACCGTCGCAGCCGACTGCTTGCCCGGGCGCGGCTCGAACGCCGCACCGCCGCCACGATCAGCGACCGCCGCCGGCTCGCCGCCGAGATCGAGCGGGCCGCGAAGCTGGGCTACGCGATCGAGGAGAGCGAGACCGACGTCGGCGTGGCCTGCATCGGCGCACCGGTGTGTGTCGGCGACGAGGTGGTGGCCGCGATCAGCGTGAGCCTGCCGATCGCCCGGCTGGAGTCGGCCGGCCGCAAACAGCGCATCGATCTCGTGCGCACGACCGCCCGCACGATCTCCGTCCGCTTGAAATCTCCATCTGCCAGCACCTCACCCCGCAAGACATCCCGAAAGGAATCGCCATGAAGCTCGTGCGTTTTGGAACCCGCGGCCAGGAGAAGCCCGGCATCGTCACCGCCGACGGTCGCATCAAGGATGCGTCGGCCCACGTGCGCGACTATGACCACGCCTTCTTCGCCGGTGGCGGCCTCGCGGCGCTCCGCGGGATCGCCGCGAAGCCCGATGCCCTGCCCGATGCCCCGGCCGGCGCGCGGATCGGCGCTCCGGTGGCCCGCCCGCGGAATGTCTTCGCGATCGGCCTCAACTATTCCGACCACGCCAAGGAGACCGGCGCCGCGATTCCGGCCGAGCCGATCCTCTTCATGAAGGCGACGGGCGCCGTCTGCGGCCCGCACGACCCGATCCTGATCCCGCGCGGCAGCGAGAAGACCGACTGGGAGGTGGAGCTCGGCCTCGTGATCGGCCGCGATGCCCGGTATCTCGAGTCGAAGGAGGCGGCCCGCGACCACATCGCCGGCTTCTGCGTGGCAAACGACGTCTCCGAGCGGGCCTTCCAGATCGAGCGGGGCGGCCAGTGGAGCAAGGGAAAGAGCTGCGACAACTTCCTGCCGCTCGGCCCCTGGCTCGTCACGGCCGACGAGGTGGCCGATCCGCAGAAGCTCGGCCTCACGCTCGAGGTCAACGGCGTGCGCCGGCAAAACGGCACCTCGGCGACGATGATCTTCGACGTCT
>JBJTDB010000323.1:0-479 GCA_046092145.1 Planctomycetia bacterium | reverse complement strand
CTACACCCGCGGTAGCATCAAATCGGCCTCGTGAAGCACGATCAGGCTCTCGGATTTCGTGGCCAACCGCTCCACCACCGCAGGCGATTCCGCGCATCCAAATTCCAGGTCTTCGACAGTCGCCGCCGGAAGATCCGAAAGCAGGACAAGCCGTCTGTCCCCCAAGGCTCGGGCGAACAGCCGTGTCTGAAGGGCATCGGCCGTGAGACGAGGATCATCGTGGGCGAGGGCCTCGTGCACGAGTCCCTGCAGCGGCCCGCCTTGACGCCATCGCGAAAAAATGATGCCCGGCTCGACGGCAAGCCGGCAGACCAGACAGATCGTGCCGTTTTCGTCCGTGACCCGCGCCGCCGCGGCAATCGCCCGCGTCGCAGCGAGCATGCCGGCGTCGTCCCACGGCTCGGAGGGCCTGCTCACCGACGCGATCGTGAGCATGGCCGACCGTTTCACCTGCGGGCTCCATGCCTTCGCCGCGTCGC
>JBJTDB010000322.1:0-28016 GCA_046092145.1 Planctomycetia bacterium | reverse complement strand
GTGAACCGTGAGCCCGCGTCGCTCGTGCATGCCGTGGAGCGATCCGCGGCGATCAAGGCCGAGGTCGTCGAACACGACGAGCGGGAAGTAACCGGCCTCCGTGCCGTCCTCAATTACGGCCACACCTTCGCCCATGCCTTCGAGACCGCGGCCGGCTACGGCAGGCTCCTGCACGGCGAGGCCGTGTCGATCGGCATGGACTGCGCGGCCCGGCTGGCGCACCGGCTCGGCCGGATCGGCCCCGATGTCGTGGCCCGCCAGCACACGGTGCTCGCGGCCTGCGGCCTGCCCCTCGAGATTCCCGCCCTAGACGCGACGGCCGACGAACTCCTGGCGATCATGGCCCGCGACAAGAAATCGATCGGCGGCCGGCTTCGCTTCGTCCTCCCCGACCGCATCGGCCACGTCGAACTCGTCGATGGCGTCGAGCCCGGCCTCGTGAAGCAGGTGCTCGCCGGATCGTGACGGAAAGCCGATTCGGCCATTCCCTCGCGGCGGCTTACCAGGTCGCCTCGACGGCGAGCCCGCCCTGGTCGGCCATCGGCAGCGGCACGATCCGAAACTCGACATCCCCGAACTGCATTTCGGTGCTGGACACGGCCCGCGAACTCGCAAGCGCGACATACCAGCCGAGAAAGATCTGCGAGGGATAGTGGCGGTCATCGGTCATCCGCGAGAAGCCCACGAACGTCGAGCAGACGTAGAGCGCCCCCTTGGCCAGCGGGCTTTCCACCATGTCGGCCGCGGCCATGAACGGGATCGCGCCCACGAAGGCATGGCCGCTGACGCCGTTGTCGTCCTGGAACGGCTTCCAGTTGCTCCCGGCGCTCGTCTCGTTGGGCCTCGACCCTCCCGTCACCCACTGCATTGCATACATGAACGGCGCACCGACGGCGAACATCCGCAGCGACCGACCTCCCCACTCGCCGACGACATCCCCGACCGCCCCCCCCTCGAAGACAAGGCCGGTGGCATAGGCGGCACCGTACACCGGCAGGGCATACCGCCCCTCGCCGATATCCTTGCAGCCGGAGAAGAACGTCCCGAGCGTCGTCGGCTCGACGCTCCGCATCCAGGCGTTCTGCATCGTCGTATCGAAGCCGGTGTTGGCCATGATCGCACCGGCCCCGAAGGCCCCCACCATGCAGGTCATGCTCTCGCATGAATAAAAGTTACGATAGTCACGTGCCACCTGGTGCCAGGCGCGGGAAAACCTCGGCGTGCGGCTGTCTGCCCAGGGAAGGTTGGTGAGCGGCGTGTCGGAAAGCCGCTTGCCCGGCATCGGGCCGTCGAGCGGCGGCAACGGCTGGAAGCGGTCATCGACGGCAGCCGCATGGCTCGCCAGCTGGATCGTGATCGCGTCTGCCGCGGCATCGGCGGGCTCGCTCCGCCAGGCGTAGATGGCGTTGCTATCAGACTGGCTGGATGGGCCGTCGATGAGCGACTCTGTCTGGATGACGCTGTTCACCCAGGCGCCCGTCGCCACGGGCGTCACGCTGACCACCATCCTCTGACGCTGTGGCACATGGCCGCCTCCCGTCGAAGCGAGTGCCGCCTGCACGCTCGCGCCGAGCGACGGCTCGACCCATGCCGTCTCGATGACGCCTGGACGAGGCGGCTGGGTCGCGTAGTCGGGGGGCTCGGCCCGCACGACCGGCCAGTCCATGGCGATGGTCGCAACGGTTTTTTTCCAGAGGTCGATGCCCCCCTCGTGCGGCACGAACAGGGCCGTCGGCTCGACTCCCCACGACACCGAGCAGAGCCACCAGCATGCCGCCGTCACGACGCACCACCGCACGGCCTGCCTGACGCAGTCTCGCTCGGGTGTCGCCGGGTGATGATAGAGCAAGGCCATTGATGCTGCGGGTCGCAGACGATGACGAACGTGCGGCCGCTTCGCAAGGTCGCCCACGGGCCGGAGGCGACGCCCGCGGAGAGGTCAATCTGCGGTATCTGCGACGGATCGCGATGCGGCGGGCGCAGCCTCGAGATAGACCTCCACCTGCTGTCCGACGAAGAGGGGCGGCCGGCCGGTGGGGTCGCAGGCGTAGATGACCTGCAGCACGCGGGTATCGACCCGCTCCGTATTGTCGCCCGTGAGCGACTTCTTGGGCACGACGAAGGGCTCGACCCTGACGAACTCCAGCGGGTACCGCTCCTGAAGGCTGCCGCGCGGGACGGCGGTGGCCCTGGCAGTTTCGGTAAAACGCGGAATGTCGTATTCGTCGATATCGACCCGCACGTGCAGCCGCTCGATGTTGCCGAGAACGATCAGCGGCTGGCCCGGGGGCGCTCCGACGAATTCACCGGGCCGCACATTGACCTGCAGCACGCGGCCGGCGACGAGCGCCCGCACGATGAGCCGGTCGAGTTCCGTCTCGATCTTCGCCAGTTCCGCCTCGGCCCTGACGATGCCGGCACGCGTAACGTCGCGGTCGTATTCCCAGGAGCCGGCCTTCAGGAGGTCGAGGTCTGCCTGCGTTCTCTCGAGATTGGCCTGCGCGGCGGCCATCGCCTCGCGCCGGGCGATCAGTTCCTGCTCCGTGGTCACCTTGCGGGCGAACGTGTCTTCGGCTCGCTTGAGGGTGTCGGCCTCGCGGGCGACGGACGCCTTGGCCTCGTTGACCTGAGCCACGAGCACCGGGACCTTTTCCTTCCGCGGCTCGGCCTCGAGCCGAACCAGTTCACTCTTGGCCGTGGCCAGAGCGGCCCGCCTGACGGCCCGTTCGCCCTGCAGTTCACGGTCGTCGAGCCGAAAGAGGGGCGTCCCGGGCTGCACCTCGTCATCGACCGAAACATGCACCTGCACGACGACACCTGGCGTCGCGGAGCCAACCGCGATGTTCTCGGTCTGGGCCTCCACGACCCCTGCGGCCGCGACGGCCGCGTCGAAGGGACTTCGTGCCGGCTGGATCGGCGGGGGCGGATTGCGGGGCACCCTTCGGGTCACCCAGACGAACCGGGCGGCGAAGGCGAGCAGGGCGAGCGCCACCACCGGCAGCACGAACTGCGTGATGATGTCGCCGACGTTCCGACGCCGCGAAAGGCGTCGCCGAGGCGTCGTGCCCGCAGTCGATTCGGTCGGCATCGAAGCCATGGCTCACCCCTTGTCGGTCGATGGCCGTGCGTCGCCTTCCCGGCTCACCCACTCATGCAACATCGCCACCTGCTTCGCGAAGTCTTGTTCCGCCACGTTGAGCGGGCTCTTGAAGAAGCAGGCCAGCCAGTCGAGAGCACCAGAGTCGCCTCCTCGACGCGCCCGATCGACGAGCCGCACCAGATCGAGCACGAGCGGTGCTGCGAGGATCGAATCGCAGCCCTGCCATGTGAACTGCATCGTCATCGGCGTGCCGAGGAAGCCGCGGAAATGGATGTGATCCCAGGCCGTCTTCCAATCACCGAGGCTCTCGATGTATTCGATCGAGACATGCGTCTGCGGCGGATAGCCGAGGATGGCGGCGAGAAGATGATCCTTGCTCCTCACCTTCGCGGCCTTGTTTCGGGGATCGTCGAGAACCCTGCCGTCCAGGTTGCCGAAGATGTTGTGGCCCACCCAGCTCATCACCTCGAGATTGCGGGCGGCGAACATCGGCGCCAGCACGCTCTTGAGGAGCGTCTCGCCCGTCTTGCCGTCGCAGCCGGCATGGGCGATCCGCCGTTCGATCGCCACCTGCTGCAGGCATGCGGGCTTGGCGCCGGTCGATGGCGTGAAGTTGATGTACGAGCAGCCGGCTTCCGCCGCCGCCAGAAAATAGAGGCTGCTGGCCGGCAGCGGGCATCGCTCGGCGCTCGTGAGCAGCGGCTCGAGCTCCGCGAAGTCTTTCGGGATCGGCAGTGAGGGGGGCGGCTCGGTCGAGGCCACGTTCACGACGACGACATGCTCGAGCCTCTCGGCCCGCTGAAACGCCTCGATGTCGGCTCGCACGCGGTCGATCGCCGCGCGGGGCGTTTCCACGACGGCCGCGAGGCTCCCGTCGGCGAGGCTTCGGATCCGGTCTCCCGTGGCGACGAGCGTTCCAGGCCGCAGCCGCCGCTCCACGTCGGCGAAAAAGCCGGCCGCCTCGTCGAGCAGTTCGGGGGAGATCGCCCGGCTTTCCGTCCACATCCGCCGGGCCTCGTCGGCGAGGCTTCCGGATCGGATGTCGTGCCCCCCGACGACGATGTCGGAACACGCGACGAGCCCCAGTCGCGAAAACGGCTCGGTCGCCGTCACGAGCCCGACGGGATCGATCGCGGACCGCTGCAGCGCCGCGAGCCCCGTCATCACGGTCGTGGCGACGCCCCCCTTGGCACCGATGAGCCAGAGTCCGAGGCGGGAGGGAGTGGAGGGGCTCGTCATGCGACTATTGTTTTCCGGGGCACTCGACCGTCAAGCAGACCAGGCCGAATCTCGCTCATCCCCGCGATGCCTCGCGCGGATCGATCGTCACCGACTCGATCCGACCGTCTTCCATCGAGGCGATCCGGTCGGCAAAGGCGTAGACCCGTTGATCGTGCGTGACCACGATCACCGCTCGGTCGGGCTGCACCGCCACCTGCTGGATCAATTCCATCGTGATCCGGCCATTCTCGGCATCGAGGGCACTGGTCGGCTCGTCGCAGACCAGGAGCCGCGGCTCGTGCACGAGCGCCCGTGCGATCGCGACCCGCTGCTGCTGGCCTCCGGAAAGTTCGCTCGGCAGGTTCGCCAGCCGGTCGCCGAGGCCGAGTCGTTCCAGCACATCCGCCGCCGCTTCGACCGCATGGGACCGCCGCCATCCCGCAATGAGCAGCGGCACGGCGGCATTCTCCACCGCCGTGAGCGCGGGGAGCAGGTTGTAGGCCTGGAAGATGAAGCCGACATGCTCCCGACGAAACCGCACCTTGCGGCCATTGCTCATCGCCGTGAGATCGTGACCGAGCACCATGACATCGCCCGCCGTCGGTTCGAGCGTGCCGGCGACGATGGAGACGAGCGTCGTCTTCCCGCACCCGCTCGGGCCGACGAGCATGAGTAATTCGCCGTAGGGAACGTCGAGATCGACGCCCCGGAGGGCCCGCGCGATCGAATCGCCGCTGCCGAAGTCCTTCGTCACGCCGCGGACGCGGACGGCCATGGACTCCGCGCCAGCCTCGTCGGAATCGGATGCGACGTTCATCGATCAGCCTCCTCGGAAGACGATCGCGGGATCGACGACGAGCACCTTGCGGACCGACAGGAGGCTCGCGATCAGCACGATCACGAACACCGCCGCGGCCGTGATCGCCAGCACCTGCCACGGCATGAAGAAGGAAAGCCGGGTCGCCGAACGCGACCAGAATCCGAAGAGGGCGGCCAGCCCCACGCCGACCCCGTAGCCGACGAGCCCCACCTGCACCGCCTGCGAGAGCACCATCAGCAGGATCATCCAATTGCTCGTGCCCATCGCCTTCAGCGCGCCGAACTGACGGATGTTCTCGACGGTGAAGAGATAGAAGGTCTGGCCGGCGATGGCGGTTCCGACGAAAAACCCGAGCAGCACCGTGATGCCGAAGTTGATCGGAATGCCGGTCTTCTTCAGGTAGTACCAGATCGTTTTCCAGGTGAACTGTTCCTGCGTGAGCGCCTGCAGGCCCGTCTGCTCCGTGATCCGGCGGCAGACTTCCTCGGGCGGCACGTCCGGCGAGGGGTCGGCGAGCACGAACGACAGCACCTTCCGCTCCGGCGGCGCGAAGATCACGGCCTGGCTGTAGCGGGTGTAGATGATGGGAAAGCTTTGGAACGTCCGGCTGGCCTTGGTGATCCCGACGACCACCGCCCGATGGTCGTTCATCTCGAACGAACGCCCCAGCCGGAATGGCTCGCCCGGCCAGATCCGCTTGTAGCCGGCGTCGTCGATGATGACGGCGTCGGGCCGCCGCAGATCGGCGATCGAGCCCATGAACACCTGCTGCGGCGCCCCGACGAGCGTGGCGTCGTCGAGCCCCAGCAGGATCATCTGCTCGTAGCTCCCCTCCTCGAGCCGCGCCCGGGCGATCCCCGTGTAGAACCGCACCGCCCACTCCACGCCCGGCACGCCCTTCACGCGGAACAGTTCCGTGTCGGACAGCGGTTTGATGTCGTCGACGAACTGCACGTTCCCGTCCATGACCCAGATGCCGGGCCCGGCCGTGTCGTAGATCTGGCTGATCGTCAGCGACATCAGCCCGCAGAAGATCGACGCCTGCTGGGCGATGAGGAGCGCGGCGAAGACGACGCCAAACACGATCCCGAGGTATTTGGCCCGGTTGCCGATCAGCATCTTCCACGCGATCCAGAGCATGGGGTCATCGTACCGCACGGGCAGGCCGGCATGCAGAAAAAGGAGCCCGTCCATGGTTTCCGAGACCCCAGCCTCTGGTATTCTCCTCGGCCGATCATGGACGTCACTGAAATCCTCTCGCGCTGGTGGGGCTTCGACACGCTTCGCCCTCTGCAGGCTGAGGCGATCGCCGCTGCTCTCGACGGCCGTGATTCGCTCGTCGTGATGCCGACGGGGGGAGGCAAGAGCCTCTGCTACCAGGTGCCGCCCCTGGTGGGCGATTCGACCGACGTCGTCGTGTCGCCCTTGGTGGCGCTGATGAAGGATCAGGTCGATGCCCTCGAGGCCATCGGCTATCCGGCCGCCGCCCTCTACGCCGGCATGGAGCAGGAGGACCGGCAGCGGATCCGCGACCGCCTCGCCGCCGGCGACCTGCGGCTCCTGTTCGCGGCGCCGGAGCGGCTGGTCAACACCGGACTGCTCGACCTGTTGGCGCGGGTCGGCGTGAAACGGTTCGCGATCGACGAAGCCCATTGCATCAGCCACTGGGGCCACGACTTCCGGCCCGAGTATCGGCAGCTGGCGATGCTGCGAGAGCGGTTCCCGTCGGCCAGTTTTCATGCGTTCACCGCCACCGCCACCCCGCGGGTGCGGCAGGACATCGCCGCACAGCTCCACCTGCGGGATCCCGCGGTGCTCGTCGGCATCTTCGACAGACCGAACCTCGTCTACCGCGTCGTGCCCCGGACCGATCGCATCGGGCAGACGCTCGAGATCGTCGGCCGGCATCGAGGCGAGGCTTCGATCGTCGACTGCATCTCGCGGCGGGAGACCGAGCAGCTGGCCGCCCGGCTGGCCGCCGAGGGAATCCTCGCCCGTCCCTACCATGCCGGCCTCGACGCCGCCGAGCGGCATGCGACGCAGGAGGCCTTCGCCCGCGAAACGATCGACGTCGTCGTGGCGACGGTCGCCTTCGGCATGGGCATCGACCGATCCAACGTCCGCCTCGTGCTCCACACGTCGCTTCCCAAGAGCCTCGAGGCCTACCAGCAGGAGACGGGCCGTGCCGGCCGCGACGGGCTCGCCGCGGAGTGCGTCCTCCTCTATTCCTCGGCCGACGTGTTCAGCTGGGAGTCACTGGTGCGCAAGAGCGCCGAGGAGTCGGGGCTCGCCGAGGACGAGGCCGCCACGCTCATCGCCTCGACGGTGGAGCACCTGCATGCGATGCGGCGCTACGCCCAGGCGGCCCGCTGCCGCCATGCGGCGCTCTCGGAATACTTCGGCCAGTCCTACCAGGCATCCTCATGCGAGGCCTGCGATGTCTGCCTCGGGGAGACGGAGAGCCTGCCCGATTCGACGGTCACGGCGCAGAAGATCATCTCCTGCGTCGCCCGGGTCGGTGAGCGGTTCGGCGTCCGCCATGTCTGCGAGGTGCTCCGGGGCGCGAAGACGGACGGCATCACCCGCCATGGCCACGAACGTCTCTCGACCTACGGGCTGCTGGCCACGTTCGACCAGCGGGCGGCGGAGAACCTGATGCATCAACTGCTCGACCAGGATCTCCTCGCACGAAGCGGCGGCGACCGACCGGTGGTGATGCTCAACGCCCGCTCGTGGGAGGTGATGCGGGGCGAGCGCGACGTGGTGCTGCTCCGGCCGCGGGTCGGCAAGGCGAAGACGGTGAAGGCCGACGCCGACGACTGGAGCGGCGTGGACCGCGACCTCTTCGAGCGGCTCCGGTCATGGAGGCGTCGGGTGGCCGACGCCCGGGGCAAGCCTGCCTGGACGGTCCTCGACGACAAGGCATTGCGGGCGATCGCACGAGAGAAACCGGGGTCGCCCGCGGCGCTGCTCCGCTGCAAGGGCATCGGGGAGAAGCGTCTGGCCGACCTGGGCGCCGCCATCCTCGACATCGTCGCGGGCAAAGAGCCGGTCTGAACTGGCCGTCACTCGCCGAGGTAGGCGGCTCGCACCCGCGGATCGGCGGCGAGCTCGGCGCCGGTGCCGGCGAGTGACACCCGGCCCGTCTCCAGCACCCAGGCCCTGGAGGCCAGCGCGAGCGCGGCCCGCGCATTTTGCTCGACGAGGACGACCGAGATCCCACGCGACATGAGCGAGCCCACGACGTCGAACATCTGCTTCACCACCAGCGGGGCCAGCCCCAGCGACGGCTCGTCGAGGAGCAATAGTTTCGGCCGGCCGACGAGGGCCCGTGCCAGTGCCAGCATCTGCTGCTCGCCCCCCGAGAGCGTTCCGGCAAGCTGCCCCATGCGGGTGCCGAGCACCGGGAAGAGTTCGCACGCCTCGGCGATGTCCCGCTTCAGTTGCCAGCCGTCGCGCTGCGTGAAACCGCCGAGTTCCAGATTCTCGCGCACGGTGAGCCGCGGAAAAATCCGCCGTCCCTCGGGGCAGTGGCCGATGCCCAGCCTCACGATCTCGTGCGGAGGCACGCCCGTGATCGTCCGGCGACGGTAGGCGACGTCGCCCCCCCGCGTCGGAACGACGCCCGAGATCGCCATCAAGAGGGTCGTCTTGCCGGCCCCGTTGGCGCCGATGACCGCGACGAGTTCACCCTCCTCGACATCGAGCGACACGCCGTGGAGCGCCGTGATCGGCCCGTAGCCGGCCCGCAGTTCGTTCACCACCAAACCCGGCATCGCACGTCCCTCACGCCTCGGCCCCGAGGTAGGCCTCGATCACCCGTCGATCCCGCCTCACTTCGGCGGGTGTTCCCTCCGCGATCTTCACGCCGTGGTCGAGCACCGCCACGCGGTCGCTGATCCGCATCACGACGTTCATGTGATGCTCGATGAGCAGGACGGTCACCCCGCGGTCGCGGATCTGCTCGACCAGCCGTGCGAGTTCTTCCGTTTCGGAGGGATTCATGCCGGCGGCAGGCTCGTCGAGCAGGATCATCCTGGCGCCGGTGGCCAAGGCCCGGGCGATCTCGAGCCGCCGCTGGTCGCCGTAGGGAAGACCGCCGGCGATGCGGTTGGCGGCGTCGGAGAGGCCCATGAACCGAAGCGCCTCCATGGCGCGGTTCCTCGCCTCCTCCTCGCCGCGTCGATTCGCGGGCGAGCGGAGGAGCATCCCGAGCACGCCTCCGGGAATCGCACGATCGAGCCCCACGAGCACGTTCTCGAGCACGGTCATGCTGGCGAAGAGGCGGATGTTTTGGAACGTGCGCGAGATGCCGGCGCGGGCCACGACATGGGGCGATCGGCGGCCGCGCCGCCAGACGGCGATGGTGCCGGCCGCACCGAGGAGCCCGCCGGCCACGAGCCCGGCCCATCCGCGGAGTCGAACGCGGGCCTTGCCCGCGGCCAGTCGGTCGAGCACGTCGTCGCCGATCACGGCCGCGGGCTCCAACGGGCCTGCCGCGTCGGCCATGTCGGTGTGGTCGGGAATCGTGCCGGGCCCGGCACGCCGGGCCGTGACGGCCGCCTGAAGTGTGATTCGAACCGTCTGGGCCTCGGCGAGATCACGGTGGATCGCGAGCACGTCACGACCATCGGCGCTGACGACCCGCCATTTCCCGGCCATCCGATCGATCGCCAGTTCGGCCCGGAAGTAGCCCCGGAGACGCTCCCACGCCGTCTCGAGCGTGAAGGGCTCCCCAGCCGCCATGCCCCGCTTCACCACGGCCAGCCACAGGCGATCGACATCGACGGCGGCGGCCGCCGTGAAAAGACCGACGAGCAGGCCGACGCCGATCGCCGTCCAGAACACCCTCGGCCCGAAGGCTTGTGCGAGCCGATGCCCCTCGAACCGAACCGACCCGGTGGTCGGCGTGTAGACGCCACTGACGCAGTTGAAAACGGTCGTCTTGCCGGCGCCGTTGGGCCCGATGATCGAGACGATCTCCCCCTCGGGAACATCGAGATCGAGATCGGAGACGGCGACGAGCCCTCCGAACCGCATCGACATGCGGTCGATGTCGAGGAGCGGGATGTCGGTGGCCGATGGCTTCCGGTTCGGCTTCATCGCGGACTCCCGTGAAGTTCCGCCGCCATCCGCCGCGACGGGATCAGGCCCTCGGGCCGGTAGCGCATCACGAGCACCAGGGCCAGGCCGAACACGGCCAGTCTCCAGCCGCTGAACGAGAGCAGGCTCGAACCGCCCGGGTTGATGTTCCATTGCTGGATCAGGGAGTCGGCCCAGGGCGCGAGCACCGTGTCGAAACCGACCAGGATCGCGACGCCGAGCAAGGTGCCGGGAATGCTGCCGAGTCCGCCGAGGATCACGGCGCAGAGCACGAGGATCGACCGGTTGAAGTCGTAGGCGTTGGGATCGGCCGTCGTGGAGAGACTGGCGGCATAGAGACAGCCCGCCAACGCCGCCACCGCCGACGACATCGCGAAGGCCGAGAGCTTCACCCGCGTGCCGGAGATCCCCATCGCCGCCGCCGCCAGTTCGTCCTCGCGGACGGCCACCCACGCCCGACCGAGCCGTGAATCCTCGAGCCGCCGCATCGCCCAGACCACTCCGGCCAACGAGGCGAGTGCGAGGTAGTAGAACCAACGAGGGTCGATGGCAAAGGCCAGGCCGAGATCGGTGCCGGCGACGGTCACGCCGGCCCCCGGGGGCGGCACAGGATTGAGCCCCTTCATGCCGCCGGTGACCTGCTCGAGGTTGCGAAGGGTGACCTTCGCAACCTCGCCGAAGCCGAGCGTCACGATGGCCAGGTAGTCGCCCCGCAAACGCAGTGTCGGCGCCCCGAGGGCCAGGCCGATCGCAGCCGTCACGGCAATGCTCACCGCCGTCGCCCCCAGCCATCCGATCTGGAAGGGGAAGACCGGCACCGTCAGAACGGCCATGACGTAGGCACCGATGCCGAAAAAGGCGGCGATGCCGAGGTGCAGCAGCCCCGTATAGCCCACCATCACATTCAGACCGAGGGCGAGGATGCAGTAGATGAAGAGCGTGGTCACCTGCCCCCCGAGCGCTCCGCCGAGCGCCGGCACCACCAGCGGCGCCACCGCCAGCACGGCCAGCGCGACCAGCTCCCACCGCTCACGGATCCATGCCCGGGCACCGCGCATCAGACTTTCTCCTTCGTGCGACGGCCGAGCAATCCCTCCGGCCGGAAGACGAGGATCACGATGAGGATCGCGAACACGATCGCCCCGGCCCATCGCTCCCCCACGTAGGCCGTCGAAAGCGATCGCACGAGGCCGATCAGGAGCCCTCCCACCACCGCGCCCGGGATGCTGCCGATCCCGCCGAGCACGGCGGCCGTGAACGCATAGAGCCCGTTCTGAAATCCCATCTGGAAACCGATCGTATTGATGTAGAGCCCGTAGATCACGCTCGCCGCGCCCCCGAGGAAGCCCCCCAGGAAGAATGTCGCCGTGATCACGCGATCGACATCGACGCCCACCAGCGCCGCCGCGGTGGCATCCTGCGATACGGCCCGCATCGCCTTCCCGAGCCGGGTCGATTTAACCAGCAGCATGAGGGCCAGCATCAACGGCACGACGACCACCACCACGAGCAGATCCTTCCACCCGAATTGCAGCCCGTCGCCGGCGAGCAGGTTGTTCACCGGGAGCAATTCGGGAAACGACCGGTCGGCGGGACCGATCCAGAACAGACCGATGTTCATGAAAATGAAGGAGACTCCGATCGCCGAGACGAGCGGGGCGAGTTTGGGGGCGTCGCGGAGCGGCCGATAGACGATCCGATCGACGGCGACGTTGACCGCGCCGCAAAAGAGACCGCAGACGACCACCAGCATCAGGATGCCGAGCCATGTCGCCATGCCGGCCGTCGCGGGGCCGTCACCGCCGAATCCCGTCGCTCCCACGAGCGTGAGGGCAAGGCAGGCACCGAGCATGATCAGGTCGCCATGGGCGAAGTTGATCAGGCGGATGATGCCATAGACCATCGTGTAGCCGAGCGCCACCAGCGCCACCAGCGCCCCGTTGGTGAGGCCGATCAAGCACTGCTGCACGAGAAAGAGGACGGACACGGTCGGATCTCCGGAATGCCGTTTCTACTGCTGCGGCGGTTCGCCGGCCATGCCGTTGGAACCGACCGTCGCCTCGAACTCGAATCGCCCCCCCTTCACCACGCTCACCGTCAGGGCGTCGAGCGTGGTGTCGCCATTGGCGTCGAAGCCCCAGCGGCCCAGCGCCCCGTCGAAATCGCCGATCGCCAGGGCGGCGTCAGTGATCGCGCGACGATCCTTCACACCGGCATCACGGATGGCCCGCAGCACCACCTGCGCCGCTTCGTAGCCGTAGACGGCGTAGCCCTCGGGCATCTCGCCGAACCGGGAGCGATACCGTGCGACGAAATCGGCCCCCTTGCCGGAGAGTCTCTCGGTCGGCAATCCGCCGAACGTCACGAAGCACCGCCCTTCGAGAATCGCCGCGCCGGCCGCATCGATGAATGCCTGCTCCCTGCATCCGTCGGGCACCATGAGGCGGGCCGTGATGCCGGCGCTGGCCATGTCCTTGGCCAACTGGCCTCCCTTGCTCTGGGTCGTGCCTCCGAAATAGACGAGGTCGGGCCCCGCCGACTTGATGCGGGCCATCAGTGACTTGAATTCCTGTGCCTTCGCATCGATCGAGTCGTGGCCGATCACCTCGATGCCGATCTCACGGCATCGCTCATCGAAGAGGTCGGCGATGCCTTTTCCGTAGACCTCGTTGTCGTCGAGGATGTAGACCCTCCGTGTGCCCTGACGCATCGCCCAGTCGGCCGAGAGCGGCCCCTGCAAGTCGTCGGCCGGCACCACCCGCATGTAGTTGAGCCGACCGGTGGGCCGGTAAACCTCCGGCTCCCCCGGCTGTCCCATGTCGGGCTTCGTCAGGCCGACGGCCGTATTCGCCGGCGAGACCATGAGCAGGTCGCCGAGATTGAGGATCGGCATCGACACCTTCGCCGCGCCGGAGTTGTAGGTGCCGATGTAGGCGACGACGTCGGGATCCTGCAGCGCACGGCGGGCGTTGGCGGCCTCCGCTTCGCTCGTCCACTGCCCCGCGGCGGCGGTGGCGTCGTCGAGATCGAGATACTCGATCCGAAACGGCCCGACCTTTCCTCCGGCCTCCTCGATGGCCATGCGGATGCCCCGGACGATCGAATCGGTCTGCTGTTTGGCCGACCCGGTCCGCGGCAGGCTCGACACGATCCGCACGAGTCCGGGATCGGCCGGCCGGCATCCGGCGATGACGAACGCCACCACGGCCACGATCACTTGCACCGTCGTCATCCGTGTCATGAAACGCCGCCACCTCTGCCGCGAGATAGGCACAGGATAGCGGCAGATCAGCCGCCCGTCACCGAGGATCGCTGCAGGATGGCTCGCCTGCTGCCGACGGGGGCCGGGCGAGGTACGATGCGACCCATGAAGCCGCTTCTGGTTCTCGACGTCGTCGGCCTGACGCCACGCCTGCTTGAGCACATGCCCAGGCTGGCCGCGATCGGTCGTGCTGGATTCCAGGCCGAGCTTGGCACCGTCCTGCCGGCCGTCACCTGCTCCGCCCAGGCGACGATGCTCACCGGACGGCTGCCCCGCGACCATGGCATCGTCGGCAACGGCTGGTATTTCCGCGACCTCGCGGAGGTCTGGCTCTGGCGGCAGTCCAACGCGCTGGTCGGCTGTGACCAGGAGAAACTCTGGCATGTCGGCCGGCGTCGGTTCGGCCCGGGCTTCACCGTGGCGAAGATGTTCTGGTGGTACAACATGTACGCCGCCGTCGATCATGCCGTGACGCCGCGGCCGATCTATCCTGCGGACGGCCGGAAGATTCCCAGCATCGCCACGGCCCCACCGTCGCTCAAAGGCGATCTCGAAGCGGCGATCGGAAAGTTCCCGCTCTACAACTTTTGGGGCCCGACCGCCGACATCCGCTCCTCACGGTGGATCGCCGCCGCGACGCGACGCGTGATGGAGATGCATCGGCCGACCGTCACGCTCTGTTACCTCCCGCATCTCGACTACGACCTGCAGCGGTTCGGCCCCGGGTCGCCCCAGGCCGCGAGAGCCTGCGGCGAGATCGACGAGGTCGCGGGCACCCTCGCCGAATGGGCCGCGAACGCCGGTTTCACCGTCGCCGTCCTGAGCGAATACGGCATCACGCCGGTGACCGCCGCCGTCGACATCAACCGCGTTCTCCGCCGCGCGGGCCTGCTCCGCGTGCAGGAGGTCGATCTCGGCTGGGAACTGCTCGACGCCGGTGCGAGCGATGCCTTCGCCGTCGCCGACCACCAGATCGCGCATGTCTACGTGAAGCGGCCCGACCAGGTGGCGGAGGTCCGCGCCGTGCTCGAATCGACCGACGGCATCGACGCGGTGCTCGACCGCGAGGCGCAGGCGGCGCATGGGCTCGACCATGACCGGTCGGGCGAACTCGTCGCCGTCGCCGCACCCGACCGCTGGTTCAGCTACTACTACTGGCTCGACGACGCGAAGATGCCCGACTTCGCCCGCACGGTCGATATCCACCGCAAGCCCGGCTACGACCCGGCCGAGCTGTTCATCGACCCATCGCTCATGCTGCCACGGCTGCGGATCGCCGCGACGCTCGCGCGGAAGATGCTCGGCTTCCGCACCCTCATGCGGGTCATCGGCACCGACACCTCGATCATCCGCGGCTCGCACGGCCGGCTCCCGGCCCATCCTGCCGACGGACCTGTATTCCTCTGCACCGATCCCACACTCCGCCGCGACCGCCTCGCCCTCACCGACGTCCGCGACATCTTGCTCGATCTCGTGGCCCGACGGTGAGGGGCTGCCCGTGCCATGGAGCCGGGCTCGCTGAACGCAGGCCTTGCCATCGTGGCCTCGGCCTGCTTCGGGCTTCCGCGACTTCAGGTCGCGACAGCCCCGAGCCCCACCATGGGCCTCCGCCCGTCAGCCCGTCTTCACCAGTCGCCACGCCCGGTGGATCCGCTCGTTGCGAAAGTCTTCCGGGATCGTCTGCCGGGTGATCTCGCGGATCGTGAACCGCCGTGCCACGTCCGCGTCGGCGAGATGGAACCTGCGGAAATTCGTCGAAAAGTAGACGACGCCCCCGGGCGCGAGATTGTCCGCCACGAGGTCGAGCAGCGCTGCATGATCGCGTTCCACGTCCCATGGCCGTTCACTTTTCGCCGACCGTGAGAATGTCGGCGGATCGACGACGACGAGATCGAAGGGCGGCTCCCCACGGCGGGTCCTGTGTTCGAGGAAGCCGCGGGCCTCGTCACGAATCGTCCTGTGGCGGCCGGCATCTTTGAAGCCGTTGTGCGAGAGGTTCGTCCGCGTCCAGTCGAGGTAGGTGTTGGAGAGATCGATGCTGGTCGTTTCCGTGGCGCCACCCGCCGCGGCATAGACGGAAAAACTCCCCGTGTAGCAGAAGAGATTGAGGAACCGCTTTCCCTCGGCCTCGGCCCGAACCATCGACCGCGTCTGCCGATGGTCGAGGAAGAGCCCCGTGTCGAGATAATCGGAGAGGTTCACCTCGAAGGCGAGCCCACCCTCCCGCACCGTGAGCACGGTCCGCTGCCGATCGACCTTTTCGTATTGCCCCCCCTCGCGCTGCCGCCTGCGGACCTTCAGAAAGGTCTGGTTCGGCGGCACGCCGAGTTCCGTCGCCGCCGCCTCGATCATCCTGTCGAGCCAGACATCGTGTTCGATTTCGGTCCGCTCGTGCGGACGCTCGTATTCGGCGGCATGCAGCCAGCCGGCATACCAGTCGATCACGAACGGAATCTCCGGAATGTCGCGGTCGTAGACGCGGAAGGCCTCGATTCCCTGGCGGCGGGCCCACTTCGAAAGATGCTTGAACCGCTTGGCGAGCCGACGACGGAGGTCGCCGATCTGGGCGTCGGTCGTGCGAGCGCGGGGCCGGCCGATCGACGCCGCGACATCATTCACGGCGTCTGCGCCGGGACGCTCCGAGGTGTCTCGCTGTGTCTCTCGCTGCGCTCGATCCAAACGCTCACCATCCTCGCACCGATCCCGGCTTGCGTCGGGCGCGGCGGGCCGGCAGAAGTCTCCTCGCCGAGATCTTTCGCCTTCGGGCTCCGTGGCTCCGCTGACGTCTTCAGGGCGAAATCTCAAAGGCTCGTCGAGCTTCCGCCGATCCCGCCTTCCGGCTTCGGGTGCGCCGCCCCCCTCGGAGCCACCCCGGCCTTCGATCTCCGGAGGCGTGGCCGCGCCGTGCTGATGGTCACGCTCGCGGATCTCGACCTCGAGCAGCCGGCAGGCGATGGGCCCGTTCATCAGGGGCACGCGATGCGTGGCCCGCAGGCCGAGCTGCTTGATGGCAGGCGTGTCGGCGGCGAGGATCGCGGCCCGCCAGCCACCGCACTGCTGCACCAGCCAGTCGCCGATGCGGCGCACCAGCGCCGCCGCGCGTGGCAACGGAAGCCGTTCGCCGTAGGGTGGATTCGTGACGACCAGCCCCGATTCCGATCGAGGCTGCGCCTGTTCGAAATGCTTCTGCTCGATCGTGACATGGCCTGCGACACCGGCAGCCTCGGCATTGGCCCGCGCGGCCGCGACCGCCTTCGGGTCGAGATCGCTCGCGTGAAACGATCCCGACGGCTCACGGACTCGCTCCTCGAGTTCCTGCACGAGCCTCGTGGCGAGCGTCTTGTCGCAGTCGCGAAAGCGAAAGAAGCCGTGCGATTTTCGGCGGGCCCGCCAGAGGCCGGGGGCGATTCCGGCGGCGATCGTGGCCGCCTCGATGACGAGCGTGCCCGAGCCGCAGAGGGGATCGAGCAGCGGCTCCCCGGGCGCCCAGCCGGCGGTCCCGAGAATGCCTGCGGCGAGCACCTCCGAGAGCGGCGCCTCCACCTCGCCCATGCGCCAGCCTCGCTGATGGAGCGACCTGCCGGCGGCATCTCGGAAGACGGTCGCCACGTCGCCCACCAGATGCAGCGCCAGCCGAAGCGTCGCGCCCCGCAGCTGCACGCTCGGCCGCTTGCCGCTCGGCGTGCGAAGCTGATCGACGACGGCGTCTTTCACGACCTGCGCCGCATAGAGCGAATGCGTGAGAAACGTGTCGTGGATCGCGGCATCGACCCGCAGCGTGTCGCTCGCCTTGAGCTGCTCGGTCCAATCGACCTCCTGCATCGCGCGGTAGAGCGACTCGGGAGACTCGACCCGGAATCGACCGAGCGGCTCGAGCACGCGGATCGCCGTGCGGCTTTCGAGCACCGACCGATAGAGCACCTCCTTCTCGCTTCCGGGAGCCGCCGACTTCGCGATCGTCCGCCGGCCGATCCGAAGGGCGGGAGCCCCGAGGGCGTCGCGCTCCCGTGCGAGCAGCCATTCCAGGCCGTCGAGCGTGCGCGCCGTCAGCCGCGGCGGCTCGTCGAGCGACGGCGCCGCAAGCGGTCGTGGCACGGGAGGGATGTCGGGGAATCGTCGCGTGGGCGTCATTTCTGGAGATCCATCACGGGCTGACTGTCGTTCATCGATTCATCGACGAAATCACGCGGGTCGGCCCGACGCAGCCGCCACCAGTATGACGCCGAGAACCCCGGCCACAGGGCCGAAAGCCGGCCGGTGGCATCGCGATACCAGGTCGTGCAGGGCTTCCGCCACGGCGAGTCGTCCTGCCCCCAGACGGTGCGAGCGAAGCGATGGCGAAGCCGGTCGTTGAAGGCCCGCTGCACGTCGGCCCGGACCTCGATTACCGGAAGCCTGCCCGATTCGGCCAGTCGCAGGCACGAGAGCACGTAGCGAACCTGGGCCTCGAGCATGAACACGATCGAGTTGTGGCCGAGGCCGGAGTTTGGCCCCATGAGCAGGAAGAGGTTCGGATAGCCGGCCACCATCAGCCCGTTGTAAGCCTCTGGACCGGCGGCCCAGTCGTCGGCAAGCCGGCGGCCACCGCGGCCTCGGATGTCGATCTCGATCGCCGGGTTGAATGTCCGAAACCCGGTGGCCAGCACGATCACATCGACAGGCGATTCGACGCCATCGGCGGTGAGGATCGACCGTGGCCCGATCCTCACGATCCGCTCGGTGGACACTTCGACGGTGTCTCGGGCGATTGCCGGATAGTAGTCGTCGGAAAGAAGCACCCGCTTGCAGCCCATCGTGTAGTCGGGCGTCAGCTTTTTCCGGAGCACGGGATCGGCGACGTGTTTGGCAAGCAACGTCAGCGACTGCCGCTGCCAGGCGCCAAGCAGCCAGGGCCAGAGCGTGAACCCGATGGCGATTCCCTCCGACTCCGCATACACGATCGCCCGCCACAGCCGCTGCGCCCCCGGGATCCGGGTGAAGGCCCACCGGGCGATCGCCGACACCGGCCGGTCATTCCGTGGCAGCACCCAGGGGGGCGTCCGCTGGAACACCAGCAGCTTCGCGACCGTGCCCACGATCGCGGGCACGATCTGGATCGCGCTGGCGCCCGTGCCGATCACGGCGACCGTTCTCCCCGCGAGCTCCACGTCGTGCCGCCACCGAGCCGAATGAAAGACCGGTCCCTCGAACTGATCGAGCCCGGGAATGTCCGGCACACGCGGAACATGAAGCCCGCCGACGCCCGTGATGACGACGTCGGCCGTGAAGGAGCGGCCATCGGCCGCGGTGAGCCGCCAGTGCCGCGCGGTGTCGTCCCATTCCAGTCGCGTGATCTCGGTGTTGAAACGGATTCGCTCCATCAGCCCGTGCTTTGTGGCGATCCGCTCGAGATAGCGAAGAATCTCCGGCTGCGGAGCGTAGGTCCGCGACCATCCTGGGTCCTGCTCGAAGGAGAACGAATAGAGGTGCGATGCGATGTCGCAGGCGCAGCCGGGGTAGGTGTTGTCCCGCCACGTGCCGCCGACCCCGGCCGCCTTTTCGAGGATCATGAGGTCGCGGCGACCGGAGGCGAGCAGCCGGATCGCCATGCCCATCCCGCCAAAGCCCGCGCCGAGGATGGCGATGCGGCAGTGCGACGGGCAGGCATGATCGGGCATCGACGGCATGCTGCCGAGGCTACCGTGCCGCCACGGTTTCCGGAAACCGATCCTGGATCGGCTGCACGGCGAGCGGCTCGGCCACCTCGGGGCCATGTCGAGAGGCTACAATTTCCGCCAGCCACAGCGACCGGCTGAAACGCCGAGGCCGTGAGCCGCTCCATTTCCAAGCTCCGAGGACTCCGCCATGCCCGCCCTTGCCGTCGGCGACGTCGCGCCCCCCTTCACCGCGGTGCTCCAGGATGGCAGCCGCTTCGACTCCGCGAGCGTGGTGGGAAAGAAAACGGTCGTCCTCTTCTTCTATCCCAAGGACAACACGCCGGTCTGCACGAAGGAGGCCTGCGCCTTTCGTGACTCCTATGAAACGTTCACCGCGGCGGGTGCCGAGGTGATCGGAGTGAGCAGCGATTCGCCGGCAAGCCACCAGGCCTTCGCGGCCAAGCACCGCCTCCCCTTCCCCATCATCAGCGACCACGACCGCGCCCTCCGGAAGCTGTTTGGGGTCGTAAACCCGCTCGGCCTGATTCCCGGCCGGGTCACGTATGTCATCGACCGGAAGGGGGTGGTGCGGCTCATATTCAGCGCGCTCTTTGCATCGGATGAGCACGTGCGCAAGGCTCTTGCGGCCGTCGAGGCTGCGGACCGCGCGTCATGAAGCCGACCCGGCTCCTCGACCGGGCCACCACGCCAGACGGCACCCCGCTCACGCTCCACGAGCACGATGGCACGCTCTCGATCCGCGTGGGGAGCGTCGAACTGATGTCGACGCGGCAGCATCATTCGGAGGAGCGGCTCGCCGAACTGGCCTGCGACGGCCTCCGCGAACGCCACCATGCCGCGGTGCTCATCGGCGGCCTCGGGCTGGGGTTTACCCTGCGGGAGACGCTGCGGCATGTGGCGGCCGATGCCACGGTCATCGTTGCCGAACTCGTGCCAGCCGTGATCGCCTGGAACCGCGACCCGGCCCACGGACTGGCGGCCGATGTGATCGACGACCCACGTGTGACGGTCGTCGGCGGCGACGTGGCCGACGTGCTCGCCACGAGTCCGGCCCGGTTCGATGCGATCATGCTCGACGTCGACAACGGCGCCAGCGGCCTGACGGCGAAAGCCAACGACGGGCTTTACTCGGCGAAAGGCCTGGGGGCGGCCCGAGCAGCGCTTCGGCCGCGTGGCCGGCTGGCCATCTGGTCGGCGGACGACGATCCCCGCTTCGCGGCTCGCCTCGAGAAGGCCGGCTTCACCGTCAACGCGGTGAAGGCCCGCACGCATCCCACCGGCGGCAGTTGGAACACGATCTTCCTCGGCACGCGACCCTGACCTGCGTCACGCGCCACCTGCTTCGAGGGCTTCCCAGCGGGTGAACGCAGCGGCGAGCCGGGCCTCGAGATCACGAAGGCTTGCCTGGTCGCGGGGGAGCAGCTCGCCCCGCTGCCGGTAGTAATCAGGCACCGCCATCGCAGCGTGGAGACCGGCGATCTCGGTCTCGAGCGTCTCGATCACGGCCGGAAGCGACTCCAGCTCCCGCTGCTCCTTGAACGATCGCTTCTTTCGAGCGTTGCCCGGCTCCGGCGGTAACGCAGCCGGCGTGGCACGCGCACGAGATTCCGTTGCCGCTGTGGCCGATGCCTGGCTTCGCTGCCGGAGCCAGTCGGAGTAGCCGCCGACATGTTCCATGACGGAACACGCCACGCCGTCACCCTTCGGCTCGAACACGAGCGTGCTTGTCACCACGTTGTCGAGAAACGAGCGGTCGTGGCTCACCACGAGCACGGTGCCGGAGAACTGCACGAGCCGCGCCTCCAGCATCTCGAGCGTCTCCGCATCGAGGTCATTGGTGGGCTCGTCGAGCACGATGAGGTTGGCCGGTTTGGCGAACAGCCGAGCGAGCAGCACCCGATTCCGTTCGCCGCCCGAGAGAAACTTCACCTGCGACCGCGTGCGGTCGGGCGTGAACAGAAAATCCTGCAAGTAGCCGACGACGTGCCGCGGCTGGCCGTCGATCTGCACCGTCTCGTAACCATCGGCCACGTTGTCGGCCACGGTCTTCTCGTCGTCGAGTTGGTCACGCAGTTGGTCGAAGAAGGCGATCCGCAGATTGGTGCCGAGCCGCACCGAGCCGGCCGAGGGAGCGAGTTCGCCGAGCATGAGCCGCAGGAGCGTCGTCTTGCCCGCCCCGTTGGGGCCGATGATGCCGATCCGGTCGCCCCGCATCACCGTCGTGGAGAGATCGCGAATGATGGCCCGCGAACCGCGCAGGAACGACACGCCCTCGAGCGCCGCCACGAGTGCCCCGCTGCGGTCCGCCTCCTGGATCTCCAGGGTGACGCGGCCCACCGCGTCGCGTCGCCGGCTCCGCTCGCGCCGCATCGCCTCCAGGGCCCGCACGCGTCCTTCGTTGCGCGTGCGGCGGGCCTTGATGCCGGTGCGGATCCAGGCTTCTTCCTGAGCAAGCTTCTTGTCGAAGAGCGCGTTCTGCTTCTCCTCCGCAGCCAGCGCCTCCTCCTTGCGGGCGAGGAACGTGTCGTAATCGCACGACCAGTCGAAGATCCGGCCACGGTCGATCTCGAGGATCCGGTCGGCCATGCGGCGAAGGAACGTGCGATCGTGGGTGACGAACATGAGCGTGCCCCGCCAGCGTCCGAGAAACTCCTCGAGCCACTCGACCGCCTCGATATCGAGATGATTGGTGGGCTCGTCGAGCAACAAGAGATCCGGCCGCCCGATCAGGGCCCGCGCAAGCAGTACGCGGCGCTTCATGCCCGCCGAGAGGGCCTCGACGGCCGCGGCCCCGTCGAGCGCCATCCGTGCCACGATCTGCTCGACGGCCTGATCCCGTTCCCAGGCCGGATCATCTGCAGGGGCCGAGGGCAGGCCGGACGCGACGATATCGCCGACCGTGCCCGACAGATCCTGCGGGACATCCTGCTGGAGAAGGGCCACCGTCGCCCCTGGCGAATGGTCCACCGCTCCGCCATCGGGCTCGACCGCTCCCGCAAGCAGTCGCAGAAGCGAGGTCTTGCCGGCGCCGTTGCGGCCCAAGAGACCGATCCGCTGCCCAGCCTCGACATGGCAGGTCACGTCGTCGAGGAGCGGTGGTCCGCGAAACCGGAGCGAAACATTGCGGAGCGTCACGAGCGGCATCACGGGCACCTATCGCGGCTCATGATACGCTGCGGCTTCGAACCGTCTTCTACCGGTTGGCCGCGACGGTTTCCGGAAACCGATCCTGGATCGGCTGCACGGCGAGCGGCTCGGTGCGCATCCCCTCCATCGCCCGCACGCAGGCCTCCGCGGCGGGCAGCGTCGTGATGCAGGGGACTCCATACTGCACGCTTGCGGCTCGGATCCGCCCCTCGTCGGTGCGGGCCCCCTTGCCACGGGGCGTGTTGAAGATGAGGTGCACCCGGCCATCGATCAGGTGGTCGATGAGGTTCGGATGTCCTTCCTGCAGCTTTTTCACGGTCTCGACCGGGATACCGGCCGCCACCAGCGCCCGCGCCGTCCCCTCCGTGGCGATCAACTCGAAGCCCATGGCCACCAGCCGCCGAGCCACGCCGACCATCATCTCCTTGGCCTGTGGGCTGGCGACGCTCAGAAAAATCCGTCCCGTCCGCGGCAGCAGGATTCCGGCCGCGATCTGGCTCTTGGCGAAGGCGATGCTGAATCGGTCGCTCACCCCCATCACCTCGCCCGTGCTCCGCATCTCCGGCCCCAGCGCGATATCGACACCGGCAAACTTCACGAACGGGAAGACGCTCTCCTTCACGCTCACATGGGACGGCACCGGATCGCCATCGACCCCCTGCTCCGCGAGGCTCATGCCCGCCATCGCCTTCACCGCCACCTTCGCCACAGGCAGGCCCGTCGCCTTGGCGACGAACGGCACGGTGCGGCTCGCGCGGGGATTCACCTCGATCACGTAGAGATTCGGCGTGCCGTCTTCCCGCTTCACCGCGAACTGCACGTTCATCAGCCCGACCACGCCGAGGCTCCTCGCCAGGCCGGTGGCGGCTTGCCTGATCTGGTCCACGACCTCGGGGGGCAGGCTGTGGGGCGGGATGCAGCAGGCCGAGTCGCCGGAATGCACCCCCGCTTCCTCGATATGCTCCATCACGCCCGCCACGATCACGTCCTTGCCGTCGGCGATGCAATCGACATCGACCTCGATCGCATCCTCGAGGAAGCGATCGATGAGCACCGGCTGGCCCTGCGCCACGGCGAAGGCCTCCGCCACGTACCGCTCGAACTGCACCTGGTCGTAGCAGATCTCCATGGCCCTCCCGCCGAGCACGAAGCTCGGCCGCACGAGCGACGGGTATCCGATCCTCGCGACCTCGCGGCGGGCCTGTTCGAGCGTCCGCGCGATGCCGCTGGCCGGCTGCTTGAGCCCGAGGCGATCGAGCAGTTCCCGGAACTTCTCCCGGTCTTCGGCCGTCTCGATCGTGTCGACCGTGGTGCCGATGATCGGCAGCCCGGCCGAGTGGAGCGCCCGGGCGAGGTTGAGCGGGGTCTGTCCACCGAGCTGCACGATCACGCCATCGGGATCGATCCTGTCGGCGATGTTGAGCACGTCTTCGCAGGTGAGCGGCTCGAAGAAGAGCATGTCGCTCGTGTCGTAGTCGGTGCTCACGGTCTCGGGATTCGAATTCACCATCACGCTCTCGATCCCCATCTCCCGAAGCGCGAAGCTCGCGTGGCAGCAGCAGTAGTCGAACTCGATCCCCTGACCGATCCGGTTCGGGCCGCCCCCGAGGATCATCACCCGCTTCCGGCCGGGCTCCTTCGGCCGCGTCTCGTCCTCCTCCTCCCACGTGGAGTAGTAGTAGGGGGTGAAGGCCTCGAACTCGGCCGCGCAGGTATCGACCGACTTGAAAGTGGCGATGATGCCCCGCCGCTTCCGCTCCTCGCGGATCTCCAATTCGGCGACACCGAGCATCACGGCGAGCTGCCGGTCCGAAAAACCGCATTGCTTCGCCTGCCGCAGCAGACCGTCGTCGATCGCGGCGAGCGACCCGACCGCCCGCACCAGGTTCTCCACCTCCACGATCTGTCGGAGCTGGTCGAGAAACCAGCGGTCGATCGCCGTGAGCGCGTGAATCTCGTCGATTCCCATCCCCGCCTTGAGGGCATACCGCAGGTACCAGACACGGTCCGGATCGGGCGTCGCCACGCGGGCGCGGATGTCGTCGATGGAGGGCTCGGCGGCCGTTCCCCAGAGATCCTTGCCGTCGCAGCCGAAGCCGAACGATCCCACCTCCAGGCCGCGGAGCGCCTTCTGGAAGGCCTCCTTGAAGGTCCGACCGATCGCCATCGTTTCCCCCACGCTCTTCATCTGCGTGGTGAGACGGCTGTCGGCCTCGGGGAATTTCTCGAAGGCGAACCGCGGAACCTTCACGACGACGTAGTCGATCGACGGCTCGAAACAGGCCTTCGTCTTGCGGGTGATGTCGTTGGCCAGTTCGTGGAGCCGCCAGCCGACGGCGAGCTTGGCGGCGATCTTGGCGATCGGGAAGCCGGTCGCCTTGCTCGCCAGAGCCGAGGAGCGGCTGACCCGCGGGTTCATCTCGATGACGATCATCCGGCCCGTCTCGGGATCGACCGCAAACTGGATGTTGGAGCCCCCCGTCTCAACGCCGATTGCACGGATCACGGCGAAGCTGGCGTCGCGCATCCGCTGGTATTGCCTGTCGGTGAGCGTCATCGCCGGGGCGACGGTGATCGAGTCGCCGGTGTGCACGCCGCAGGGATCGAAATTCTCGATGGAGCAGATGACGACGGCGTTGTCGTCGGCATCCCGCATCACCTCCATCTCGTATTCCTTCCAGCCGAGGATCGATTCCTCGACGAGCACCTCGCCGACCGGCGAGAGATCGAGCCCACGCTGCACCTTGTGGTCGAACTCCTCGCGGTTGTACGCGACGCCCGAGCCCGAGCCGCCGAGCGTGAAGCTGGGGCGGATCACGGCCGGCAGGCCGATCTCGGCGAGCACCTCCCTGGCCTCTGGCAAACTCCTCACGATCCGGCCGCGACAGGTCTCCAGGCCGATCTTCTGCATCGTCTCCTTGAAGATCTCCCGGTCTTCCCCCCGCTTGATGGCATCGGCCTTGGCGCCGATCATCTCGACGCCGTGCTTGGCGAGAATGCCGCGGCGTTCGAGCTCCATGGCGAGGTTGAGCGCCGTCTGGCCGCCGAGTGTGGGGAGCACGGCATCGGGCTTCTCGACCTCGATCACCTTCTCGAGCATCTCGCAGGTGAGCGGCTCGATGTAGGTGCGGTCGGCCGTGCCCGGATCGGTCATGATCGTGGCCGGGTTGGAATTGACGAGCACGACCCGGTAGCCGTCCTCCCGAAGCGCCTTGCAGGCCTGGGTGCCCGAATAGTCGAACTCGCACGCCTGACCGATGACGATGGGGCCGGAACCGATGAGGAGGATCGTGTGGAGGTCGTCGCGACGGGGCATGGGGGATTGCGGATGGGTGAGGGCGGGAAAAAACAAATTTCCCGAAGGTAGCACGCCCCCCCGTTCGTCTTCAACGAGCGGCTAGAATCTCCGGCATTCACGCCCTCCCACCTTCGGAGCCCGCTGTCTCATGTCCATCGCCACTCCCTCGCTCGATGCGCTTCGCGACACCTTCGCCGACGAGTTCAAAGACACCCGCCTCAATCTCTCGAGCGTGCTGGCCGGCGAGAACCTCGAGCCGGCACGGGCCTTCGGCGTGGCCCTCTCGGCGGCTCGCTTCGTGCGGGCCGAGGCACTCGCGGCCGCCCTGGAATCCGACATCCGCGCCGGCCTCGGCGATGCAGCCGCGGCCGTGATCTCCGACGCCGTCGCCGCCGCAGGAGTCATGGCGATGAACACGGTCTACTACCGGTTTCGGCACATGCTGGCGAAGGAGAGCTACGAGGCTCGGCCGCCACGGCTCCGGATGAGCCGGATGGCCCAGCCGGCCACCGACAAGCAGACGTTCGAACTGATGAGCCTCGGCTGCGCGGCGCTGGCCGGCTGTGAGCTGTGCATCAAGAACCACGAAGCCCATCTCATCGCGTCGGGGGCGAGCGAAGACGCCTGCCACGACGCCGTCCGCATCGCCGCCGTGATCAACGCGGCGGCCGTGGCATCGGCATGAGTTCCCGCAAATAGTCGAGCGTGTAGATGCCGCTGTCGTGGCCGTCGGAAAAGGCGATCTTGTAGGCGTACTGCCCGACAGGGCTCATGCCCGCGATCGCAAGCGGCGAAAGCTCCTCGGGCGTGAGCACCCGGAGAAGCCCTGCTCCCGGCGGTTCCGTCCGCTGCTCGCGGCAGGAGGCGCACGGGCAGGCGTCTCGGAGCATCCGCGGTGCATACACCCCCGTCGCCCCGTCGCTCCAGACGATTTCGATCGAGCCGCCCTCGAGCCGACGGATTGAGGTTGGAACAGGATGGCTCATGTGTCGGGGTGCTTCGTCTTCGATGGTCGCTGATCGATGATCCGGCGGCCCTTTCCCTCGAATCGCGGCAGGCTGCCCGGCGGCGCCGTGACCACCTCAACCCGAAGGCCCAGCCGCACCTGAAACTCGTTGGCGACGCGCTGGGGTGCGTGGAGATGATCCTCGATCTCGAGGAGCATCGTATCGAGGCTGTCTCGGCTGGTCACGGTGAGCCGATATTCGACGATTTCGGGGAAGCTCCGGACGATGTCGTCGATCGCCCCGGGAAAGACGTTCACACCCCGGACGATGAGCATGTCGTCCGAACGGCCGAGCACGCCCCCATCGAGACGCACCCACGGGCAGCCGGCGGCGGCGATCTCCGCGTCGCTCGGCCACCGGGGCCGCACGAGGTCGCCGGTGCGGTAGCGGATCACGGGAGCCCCCACGCGACCGAGCGTGGTGAGCACCAACTCGGAAAGTTCTCCAGGGGCCGCCGGACCGCCCGTCTCGAGCGAGAGAAACTCGGGATGGAACCAGGGCTCGATGACGTCGAGGCCGGGGCCCCGCAGATCGCCGACGCCCCACGGGCCGACTTCGGTGGCACCGGCATGGTCGAGCACCGCGGCCCCCCAGACATCGGCCAGCCTCGACCGCACCGCGGCCGCCGAGCCTCCGGGCTCACCGGCCACGACGACGAGCCGGATCGGCAGCGACGCCGTGTCGATCTTCCGCTCCGCCGCGACTTCGGCGAGATGGAGGGCATAACTCGGCGTGGCCACGAGCACCGTCACGGCGAGGCTTCGCAGCATTTCAACACGGGCCACGGTCGACATGCCGCCGGTCGGAATCACCATGGCACCGCGATCAACCGCACCTTCGAACCCGCTCCAGAAGCCGATGTATGGCCCGAACGACGAGGCGACGAGCACGCGATCGCCCGCCCTCACCCCGCCACGATCGAGCATGATCCGCCAGATGCCGATCCACCATCGCCAGTCGTCGGCGGTATCGAAGACCGGCAGTGGACGGCCGTGGGTGCCGCTGGTCTGGTGATACCGCACATACCGATCGACGGAAAACGTGAGGTTGCCCGGGCAGGCCGGTGGCTCGTGCGCCGACGCCATCGCTGCGGCCTCGACCAGTTCTTCCTTGAATGTGAACGGCCAGTCGGCCAGCGCCTCGAGCGAATCGATCGACCCTGCGTCGGCCAGCCGCGCGAGCTTGGCGGCGTAGAACCGGTTACTCGGCAGGATCACCTTGATGAGCCCGCGGAGCCGCTCGAGCTTCAGGGCATCGAGCGAGCGGCGCGAATCGTGGAGCGGAGCGGCGGAATCGGGCATGCGCCGATTATGGCACGCCCAGGCTCGGGATGCCCTGCCGTGGCGCGTTCTGCATCGGGGGCTGCAATCCCTGCATCGGCGATGGAGAGGGGGGGAAGGA
>JBJTDB010000321.1:0-4590 GCA_046092145.1 Planctomycetia bacterium | reverse complement strand
GGTTTCGATCGGCGAGCAGCGGCCCCAGGAGGGCGACCGCGTCGCCATCCGCGGGCCGGGCGACGATCGCGGCCGCCGTCCGACGCAGCCCCGCGTCGGACGAGCCGAGCGACGCCTTCGCGATCGGCAGAGCCGCCGCGGGCCGGAGGGCCTCGAGGCGTGCGAGCGCTGCCGTGGCCACCGCCGGCTCCGGATCACGGGCCAGACGGTCGATGATGTCGATGCCCGCCTCGTCGGCCTGCGAATCGAGCAGGCGGACGGCGAGCAGTCTGCCGAGCGCGGGCGGGACCGTGTGGTGCCGTGTGAGTTCGTCCGCCGCGGCGGAGAGGCCTGCGGAGCCGAGGTGATCGGCCGCCGCCGCGGCTGCCAGCCGCAGGGCCGCGTCGTGGGTTTCCCCGCGGACGAGTGCAAGCAGGGCATCGCCGGCCGCCGCGTCGCCGGTCTCGCGGACCGCATCGATCGCCAGCAGCAAGCCGGCCCGCTCGGCCGTCGGATCCTTCAACCGCTCGCGCCACACTTCCCGCATCGGCGCATGCCGCCACCTGGCGAGGGCCGGCTCCACGATAAGAGCGACGAGCAGGCCGCCCCGCTCGACGGCGGCCCGCAGATCGTCGGCCGCGTCTCGGGCGTCGATGGCGACGAGTGCCCGGGCCGCCGCACGCTGCACGCTCGGATCACGGTCGGAGCGGAGCAGTTCGCGGATCCGGCCGGTGGCGTCTTCCCAGCCCTGCATGCCGCGTTCGACGGCGATGCTGATGGTGTCGAGGGCCATCCGCCGGGTCTCGGCATCCGGTCGGGCGACCGCCTCGAGCCAGAGGGGCTTGAGCGCCGGTGAGAACACCTTCGTCACGCTGCCGCGCGGCACCGCCGCGTCGGCGAGCATCGGGTCGTCCACGGCGATCTCGGCGGCGGTCACCGATCGCCCGATGGCCATGACAAACATGCAAAGCATGACAAGCATGCAAAGCAGGCCTGCGGTGGCGGCTCCACGCAGGGGCCGTCTCGTCGGCCGCCGGCCGCTGGCGTCGGATCGCACGCGACTCCGCATCACGACGGCTCCTGGAGCCTGCGGACGCGGATGCCGAGGGCCACGAGCGCCGCTGCCGTGACGATCCCCGCCACCTGCCAGCTCCACGGAATCAGGTCATACTCGATAAAACCCGGCATCCTGATCGCGGCGAGCGCCGCGCCCAGAGGGGTGAGCGACAGCGCGGCCTCGACGAACCCGTGGCCAAAGGGCCTTTCGCGGGCCGACCAGACGAAGAGCGGCCCAAGAAACAACGCCATCAGCGCGGCGTAGGTGACGACCGTGGCGGTGGCCGTGTGCGAAAACCAGCTGCCCACCGCCGCGCTGATCGCAAGCGTCACGAAGACGGTCAGCAGGAGGCAGACCATCACGAGCGACACCTGCAGCCACATCGTCGGCCGGATCGCCATCATCACGGCATATCCCGGCACCGTGGCGAGCAAGACCAGCAGTGTCGTCAGCGCCACGCTGGCGAGCTTCCCGGTGACGATCCGAAGCCCGGAGAGCGGCGTCATCCGCAGCAACTCCCAGCCGCGGCTTTCGACCTCCGTGCTGACGAGCCCCGACGCCAGGCTCGGCGTGATCACCACGACGAGCGCGACCTGGAAGAGCACCAGCGCCCCGCCGATCGCCTCGACACCCCAGTTGATCGTGCCGGTGGTGGAGGCCAGCGTGATCACGAGCGACACCACGGCACACCCGGCGATCAGCCGCAAGAGCCAGTGAAACCGGCCGAACCGGCGGGTGCGAAACTCCTTCACCATCACCGGATTGACCCAATCGGAGATCCCCGCCGACCGCCGCTGCGGATCGACGACGAAAAACAGCCGCCGCATCGCCCGCACCGCGACCGACTGCTCGTCGGTGATCGCTCCCTGCGACCTCGATCGGTCGAACAGACGCTGGTTGAGATTGAGCAGCGTGATCGCCATGACCACGAGCGACAAGAGCCCCGCACATGCAAAAAACACGCCGGCGGCGGAATCCCGCTCGAGGAGCCCCGCCGATCCGGCCCCTGCCAGGCCGACCCGCTCGAGCATCACGGGCACGGGCGAGAGCCCGCGGACGAGTCCGGCGGCGGCTGCCTTCCAGCCCGCCTGCCCTCGGAGGAGGAAATGCGGGCCGAGCGTGAGGAAGCAGAGGGCGAAGACGGCGGCGTAGGTGAGCCTCACCGCCGCGTCGGTTGACTGGGCGAACGTGCTCACGAGCAGTCCCAGGGCGATGCACTCGATCGTCATCAGCCCGAGCACGCCATAGAGCACGAGCACATCCCGCCCCAGATCGATGCCCCCCATCGCGTAGCATGCGGCCACGGCCGGCAGGCTCGTGCAGGCGAGCAGGGCCGCGAACAGGAGCATGGCGAGCAGCTTGCCGAAGTAGATCGCGGCCGGACTGAGCGGGGAATTGAGCAACAAGAGCAGCGTGCCCTGCAGCCGCTCGCGCACGATCGAGGTGGCCGGAAACGCGGGCACGAGCAGGAGCACGGCGGTGAACAGCCCGCGGGCGAAGATGCGAAACACCTCACGCGACTGCGAGCCGGAGAGATCGACGATGCCCGCGGCCGGCCACCGCCAGAGCACGAGCGCCGCGAAGCAGCCGGCCGCCGCGACGATCGTCGGCACGACCCAGGACGTCCGCAGGATGGTGAGAAATTCTCGCCGCAGGATCGCGATCATGGCGTCGCCTCGCCCGCCTGGGTGACCGACAAAAACGCGTCCTCGAGATCCTTGGGCACCTCGCGGCACTGCACGACCCCGAGACGCCCCTCCACGAGCCGCGCGAGCATGCCGGCGAGCTCCGCATCGGTGCGTGCGGTGTCGAACCGGACGATCCCCTCGGTGGCCGACACCGCCACCCGCTCCACCTCGGGCAGCGACCCGCGGATGAGTTCACCGGCGCGGGCCGCCTGGCCGGCATCGAGCAGTTGTACCTCGAACGTCCGCCGCTGGCTCAACGACCGCATGATGGCGTCGAGCGTGCCGAATGCCCGCAGCCTGCCCTTCGTGATGATGGCGACGGTGTCGCAGATCCGCGACAGCTCGGGGAGGATGTGGCTGGTGACGATGAGCGTCTTGCCCAGACCGGCGAGCCGGAGGAGCAGTTCCCGCATCTCGATCCGCGCCTGCGGATCGAGGCCGTTGGCGGGCTCGTCGAGGATGAGCACCTCGGGGTCGTGCATGAGCGTGCGGGCGATCCCGATCCGCTGCCGCATGCCGTGGCTGAGCGATTCGACGAAGCGATCCTGCATGTGCGTCGAGCCGGTCGTGTCGAGCACCTCGGCGATCCGCCGCATCCGGTCACGGCGGCGGATGCCGAAGGCGGCTCCGAAGAAATCGAGATACTCCCGCACCCGCATGGCGTCGTACGACCCGAAGACGTCGGGCATGTATCCCACCAGCCGCTTGATGCGGCGGGCGTCGCGGACGCAATCCGCACCGGCGATCCGCGCCCACCCGCTCGTGGGCCGCATCGCTCCGACGAGAATCTTGATGGTGGTGGTCTTGCCCGCGCCGTTGGGGCCAATGAAGCCGAGGATCCGTCCGCGTGGCAGGCTTATGGAGAGCCCTTCCAGGGCGGTGAATTCCCCGAACCGCTTCGTAAGCGCATCGGTCTCGATCATCGCATTGGTCGTCATGGGTCTCCCGGCTTCACGGTGTATGGCTTCACGGCGGGGCCCCCTGCGCCGCGATCCTGCAGGGTCCGGCCGGCCACGGTGAGGAGAGCATAGTCGATCTGCCAGCGGCCTCCGGCCGCGCCGGCCACCTGCTCGCCGCTCTCGAGCAGTGCCTCGTCCGCCAGCTCGGCGGCCGTTGGCCCGATCGTGAGCACCAGACGAACCCCGCCCCGCTCATCCTGACGGAGATGGTCGGCCGTGAGAGGACACTCGAAGACACCGTCGGGACTGTCGATCTTCTTCACCACCACGGGCGTTCCATCCTGGTACGACGAGATGGTGAACGATCGCGACGGCGCGGCGAGCCGCACCGTGAGCGTGCCCTCTTGGAGCCGGCAGGGCAGGACGTGCGGCGGCAATGCAAACCTGAGCACGACCTCGCCGGGGGCTGTTCGGCCCTTCCGCCAGCGGCCGGTTCGGGCATCGAACATGGTCGAACGGCCCCGCGGGCCCGGGCAGTTGGTCGCGATGAGGAAATTGGCGGGGATGCGAAACTCGGTGTCGGCAGGCGTGCGGCGAAATTCCAGCGGCACGATCGCCAGCGCCGTGCCCCGCTTCTCAAAACCGTCGGGCAGGGAGACCGCCTGATCGACCTGATCGCACCAGAACGCCAGTGCATGGCTCCGCGGCTGGTTCACCTCTTCGACCGCGCGCCGGTCGAAGAGCGTCCTCATGACGTCCTGCCGCCACCGCTGCCTTTCCGAGAGGATCACGTTTGCGGTGAAGTCGTCGGCCGGCAGAATCTGGTCGGGCCGGCAGCGTGGAGTCGGCCACGGTCGTGGGCACACAGCCGCTCGAAGAGCCGGTGGCGGCCGTCGTGCAGTTTGGCTCGGAGGGGCTCAGCGGACTGCTGTCGAGCGGCCGGCTGGGCGGCGTCGCCGATGCGGTG
>JBJTDB010000320.1:0-14665 GCA_046092145.1 Planctomycetia bacterium | reverse complement strand
GCCCACGCGGCCGTGAGTGGCGAGGTGTCGGTCGACGAAGCCGCCCGCGGGCTCAACCGGCTCTACCGCGAGTGCCTTCGGATGGGGTGACGGTGGTGCATCACACATTCCCTCGCTTGCGCGAGGGGCTTCACGGCATTCCGGCGGCTGGGGGGCACGGATTGCCCGGGAAGCCTGGGTGAAATTAAGTTGGAGGGGCGAGGACGTCGATCAAATTCGGGTTGGCGAGCGGTGTTCGCGTCGCCCCGCAGGAGTTGTTTCATGCGATCCATCGTGTGCATCCTGCTCGTCGCGCAGGCCTCCTGCGCCGCGTGCTTCGCGGTCGACGCCGCCCCCTCGTTCACCCGCGACATCAAGGGCATCCTCTCCAATCGCTGCGTGCGGTGCCACGGGCCCGATCCCGAGGGGCGGGCCGGCGGCGGCGACGATGGCCTGCGGCTCGACACGTTCGAGGGTGCGACCGCCGATCTCGGCGGCCACGCGGCGATCGTGCCCGGCAAGCCCGACGAGAGCGAACTGATCGCGCGGATCACGTCCACCGATCCCGACATCGTCATGCCGCCCCCGGAGGCCGGCGAGCGGCTTCCCGAGAAGCAGGTCGATCTGCTGAAACGGTGGATCGCGGCCGGCGGGGCCTACGAGCCCCACTGGGCCTATGTGCCGCCCAAGCGACCGCCCGTGCCGGCGGTGAAGCACACGGCCTGGCCAAAGAACGACATCGACCGCTTCATCCTCGCCCGGCTCGAAGCCGAAGGGCTCGCGCCGCAGCCCGAAGCCGATCGGGCCACGCTCGCCCGCCGGCTTGCCCTCGATCTCACCGGCCTGCCGCCGACGCCCGCGGAGGTCGAGGCGTTCGTGGCCGACGCGTCGGCCGACGCGGTCAAAAAGCTGGTGGATCGGCTGCTGGCCCACGATGGCTATGGCGAGCACATGGCGCGGCAGTGGCTCGATCTGGCCCGCTATGCCGACAGCGCCGGATATGCCGACGACCCGCCGCGCACGATCTGGGGCTGGCGCGACTGGGTGGTTCGTGCCTTCGACGCCAACATGCCGTTCGACGAGTTCACGGTCCGGCAGCTCGCCGGCGACCTGCTGCCCGATGCCACGCTCGACGACAAGGTGGCCACCGGCTTCCACCGCAACACGCTCACCAACAACGAAGGGGGCACGATCGACGAGGAGTTTCGCACGGTCGCCGTCATCGATCGCGTGAACACCACGCTGAGCACCTGGATGGGCACGACGATCGCCTGTGCCCAGTGCCACGACCATAAATACGACCCGCTCTCCCAGAAGGAATATTTCCAGCTCTACGCGGTCTTGAACAACACGGCCGATGCCGACCGCCGGGACGAATCCCCGTTCGTGCGGCTGCCATGGAAGGAGATCGACGACGCGCGGGCTCCGCTCGAAAAAGAGATCGCCGAGATCGAGGCGGGCATTCCCGAACTCAAAAAAACGCCCACGAAGGATCGGCCCGAGCCGCCGGAATTTCGGCCGGCGCGGAAGATCGTGGCCGACCTGCGGAAGAAGCTCGATGAAAACCCGGCCGTCACGGTTCCGGTGCTCGAGGAGCTCGCCGGCGACAAGCGGCGGATCACGAAGATCCAGCTCCGCGGCAACTGGCAGAACCTCGGCGACGAGGTGCGGGAAGGCGTGCCCGACGTATTCAATGATGCCGCGGTGGCGGAGGGGGGCCGCATCGATCGGCTCGCGCTCGCGAAGTGGCTCGTCGATCCGGCCAATCCCCTCACGGCCCGCGTGATCGTCAACCGGATCTGGGAGCGGCTCTTCGGGATCGGCATCGTGTCGACGAGCGAGGAGTTTGGCAGCCAGGGTGACCTGCCGAGCCATCCGGAACTGCTCGACTGGCTGGCCTGCGAACTGGTAGAGAGCGGCTGGAACCTGCGGGCGATCCAGCGGCTGATCGTGACGAGCGCCGCCTACCGGCAGACCTCGAAGTGCCCGCCCGACCTCGTGGCCCGCGATCCGGAGAATCGGCTCGTCGCCTGCGGGCCGCGGGTGCGGCTCTCGGCGGAAGTGATCCGCGACCAGGCGCTCGCCGCGGCGGGCCTGCTCTCGCGGAAGAAGGGGGGGCCGAGCGTGCGGCCGCCGCAGCCGAGCCTGGGCCTGAGCGCGGCCTTCGGCGGCCGCGTCGACTGGGAGACGAGCACCGGCGAAGACCGCTACCGCCGCGCCCTTTACACGACCTGGCGGCGCACGAACCCCTACCCGTCGATGGTGACGTTTGACGCGCCCTCGCGCGAGGTCTGCACGATCCGCCGGCCGCGGACCAATACTCCGCTGCAGGCGCTCGTGACGATGAACGACCCGGCCTATGTCGAGGCGGCGCAGGCGCTCGCCCGGCGGATGGTGCGGGAGGGGGGCTCGACCGACGCCGACCGGGCGTCGCTCGGCTTCCGCCTCGTGCTCGCGCGGCGACCGACGGCCACGGAGATCGACCGGCTCGTCGGCCTGCATGCCGACGCGAAGGCCGATTTCCAGCAGAGCCCCGACGACGCCGCGAAGATGGCCACCGACCCGCTCGGCCCCGTGCCGAGTGGTTTTCCTGCCGACATGGCCGACCTCGCCGCCTGGACGGCCGTGGCCAACGTGATCCTGAATCTCGACGAAACCTTCATGTGTCCCTAAAAAGGTGCCAGCCACCAAATCTGGGTAAGTTGAGTGGCTGGCTTGTGTGTTTTACCTAGATTTGGTGGCTGGCACCTTTTTCCGATGAATCCGATTCTCGAGTCAAAACTTCTCGCGACGCGTCGCCACCTGCTCGGGTCGATGGCCGGCGGCATCGGCGCGATCGCGATGCACGAACTCCTCGGCGCCACGAATGCCGCCCCGACCCCGGCGGTCATGGCCGACCCGATGGCGGCGAAGAAGCCGCCGCTGCCGGCCAAGGCGAAGCGGATGATCGTGATCCACCTCACGGGATCGCCGCCGCACCTTGATCTCTACGACAACAAGCCGGAGCTCACGAAGCGCGACGGCCAGGACTGCCCCGCCGAGACGATCGCCGGGAAAAAGTTCGCCTTCACGACCGGCACGCCGAAGCTGCTCGGCACGCGGCGCAAGTGGGTGAGATGCGGCGAGAGCGGCATGGAACTCTCCGACGCGATCCCGCATCTCCATCGCGTCGCCGACAAGCTCTGCCTCGTGCGCAGCATGTTCACCGATCAGTTCAACCACGCCCCGGCCGAGCTGATGGTCTACACGGGCTCGCCCCGCGCCGGCCGGCCAAGCCTCGGCAGCTGGGCGACCTACGGCCTCGGCACGGAGAACGCCGACCTGCCGGGATTCGTCGTCCTGATCTCGTCGGGCTCGCAGCCCAACGGCGGCACGAGCAGTTTTGGATCGGGCTTCCTGCCGAGCGTCTACCAGGGCGTGCAGTGCCGCTCGAAGGGCGACCCGGTGCTCTTCGTCTCCGACCCGCCGGGCATGAGCCGCGCGATGCGCCGCAAGACGCTCGACGCCCTCAAAGACCTGAACGAACTGCAGGCCCGCGAACTGGGCAATCCCGAGACGGTCACGCGGATCGCGCAGTATGAGCTCGCCTACCGGATGCAGACGAGCGTGCCCGACGTCATGGACAACTCGAAGGAACCGAAGCACGTGCTCGAGGCCTACGGCGCGAAGCCGGGCGAATCGAGCCTCGCCAACAACTGCCTGCTCGCCCGGCGGCTCGTGGAGGAGGGGGTGCGGTTCGTCCACCTCTTCGACTGGGGCTGGGATTTTCACGGCACCGGGCCCAACGAAGACATCCGCGACGGTCTCACGAAAAAGGCCGCCACGTTCGACAGGCCGGCGGCGGCGCTCCTGGAGGATCTCGAAGCGCGTGGTCTGCTCGACGACACGCTCGTGCTTTGCACGGGTGAGTTTGGCCGCACGCCCTTCCAGGAGGGGCGGACGTCGGCCAGCGGCATCCTCGGCCGCGATCACTATCCCGACTGCTATTCCGTGTGGATGGCCGGCGGCGGCGTGAAGGGGGGATATGTGCATGGCGCCAGCGACGATCTCGGCTTCACGATCGCCAGCGACAAGGTGCACATCCACGACCTGCAGGCCACGATCCTCCACCTGCTCGGCTTCGACCACACGAAGCTCACCTACCGCTTTCAGGGCCGCGACTTCCGTCTCACGGACGTGCATGGTCATGTCGTGAGAGAGATTCTCGTCTGATCGAAGAGTTCTTTCGGTTGAGTGATCGCCGGTGTACAGGAGTCGGGATCGCGTGATTTTCGTCGTCATGGGCGTGTCGGGCTGCGGGAAGACGACCCTCGCCCGATCGCTGGCCGAAAGGCTGCGGCTGCCGTTTCAGGAGGGGGATTCGCTCCATCCTGCGGCGAACGTCGCGAAGATGGCGGGAGGCACGCCGCTTACCGACGAGGATCGGGCTCCGTGGCTCGATGCGATCGCCGCGTGGATCGACGGTCGGCGGGCAGAGCGGGCCGGTGGCGTGATCACCTGCTCGGCGCTCAAGAAAACCTATCGTCGGGTGATCGTCGGCGACCGGCCCGATGTTCGGCTGGTCTACCTTCGAGGCGACCGCGGCACGATCGCTGCCATGCTGGCCGCCCGCACCGGCCACTTCATGCCGGTGAGCCTGCTCGAGAGCCAGTTCGCATTGCTCGAGGAGCCTTCTGTCGAGGAGCGGCCGATCGAGGTCGATGCCGGCCTTCCGATCGCGGCCCTCGTCGATTCGGTCCTGGCAAAGCTGCGCCCATGAAGCCCCCGGGCGAACCCCCGGGGATCATCCGGGCCTATCGCGCGTGAGCCACTCCTGTTCGGCGCGGGCTTCTCAGCAACGATCACATATGCCGCAGCCGGCGAACCAATGCGGGAACATTCGGCTCTGATGCCGGCGAGCAATCGCCGTGCCGAATAGGAGTGCTCCTGTCCACGATTTTCGTAATCTCTTTGAGACTCGAACGTGGGCTGCTACGCTGAAAGCTTATTGCTTTTTCTATTGGAGAACCACCATGCCATCTCAGCGATCGATCAACCGCCGCACGTTTGTGGCCCATGGCACGATCGGGACCGCCGCAGCCGCTGCGGGCGGCTTCGTGCCCTCCTTCCCGTGGACGGCGACCGCCTTCGCCAACCAGTCGGCCAACGACCGGCCCGGCATCGGCTGCATCGGCACGGGCTCGATGGGCATGGGCGACGCGATGGGCCACGCCCAGTTTGGCGACATCCTTGCCGTCTGCGACGTGGATAAGGACCGGGCCGAGCGGGCCAAGTACGACGTGCGCGTCGGCAAGGGCAAGGCCGACGCCTACGGCGACTACCGGAAGGTGCTCGAGCGGCCCGACATCGACGTCGTCAGCATCGTCACCACCGACCACTGGCACGTGAAGATCGCGATCGAGGCCCTGCAGGCGGGCAAGCACGTCTTCTGCCAGAAGCCGCTCTCGCTCACGCTCGCGGAAAACAAGCTCGCCCGGGCCGCGGCGGAGAAGTTCCCGAAGCTCCAGTTTTTCATCGGCACACAGCAGCGGGCTCAGAAGGATCAGTTTTGCCGCGCCGTCAACATGGTCCACAAGGGCCTGCTCGGCGAGATCACGAAGGTGACGGCCGGCATCAACGGCAGCCCGATCGGCGGCCCGTTTCCGATCGAGAGCCCGCCCGGCGGGCTCGACTGGGACATGTGGCTGGGCCAGGCGCCGAAGGTGCCCTTCCGCAACCGCCGCTGCCATTACGAATTCCGCTGGTGGTATGAATACTCCGGCGGCAAGTTCACCGACTGGGGCGCGCATCATGTGGACATCGCCCAGTGGGCTCTCAAGGAAGACACGAAGGGCAAGGGGCCAGTGGAGATCAATGGCGTCGATGCCCGCCATCCGGTGCCATTCAAGGACGGCTATCCGACGGTGGACGACGAATACAACACGGCCTACGACTTCGCCGTGCCGTGCCGGTTTCCCAGCGGCGTGGAGCTGATCGTGACCAGCCGGGGCGACAATGGCATCCTGTTCGAGGGCACGAAGGGCCGCATGTTCGTCAACCGCCAGAAGATCACCGGCACGCCGATCGAGGAGGGCTGGGACAAAGACACATTTGGCGACGACGACCTCAAGGCGCTCTACAAGGGCAAGCCATTCGAGGGACACAAGCAGAATTTCTACCGCTGCATCCGCGAGGGTGGGCTGCCGGTGTCGGACGTGTTCAGCCACATCATCGCGATGAACACCTGCCACCTGGCGGCGATCGCGGCCCGGCTCGGCCGCACGATCAAATGGGATCCAGCCACGGAAACGATTCTTGGCGACGAGCAGGCCGCCTCGTTCGCCGCCCGCACGACGCGTGCGGGGTTCGAGATCCCGCGCGTGTAGCCCGATCGCACAAGCCCCACCGCACCCAAAGCCCCCGGCGGAAGCCGGTGGGATATGGGTCGCGTCATCCCCCTCGCTGCCGCGAGGGGCTTTGAGCGTCCGGGGGCAGAAAAAGAGCTGCGTCTCTTTTCGAGCCCCGAAGCTGCTTCGAAGCCCGTAGCGCAAGCGAGGGAATACGCTTCCCATTCCCATACCACCACCCGCATTCCCTCGGCTCGCGCCACGGGCTTCTCAGCACGAGGGAATCCGCTTCTCACCACCCGGGACCTACCCCGATGCAACGACTGCTCATCGCGATCACGATCCTGACAGGCTTCTCCGCGCCCGCGCTCGTGGCCGCGCCCATCCGGTATTCGCTCGACGCGCCGGGGCGGGTCTCAGCGGCCGTTTACGACGCGGAGGGGAGATTGCTGCGGACGCTTCTTTCGGGCGTCGAGCAGGCCGCCGGCGAGCACTCGCTTGCCTGGGACGGGCTCGACCGGGATGGCCGACCTGTCGAGCCGGGCAGTTACACGCTGCGGCTCCTGCAGACGCCGGGCTTCACGGCGAAGTTTGTGACGGCGCTGGGCATCAACCCCGGCATGAAACTCGATGATCCCGCCTATCAGCGGACCGGCCGCCACTGGGCCGGCAGCCACGACGGCGTGCGGGCGTTGGCGATGGATGCCGACGGACTCTACCTCGGCGGTGGCACCCCCGAGTTCGTGCCGCTCCTGCTCAAGCAGTCGGGGGACGGCACGCAGCGGATGTGGGAACGCCAGCAATTCGAGCCGGCCCAGGGCGCAATTTCGATGGCCGTGGCCCACGGCCGGCTCGTGTTCCTGCAGGAGAACGGCAAGGCGATGCTCGTCGATCCCGCCACGGGGGCCGAAACCGGCCGCTGGGATCTGAAACACGAGAGCGTGAAACGCGATCCATCCAAATACTGGGGCAGCGGCGACAAGGTCTATGGCCAGAGCACGATCGACCTGGCAGGCCACGGCGAGACGCTCGTCGTGAGCCACAAAGGGCAGAACCTGCTGCGGTGGATCGATGCCAAGGGGCAGACGACGGCCGAAGTGAACGTGCCCGCGCCCGGCGGCGTGACGATGGCCGCCGACGGCCGCATCTGGGTGATCTCCGAGGGCAAGGTGCTGGAGGTGAGCCGGGACGGCGTGAAGAAGACCGTGGTGCAGGGGCTGACCGCGCCGCTGCGGATCGCGTTTGATGCCACGCGCGACGACCTGCTCGTCGTCGAAGCGGCGCCCGTGGAGCAGGTGAAGCGATACGCGCTCGATGGCACGCTGCGGGCGACCTACGGACGGCCGGGCGGCCGACAGGACGGGCCCTATGTGGCGACCGATTTTCGCGGCGTGAGCTCCATCGTGACGGATGGACAGGGCGGGTTTTATGTGTGTGAGAATTCCGGCGCGCCGCGACGGGTCGCCCACTTCGACGCGAAGGGACGCGTGGCACACGAATGGTATGGCCCCTGCAGTTTCTTCACCCGGCTGGCCGTGGATCCGCGCGACCCGACGAAGGTCTGGTATAGCCCGGAGACCGGAGCCATGGTGCTGGCGACGATCGACTACGCGGCCGGCACGTGGTCGGTGAGCGAGACGTATCACGTTCCCGGCATGGCCAAGGGACTCTTCCCGCCGGAACTCGGGAGCTACACCCAGGGGCTGGGCGTGCGGCATCATGACGGCCGCCGCTACCTCGTGTTTGGCACGTCGCCGCCCAACATCGCGCTGCACGAGAAGGGCAGGCTCGTGCCGGTGGTTGCCGGCGACCAGGGCGACGCGGCGGTGGCCCGTGCCGCGGCAGTGGCCGGCATCGATCCCCCCAAGGCGGCCGGCTATCTGTGGACCGACCGCAACCGCGACAGCGCTCCGCAGGCGGATGAAATCGAGTTTTTCGCGAAGCCGATGCCGCGGGCGCCGAAGCAGTCGGCAACGGTGGGGCCCGACTTCACCCTGCTCAACGTTTCCGCCGCGGCCGCGACTCCCGAAGGGGAAACGATGCGGCTGTTGCGGCTCGCGCCCCGCGGCTGGTCGAACGGCGTGCCCGACTATCCCACCGCGTGGGAGGAGGCCGCGGGCATGACGTTTCCCAAGGGCTCCCATTACCAGCACTACGGCGTGATGGAAAACGGCGCGGATGCCTATGCCCTGCTCGTTCACAACATCGACTACCAGGGCACCGGCTGGCCCACGGACCGGAATGGTCGCGTGCGAATCGCGAAGTTTGATCGGCCCGGCCAGCCGGGCTGGCGGGTCGGCCGGCATGCGTCTGACCTTCTGACCAGCAAACCCGGCGAGATCAACGAGCCGACCGGCTTCGTGGGGGCCATGCGCGGAACGGTGGTGGCCTGCGACCGCTCCATGCGGCCCGCCATGGCGTGGACGGAAGACGGCTTGTATGCCGGCTCGTTCCTCGACCACCGCGCACAAGACGGCTTGCCTGACACACTCTATTACTGGGCCAGCACACCGGATCGCCGAGACACGATCCTCAACTGGGATCAGGAGACGTCTGGAACCGTCTTCGAGCACGAGGGCTCGGTCTATTGGATCGCGAACGGTTGGCAGTGTCTGCCGGTGTATCGCGTGAGTGGCTGGGACGGCTGGAAGCGGCAGGAGATTCCGGTGCGGCTCGCGGAGAAGTCAACACCCGCTGCCGCCGAGGGCACGGGCTTGAAGGGGCGCTACTTCGCCAACCGCGACCTCACGGGTGAGCCCGCTTTCGAACGCACCGATGTCCGCGTGTGGTTCGATCAGCGGGATTGGTATCAGCAGCCGACCGAGGTGTGGACCGACGGGCCGAAAGGCCTGGGCCGCAAGACAGACTTCTCCGTGAGCTGGGTGGGAGAAGTCGAGGCACCGCTGACCGAGGAATTTACGTTCAGCGTCAGCGGGCCGGGCCGGTGCCGGCTGTGGATCGATGGCAGCCAGATCATCCACGGCTGGAACGAGGCGCAGACGCTGCGGGTGTCGAAGCCGGTGACGCTGCAGGCCGGCAGGCGCTACGCGATCCGCCTCGACTTCAGTACCGGCGGGCAACAGCCCGTGTGCAATCTCAACTGGGAATCGTTCTCGATCGACCGCCAGCGCATCCCGAAGGCGTATCTCTATCCCGTCGGCGACGGCGGCGAGGTGCAGGTGCCGCAACCACGGCCCGCGACCGAGGCGATCGACCCCAATTCGTTCTTCGTCAGGAATAGCAAAGGGCATCTGCTCCATCGCCACGAAGGAGAACCCAAGGGCACGGTGCTGGCTGGCTATCAGAGCATCGACTTCGGCAACGGTGTCACGCGGTTTCTCATCACGTGCAACTCCTGGGTCAAGGCCATCGCCGGAGACAGCAAGGTCGAAGTCAGGATCGACGCACCGGATGGACCGCTCTTGGGCACGGTTGTCTCACCCCCTGCGGATGCTCCCATCGAGGTCACCATGCCCGTTGAGCAAAAAGTGACCGGCGTGCACGACCTGTATCTGATCCTGGTCCAGGCCAGGCAAGGCGGCGCCTATTGGGTTGACGTCAAAGACTTCCGATTCGACTGAAGCGGGGACGCAGCTCGCGATTCGGGCTTCTCGGCAAACGGGCGGCACCCTCTGCTTCGAAGCCCGAAGCGCAAGCGAGGGAATGCGCCATCCCCCAACACTGCCGCCGGCACTCACAGCGAAAGCCATGCCCTGAGTTTTGCTGCAACAAGGCCCGCCGCCTCGGGCTTCTCGGTAAACGGGGGACCGCTCTTTGCCCGACGGAAATGCTCCGCTCACGGTTTTTACTTGTCCGCGCCCGCCTCGTACAGCGTCTTGATCTCGTCCGCGGTCAACCGCCGCGCGTACAGCCGATACTCGTCGATCGTGCCCCCCCGCGAAGGCGCCGCCGGTGTTGGCCCGGCGGGCTGATGGCTCGGCCAGCCCACGTGGTTCGCGGCCACGCCCCCAATCCCACGGCGGCATCGCACTGAAAGTGCAAACAGCATGTTTTCCGCTGCGGCGATGCGGCCGCCCCAACCATCCCCGGCTTGACGGGTTTGCATTTTGCAATTAGCCTCTCGAGAGTGCTTGGGAGTAGCCGATGCATGTCATCGCCCGACCTTCGATCGCAGCGGCCGGCAAGCGACACCCCGCGGCTCGCCAGTGGCTCGCTTCGTGGTGGAGGGTGGCGAGCAAGTCGCGGTGGACACGACTGTCGGACGTGCGACTCGCGTATCGCGATGCCGACGAAGTGGGACAGTGCCTCGTCTTCAACGCCCGTGGAAACGATTTTCGGCTTATCTGTCGTGTGACGTATGCCAATCGCTGGACGGATGGAACGTTGCTCGTGAAACACTTCCTCGCCCATTCCGAATACGACAAAAACAAGTGGTGCAAAGACTGCATCCCGCCGGAGGACGAAGCATGAGCACGGCCACTGAATATCGCGAACTCCTCGTCGAATTCGCCCCGCACCCGATCCGTTCCGACGCCGATTACCGTCGCGCCGTGGAGCAACTCGGGCGGATCATGGAACCTCGCCCCAGCCCCGCTCGCAGCCAACTGATCGAGGTGCTCGCGACCCTCATCGAGCGGTATGAATCGCGCGATTATCCGACGCCCGATCGCCGGCCGGTGGACATGCTCAAGAGTCTGCTGCAATCACGGCGAATCACCCCAGCAGTGCTCGCCAAGGCCACTGGGATTCCGACGTCCACGATCAGCAACGTGCTCGCCGGACGGCGGGGAATCAGCAAGGCGAACGCCGTCGCCCTGGGGGCACACTTCGGTGTGTCGGCTTCGGTGTTTCTGGATTCACCGGACAGCCCGCGGGCAAAGCGATGAAAAGGGAGACGTAAAAAGGGACGCAGCCACTCCTGTCCGGCACGGGCTTTGCCGTGCTTTGGAAGCCCGCTGCGCAAATAAAGGGAATACGCTCGCCACTCATATCCAGCCACTCGCATCCCCTCGGCCCGCGCCTCTCCTCGTAGCCGCAGAGTGGCACTCTGCGGAATACGGCAACCACCACCGTGAATCCACCCGCATTCCCTCGGCTCGCGCCTCGGGCTTCTGGGCAACGGGACGCCATGCCGTTTGACGGCCGGGGTCCGACCGGCTGGCCACCGTGTGCAGACTGCCAGTCTGCACCTACGAAGACGTATTCCCCGACAACCGTTTTTGCCGTTCGATCGACCTATCCCGGCCGCCGGACCGATTCCTGGAGCGGTGGCGGAAGCAGCGACCACAGCCGGGGATGGGCCTCGACGAGTCTGACGATGTCGGTGAAGTCCTTCGCCTGCTTGCTCTGCCACCGGCTCGGCTCGCTCCAGGCCTTGATCTTGCCGGCCAGCGTGTCTTCCAGCGCCGCCACCCTCAACAGGATGCCATGCACGTCGGCCGGAACGGCACGGCTGGGAAAGTCTCGGTAGAAGTCCTCCGTCGACAACTAGACCGTCACGGCCGATCGACCACGAAGATTGACCGACCACTGGAATCGATCGCTCGTGAATCCGGCTTTTTCGAGCAACGCCACCGCGCGGTCGACGTCATCGAGGGCGATCACCAGATCGACGTCGCGGGTGACCATCTGCTCCTCGGCCCAGTGGCTCACCGCCACGCCGCCGATGCAGCACCACGGCATGTCGGCCCGCTCGAGGCAGTCCACGAGCCGCATGACGTCGTCGGTCCCTCCAGACGTCTGCCAATCGAAAAATTGCTTCTCGGTCATGACGAGATTGAATCACCCCGGGCGGGCAGCGTCCAGCCGGGGAAGGCGGGCCGCACGCACAGCCGCCGCCGGGCGACAGACTCTTCCGATGGTCGGAAATCAACTCGCCTGTAGCGCCTCGACGCTGTTCACGTGGATGAGCGAGCAGGTGACGCTGCGATCGTCGTCGGGGTAATAGACGATCACCCGCGTCTTCATGACGAACGCGCATTCCGGATGGCGGACCTCATGCACCTCGCCGTTGGACATCCGGATGACAAACGGCTCGAACGGCTCGCGGCGGAGAAAATCCCTGATCGTTTCGGCATTCATGGACGGGGCTCCCGTGGCACGGAGAATGTGAACGCCTGAACATCATATCGCCCGCCGGAACAGATGGCAACGGCGGCAGTCGCGACAACTGGGTGGTCCCGCCCTTGCTGAGAAGCCCGAAGCGCAAGCGAGGGAATACGTTCGCGATCACCATGCAGCCACCCGCATCCCCTCGGCTCGCGCCTCGGGCTTCTGGGCAACGGGGCTTCACGGCAACGCGTCTCCTCCCGCGTCTCCTCCCGCGTCTCCTCCCGTAGCCGCAGAGTGGCACTCTGCGGAGCACGGCCCACGAGCGTCAGGCGACTGGATTTTCGAGACGGACGTTGGGAAAGCGACTGAAGTCGGCATCGGCCGACACCACCGCCAAGCCGTGTTCCAACGCCAGCGCCGCCAAGTGGGCGTCGTGCACATGCTCCGCGCGAAGCCCTGTCGCGCTGAGCAGGCTCCCCAAGATCGCCCCATGGCGGGGAGTCGGGCTTGGCACCCAGACCGCCTCGCAGCGGAGCCAGTCGTTGACCTGCTCCCACGCCGTGGCCACGCTCACCGGCCGTTCAAAGAGCCGCTGATTGCTGGTAAGACGCACGAACGCCAGGAGGCTGGGCCATGGCAGACCGAGCGGAACAGACTCGCTCAGCCGTTCGTCCAGCCAAGCCCGCGCCCGCTCATGCTGCGAGAACGAGGTGGTGAACGCGTAGACGAGGATATTCGCGTCAACGAGCCTCACCGAAACGCCTCTCCCTCGGCAGCGGCAAGCGCGGATGCGACGTCATCCACGTTCGGCAGGCGACACCGCCCCAAATCGACCGGCCGCGTGCGATACGGGGCGGGGGCGCGGGGCTCATGCATCCCGACCAGTCCTCGCCGCAATGCCTCGTTCACCAGTTCTTTGAGCGGCTTGTCGAGATCGCGTCGCAACTGCTCGATCCGGGCGGCGACATCGTCGTCGAGCGAGAGCGTGGTTCGCATGCATCAAAGCATAGGCGCAGTGATGCCTTGATGTCAACGCCCGATGGCTGAATGCGGCAGACTTACCGGAACCGTCCTCCGTTGTCTTGCGTAAGAGCCCCATCTGGTGGCGACGCTGCCTGACCGCTGGCCCACTCCACGGAATTCGGCCAGTGCCCTGTTTGCCGCAATTTCCGCCTGAATCTGCGGGACGAAAAATTTTTTGTGGGATCGGGGGTGGGGCGGCTAAAATACTTGTAGGAGAGGGTGTTCCCCGATTCTGCGACGGCCGGCTCGGCTTTTTCGCCTGCCGCCCGCCACTTTTCCCGTCCTTTTCGCAGGAGAATTCGTCATGGAAATCGTCCTGAGCATCCCCGGCCCGGCTCCTTCCGGCCCGCCCCGCCCCCGGCGGTTCCGGGCCTTGGCGGGCAGGTCCGCCCGAACCGCCGCTTTTACCCTAGTCGAGCTGCTGGTCGTGATCGCGATCATCGGCACGCTCGTCGGCCTGCTCCTGCCCGCCGTGCAGGCGGCCCGCGAGGCGGCGCGGCGGAGCCAGTGCGGCAACAACCTCAAGCAGCTCGGGCTGGCCTGCCACACCTTCCTCGAACAGCGGCGGACGTTTCCGCCGGGGGCCGTGGGCGGTTTTTACGACTACTCGTGGATCGTCATGATCCTGCCCGGCATCGAGGAGCAGAGCGTCTACGACAGCACGAGGCTTCCCCAATGGGACACCTACCTGAGCGGCACGTCGGGATGGAGTCAATTGGGAAGACAAGTATCCGCCTCCGCACAGATGAAAAGCATGCGGTCGACGGTGCTCGTCTGTCCGTCGAACCCTATGCCGTTACTGACGGACGAATACGGTACCAAGATGCTCTCCCCGAGTTACGCTGCGGTGGCCGGGGCGAGCGACACGGTATTTCGCACGAGCCCTGACCGCTGTCCCGACAACGCAGGTTACGCCGGGAATTGCAACAACGGCGTCCTGCATCCCCCGCAAACCACACTTTTTTACTATGGAAATGGGGCCGCAAGTTGGTCATACAACGATTGCAAGCTGGAGGGCTGCGATCCCAAGAGAATCACCGACGGCCTGTCGAAGACGTTGATGATCGGCGAGCAATCGGCCTGGGGATTCGACGGCACCCAGCAAAACCAGTGCCGCGCCGCCGGGGCCCTCGGGTGGGCGAGCGGGGGCTACACATATTTGAGCCCACCCTATTTTCACAATATGGCGAGGATCCGAGAGACCAGGCACGTTGGCTCGACGAGATGCGACCAGCCCTTTACGATTTGGACTGCCAACGGAGCGACGAGCGACGATAACTCGACCCCGTTCCGCTCCGCCCACGCCGTGGGCGCCCAGTTCGTCT
>JBJTDB010000319.1:0-1177 GCA_046092145.1 Planctomycetia bacterium | reverse complement strand
GATCTTGGAGTCGAGCCGACGCAGATAGCGGGCGTTGGACGATCCAAAGAGGCCCGTGATGAACCGCTCCAACCGGGTGCCGGCGGCGGAGGCGCTGTTGGAGACGGAGTCCCAGATGCGTTCGAGAGTTTCCATAGTTCCCATCGATTCTCGCGGGGAATCGGTGCGGGGGTCAAGGCGACCGGTGCGGCGGTGATGGCCAGGATCAGAATGGACAGGCCGAGTGCCATTCGACACGGCGGCCATCGTCGGGGTGGTCGATCGCCAGATGGGTGGCGTGCAAGAGCAGCCGGGGAGCCTGTCGAACGGCCGCTTCGTCGGCGTAGAGCGGATCGCCGAGGATCGGGTGGCCGAGCGTGGCCAGGTGCAGCCGGATTTGGTGTGATCGCCCCGTGATCGGCTCGACCTCCAGCCGTGTTCGATCCTCCATGCGCTCGAGCACGCGCCAGCGGGTTTGCGAGGGGCGGCCGGCGGCCTCGTCGATCCGATAGCGGGGCGGCCGGAGCGGATCGCGGTCGATCGGGAGGTCGATGAGTCCGTCGTCGGCCTCGGGCAGGCCGTGCACGATGCACTGGTATCGCTTGTGCACCGATCGCTCCTCGAACTGTCGGCCGAGTTGCCGCTGGGCGGGCGGATCGAGGGCCATGAGCATGAGGCCCGAGGTGTCGCGGTCGAGCCGGTGGACGACGCAGGCGGTCGGCAGCAGGTGTTGCACCCGTGTGGCGAGGCAATCCTGCAGGTCGGGGCCACGGCCCGGCACGGCGAGGAGCCCCGAGGGCTTTTCAAGCACGATCAGTCGGTCATCGCGATAGACGATGGCATCGGCCAGGGCGGCATCCATGCAACGAGTATCCGTGCCGGCACCAATCACGCCACTCAGTCTTGGCATTCAGGCTTGTCATCCGGGATCGAATCTCCGGTGGCAGCAGGTCAGGCAGGGATCCGGTGCCGCCCGTTCGCTACACTCGTGGCCACTGACCATGAGCCAGAGCCGCCCGATCCTTCACCCGCGCCGTGACCTTTCCGGCCAACTCCTTTTTCTCGGCACCGGCACGAGTGTCGGGGTGCCCGTCGTCGGCTGCGGATGCGATGTCTGCTCGAGCGACGATCCGCACAACCAGCGGACCCGCACGAGCGTCGCACTCGGCCTGCCGCAGGGCACGCTCCTCATCGACAC
>JBJTDB010000318.1:0-303 GCA_046092145.1 Planctomycetia bacterium | reverse complement strand
GCCGTGCTCGTGGGCGGCCTGGGCATCGGCGTGGCGATCACGTTCGTCATCGACGTGCTCGACGACCGGATGCGAACGCCCGAAGACCTGCAGGCGGAACTTGGCCTGCCGCTCTTGGCCACGATCGGCTCGATGGAAGCGGCCGAGCATGCGGATCACGACGAGGCTGCGGGCATGGAAACGGTCCACATGTGGAACGAGGCCGACGACGCCGCCAGCGAGAGCTTCCGCACGATCCGCACCGTGCTCGTCATGGGCACGGCCGATTCGCAGCGGATCGCCGTATCGAGTTCCGAGCCGGGC
>JBJTDB010000317.1:0-1452 GCA_046092145.1 Planctomycetia bacterium | reverse complement strand
ATGCTCTCGCGGCAACAGATCGAGATTCTCGCCGATTGGCTGCGGGGCGAGTGGTATCGGCCCTTGGCCGCATCCGCTCACTGACATGGCTGCCATCGTGCCTTGACCGGCGGCGGTCACCGAAGGTACGGTCTCAGGCATGGCTCTGACCCGTATGATTGCGATCGCCACGGTGCTCACGTGCGTCGCTTCGCTGGCATCAGCCTCTCCGGCTTGCCCATGGAGCCAGGTTGGTTTTTCCATCTCGTGCATCGCGACGGTCGACGCGAATGTCGGCGACCTGCGAAGCGAGTCCTCCGAGGATGAGCGGGAGGAGGAGCGGGGTGGTCAGTCCCATGGCTGGGCCGGCCTCCCTGCTGGCTGTGATCTCGCCCCTCGACGAGGCCGCCTGATCTCTCCGGCGGTCGCCGTCGGACCGCCATGCCGCGACCGCATGGCCAGACTGATTCGCGGTCCGCCAGCCGCTCTCTGATCGCGCGGACGTTCGCAGCCGCGCCCTCGTTGTCAGACCGCCTCCCGGACCGATCCGTGAGCGATGTGCTCCGATTCCGCGTGTCCACGGCCCGAGATCATCATGCAGCCCACAGCAGTCGATCGAGACGACATCGCGAGGCTCATCGCCGACACGGCAAACCTGCTCCCCACACAGGGACCGATCGGCGTCTTCGTCGCGCAGAACATCCTCCAAGGATTCGAGAATCACCCCTTTGAGTCCGCCCTTGTCGAGGCCGCGCGAGTGTTCGACACCGAGCCCTTCTTGCCGGAGTCGACCTATCGCGAGGCGTTGGCTCGCGGTCGCATCCACCGCGTCGATCTCGAGGCGGTGCTGGATGCCGACCTCGGGGATGACGGTCTGGCTCCGTTGGCCGGAGGCGGAGTGACCGTGCGGTCGCTCCTGCTGGCGCTCTTGGAGCATCCGATCCGTCAGGAAGACGACACCACCGTGCGATGGCTGCTGACGGAGCGCGAGCCTTTTCGTGGGGAGGATGATCGGGATCTGTGGCATGCCTGCGTTGAGGCCGTATCGACGTTCCGTCCTGCAGTCCGCCGCGTACGGCCGCCGGCGCGTCCCCGAGATTTGAGCGTCGCGATCGACCCCACGCTCGACACCGATGCCCTCGTCCATCCGTTACTCATCCGGCTCTGCGCGGCGTTTCTCGACCAAGGGGTGGCGGCCTGGCCGATGCCGGGCCGCCACCTCGGGTTGCTTCAGGCCGCGGCCCGACTGCATGCATGGCGATCGGGGCCGTCGGAGCCGTGGGCCAGGCGTCTACCGTCCGCGATGGCTACGGTGCACGGGGCCGATCCGCTCGACGTGATCGTCACGGAGGTTTCCCGCCTCGGGGTTCCTGCCGCACATCGTCACGAAGCGATCTCGCGGACACTTTTGGCGCTTCGCGGATGGGCGGGCATGATCCACCAACTCGAACTGCGGCCCGATCGTGCGCCCAT
>JBJTDB010000316.1:0-4418 GCA_046092145.1 Planctomycetia bacterium | reverse complement strand
GGTATCGATGACGCGGCCACGTCGCTGCTCGATGGCCCCCCCCGCCCCGTCGCCGTCGGCCGGAAGTTCGGAAAGCTCCACCGTGACCGTCTGGCCGCCGAGCCCCTGCGCCTGCACGTAGCCGGTGGCCGCGAAACGGTCGCCCGGAAACACACGCGCCGGCACGACGAGGTCGGCCACGCGGACGTTGGTCGGCAGGAGATCGCTTCCGATGCCGACCGGAAAAACAGGCACGCTCTCCTCGACGAACGGGGCGACCGCGGCTGCAGGGTCGAGCCCGGCATTGGTCGCGCCGTCGGAGAGCACGATCACCCCGGCCAGCACACCCGCCGGCTCCTGGTCGATCACGCGGGCCAGGGCGTCGCCGAGCCGTGTCTCGAAACCACGGGGCGCCACCCGCTCGCCCCAGGGCGCATCGGAGGCACGATCGCCCCCGGTCGCCGGCGGCTCCTCTTCGGGCGTCGCAGCCGGCCGTACGAGGATCGGCTCGGCGTCGGCATCGAACCGCCACAGCGACACCTCATGCCGCGGCGCGAGGGCGTCGAGCAGCCCCCCATCGACGAGCAGATCGATCGCCTGCTTCGATCGGCTCGCCGCACCGTCTTCGGCCTGCTCCACCGCCGCCCCCTCCTGCTGCCGACGTTCGTCGGCGAGCGTCATGCTGGCGCTGGAATCGACGAGCACCGCCACCCGCGACGGCGAGACGATCTCGTGCTCGCTCGTCCGCTCGAGGTCGAGGTAGGCGACGACAAGAGCCGCCACCGCGCCCAGCCGAAGCGAGGCCAGGAGCACCGCGATGCCGCGGGGCAGTTCGGCCGCGTCGCGACGGATCATCCAGAGGACGAACGCCCCGATCCCCGCCACGGCGAGCACGAGCGCGGGCATCTGCCACCACTGCGAGAACCCGTCCACGAGCCCGCTGGTGATCCGATGCTGCACCGATTCGGCGGCGGCCAGCAGGCACGGCGATGATGCGACGTCAACCATGGCGAACGACCGAGGCGGAGGACGTGGACGATGATCGGCGGTGATAGCTGGCGGAGGAGGCGAGCAGCTGCTCCACCACGAGCACGACCAGCAGCGCATACAAAAGCGGCTTGAGCAGCGACACGCCGGCCAGGACGCCCGCGTCTGGCTGCAGTGCGTCGGCCGCGTCGTACCGGAACGGGACGCCGACCATCGCGCGATCGAGCCGCTCCCGTCCCATGCGTTCGAGATTTCCCTCGGCCGGATTGACGTTGATGGCGAACACCCGCTCCTGTTCGGTGCCGTCGAGCCGTCGCCATCGCGCGATGCAGCCGCCGGCGGCCACGGTCGTCGGCAGGGTCGCGAGGAGTCCTCCCCGCGGGCCGGCGGTGCCGGTGACATGCACGATTCCGCCGTCCGGTGGCGTGGCGAAATCGACCTCGATCTCATCGGCCCCTTGGTCGAGCCGGACGGAGACAGGATCGCCGACCCGCAACGACTCGGCCCGGCGCCGGGCACGCGCGAGATGGCTCTGCAGTTCGAGCATGACGACGACCCACGAGGGATTGCCGCGGGCCCAATTGTTCCACGTCGGCGCGGCCGTCGAGAGCGTGACGACGACGAGCCCGTCGCTATACGGCTGCTCGATCACCAGCGGCGCGCCGGAGCGGAGCGACAGAAGCCTGCGGAGCCCGCTGCCGGCCCGTGGCTCGAACGTCCGCTCCACCGCCATGAATCGATCGACCCGGACGGAGTCGAGCAGCGGATTCCTCTGGCCGGAGAGCACGCCCACGACGGGATGCTCCTCGACCACGACGTCGGGCGCCGCCGATGACGGATCGGGGAGGAGATCGACGGCCCCCGCAAGCGGCACCGGAAAGAGTCCGGCCCCGTCGCGGTGGAGCGTGCGGTTGAATGCGTCGGTGCTCGTCCGCGGACCCATGAAGAAGACGACGCCCCCTCCCCCCGAGGCGAAGGATTCGAGCGCCATGATCTCGGCCGGCTCCAGCCGCTCGACGTCAAGCAGCCAGATGCCAGCGAAGGAGTCGAGATCAAGCGTCGCGAGCGCCTGGGGAGGTTCGATCCGCGGATTGAGCCCGGTTGGCGCTCCCGATCCGGGCGCCAACGCCGCGGCGAGGTAGAAGGCGTCGCCCACACCGCCACCGCGCCGGTCGGTCGCCGTCAGGCCGCCGTCGATCACGAGCACGTTGACCCGATCGACCACGTCGATGACCGCGGTCCGACGGTTGTCGGCCATGACCGGATCGGGGCCGAGGGAGGCCTCGATCGTATGGCCGCCGGTCGTCTTGAAACGGGCGTCGAATCGCTGTGTGGCCACCCCTCCCGGCGGGATCTCGCCGATCCGCACGCCCGGTCGGGCCGCACCATCTTCCCGAAGGTCGATCGGCACGTCCCGCACCGGCCGGTCGGCATGATTCCGCACCACCACCTCCAGCGGCACGACGACACCGGCCGCCGCCACGCCGCCGATCGGCTCCAGCCGCTCGATCGAGAGGTTGGCGGCGGATGGATCATCGACCGCACAATCCACGAGATGCACCTGGACGCCCGCGTCGGCAAGACGCCGGAGCACCTCGGCGACGTCATCGGCCGCTTTCCAGTCGCGAGATCGGAAATCGCTCACGATCCAGACCATGCCCGAGGCCCCCGATCCGACCGCGAGTGTTTCGGCGGTCGCCGCCAACGCGGCACGAGGCCCGCTATCGGTCGCGGAGACATCGAGCCCGCCGAGCGTGTCCCGAACCTGCTGCACGAGGCCGGGCGTGACCGTCTGCCTCGCGAGGTCGAACAACGGCGCGGCTCCCGTCGCCGTCGGCAGGGAGAGCCCGGAAAACCGTCCGATCGCCAGTTCCTGCTGGCCTGACGTCGTGGCCAGGTCGGCCGCGATCCGCTCGACGACGCGGCGACCTCGATCGAAGGCCGTCACCGGCTCGGGGCCGGCATCGGCCCCCGATGTGTCGGCCATGGAAAAGCTGTCGTCGAGCAGCACGACATGGACCGTCTTCGCCCCGCCCAGGATGCCGGCCAGGGTGTTGGTCCATCGAGGACCGGCCAACGACAGCACGATGCCGAGCACGGCGGCCACCCGCGCCAGGAGCAGCAGCAACTGTTTGAGGAGCACGCGCGTCCGGTGCTTTCGCTGGCTGGCGAGGAGGAACTCCATCGCCGCCCACTCGATCCGCTTGTGCCGCAGCAGGTTGATGAGGTGGATGATGATCGGCGCCGCCACAAACGGCAGGCCCCACCAGAGCAGCGACTGAAAATCGAAAGAGGGCATGTCGTGCGGCTAAACGGCCATGCTGGCCCGTCGCGAGAGGAAGCGGACCAGCGCCGCATCGAGTGGTTCGCTCGTGCGGATCAGTGAGTAGTCGCAACGGGCGGCGGCCGCCTGCTGCCGTGCGCCGGCGAGAAACTCTTCGAGGGCCGAAAGATAGCCCTCGCGGAGCGCCCTGGGATTGCAGGCGATATGGTCGGGCAGTTCGAGCCCCTCGAAACGAGTCGGGCCGTCGAACGGAAAATCGAGTTCGTCGTCGTCCATGACATGCAGCAGCACGAGATCGTGCCCACGGCGACGGAGCATCTGCATGCCCTTGGCGATGCCGTCGCGGTCGCCGAGCAGGTCCGAGATGATGATCACGAGCCCGCGCCGGGGGAGCGTTTCGGAAAGGCTGCGAAGCACGGGAAGAAAGGCCGTTTGTCTCCCGCCGCCGGCACCCCTCGACTCGAGCACCTCGATGATGCTCGCGAGATGCGATCGCTTCATGCGGGCCGGAGCACTGGCCCGCACGGCGTCGTCGAACACCGCACACCCGGCGGCGTCGCCATGCGACAACCCGAGCCACGCCAGGCTGGCGGCGAGCGTGGCGGCGTAGGCGTATTTCGAGAGGGGCCCCGAGGCGTAGTCCATGCTCGCCGAGCCGTCCACGAGGAGCGTGAGCCGGAGGGCGGTCTCCTCCTCGAACTCCTTGACGTAGAGGCGGTCCTGCCGCGCCCAGACCTTCCAGTCGACCCGCCGCAGGTCGTCGCCGCGGACGTACTCGCGGTGCTGCAAAAACTCCACCGACTGCCCCTTGTAGGGGCTCTTGTGGAGGCCGGCCAGCACGCCCTCGACGACGTCGTGGGCGCGGAGCTCGAGGCGGTGGATCCGCTGGATCGCCTCAGGACGCAAATATGGTCTGGAACCGCGGGTCACGCGACAGCTCGTCCTCTCTGGCCGGGGTGGATTCGATGATCCGCTCGATGATCCGGTCGGGCGTCACGCCCTCGCTCTCGGCGGCAAAGCCGACCACGATCCGGTGCCGCAGCACCGGGGCGGCGAGGGCGGGGATGTCGTCGGCGGCGACGGGTGGCCGCCGCTGGAGCAGCGCGCGGGGCTTGGCCCCGACGATGAGGTACGGCACTGCCGGTGGCCCGGCGCCCCTCTCCCGCTG
>JBJTDB010000315.1:0-6921 GCA_046092145.1 Planctomycetia bacterium | reverse complement strand
ACAACTCGAAGGCGGCAGCATCTGGCATGAACTGCTCCGGACCGGCGTTTACAAGCGGTCCCAGGGGCGAGTCACCCGCCAGGTGACGTTCGCCGCCCTGGCTGGCACGCTGGCGATCGGTGTGTGGAGGCTCTCGCAACTTCTGCCCTTATGGTTTGCCGCGGCGCCCTCCGCCGCTCCGTCGGTCGATGTCGGGGTGGTGCGGTTTCTGGTTCCGGGGCTGCTCCTCGCGGCCGGTGCCTGGGTCGCCTTCAGGATCGTCAACGTCCCACGCTTCGCGGACTTTCTCATCGCGGTCGAGTCGGAGATGGCGAAAGTGTCCTGGCCGACGCTCGATCAGGTGATGCGGAGCTCGGCCGTGATCATCTTCCTGATGTTCGCGCTGGCCGGCATCCTCGCGGCGTACGATCTCTTCTGGTGGTTCGTGCTCCGTTTCCTGCAGGGCATCGGGTGAGCCGCACGCCCTTCACTGGCGGCTCCGCTGCCCGCACACTCGAAAACCCTCCGGTATGCAACCCATGACACACGCCTCTTCAGACGAAACGCTCGATGCCGATGGCGGCCCGATGGAGGCAGCGGCCTCCGGTGCCGGCAGTCACAAAACGGGCAGCCACGAAGCCACCATCCAGGAACAGCCACCGGCCTCCGCCGCGCCGGCTGACCTCGACGACGAGGACGATGGCTCCCCGGCCGAACTCGCCGACCCGTTCTCCGGCAGTGAGAATGCCCGTCCGGTGGAAGTGGCGGCTCGCGAAGACGAGAAGCCGGTCGGCGACATGCACTGGTACATCCTCAAGGTGCAAAGCAACCGCGAGGACTCGATCCGCGAAACCCTCCTCCGCCGGATTTCCATGCAGGGCATGGGGAAATGGTTCGGTGAGGTCGTCGTTCCCAAAGAGCAGGTCACCGAGTTCAAAAGTGGCAAAAAACGCGTGGTTTGGCGAAAGCTCTACCCCGGCTACATCCTTGTGAACATGATCTTGAACGACGAAACGTGGTACCTCGTTCGGGAGACCGGCGGCATCGGTGACTTCACCGGGTCGGCTGGCCGCCCGAGTCCGATGCTGCCGCAGGATGTCGCCAAGTTGCTCAACAAGACAGAGGAGAAGACTGCGGAAGCACCCCGATTGAAGATCGCCTTCAAGAAGGGAGACCGCGTGAAGATCAACGAGGGCACGTTCGAGAACTTCGAAGGCGAGGTCGAAGCGATCGACGAGGCCAACGGACGTGTCACCGTCATGCTCAGCATCTTCGGCCGATCGACGCCGGTCGACATCGAGTATTGGCAGATCGAAACAGTCTGATCCCCGACGAACGAAATTCACCGACAGCAGGCAGGAACTGAACGATGGCAAAGCAGGTGGTAGGACAGGCGAAGTTTCAGGTGCCGGGCGGCCAAGCGACCCCCGCACCGCCGGTGGGCACGTCGCTCGGCCGGTTCGGCATCAACCTCGGCCAGTTCGTCCAGCAATTCAACGACCGCACCCGTGAGGCCGCCGGCATGGCGATCCCCGTCGTGGTGACCGTCTACAACGATCGCTCCTTCGATTTCATCACCAAGAGCCCGCCGGCCGCGGCGCTTCTGAAAAAGCTCGCCGGCCTCGCCAAGGGCTCGGGCGTTCCGAACAAGGACAAGGTCGGGAAGGTCACCAAGGCGCAGCTCGACGAGATCGTCCGACTGAAGCAGGCCGACCTGAACGCCCGCGACGCCGATCATGCCCGCCGCATGATCGAGGGCACCGCCCGCAGCATGGGAATCACCGTCGAGGGCTGATGCTCGCCTGCTTCCGTAAAAAATCCTTCAATCACACACCCAAGCCACCCACAGGATCCCAGCCGTGCCCCTCACCAAGCGCATGAAGGCGGCCTCAGCCGTCCAGCCCAAGTCCGACGCCCCGCTTCCTCTCTCCGAGGCGGTCGCGGTGCTGAAGAAGTTCCCGCCGACGAAGTTCGATCAGACGGTCGAGATTCACCTTCGGCTCGGGATCGACCCCAAGCAGGCCGACCAGATCATCCGAGGCTCGCTCTCGCTGCCCCATGGGATCGGCAAGGCCAAGCGCGTGGTGGTGTTCGCCAAGGGCAACCTCGCCGACGATGCCAAGGCGGCCGGTGCCGAGGAGGTGGGCGCCGATGACCTGGCCAAGAAGATCAAGGAGGGCTGGACGGAGTTCGATGTCTGCATCGCAGCTCCCGACATGATGGGTCTGGTCGGTCCCCTCGGCAAAGTGCTCGGTCCTCGCGGACTGATGCCCAGCCCCCGTGCCGGCACCGTGACGGCGGACATCAAGAAGACCGTGAGCGAATACAAGGCGGGCAAGGTGGAATTCCGCAACGATCCCACCGGCATCGTCCACGCCGTGGTCGGCAAGCTCAGCTTCGATGCCGCGAAGCTCGTCGAGAACATCCGTGCCTTCGTCGACCACATCCTGTCCATGCAGCCCTCGAGCGTCCGCGGGCAATACGTCAAGAGCATCTCCATCTCGGCGACGATGTCGCCGGGCGTGATGGTCGCCCCGTAACCAGCCTTCCCCTCTCTCCGACTCCGAGCATTTCCCGCCATGAGCAAGCTGATCAAGAACATGCTGACCGACGACCTCAAGAGCCGTCTCGCCGACGTGGGCGAGGCGATTGTGGTCAGCCTCGGCAAACTCGACGCCATTCAGACATCGCAGCTTCGGCAGACGCTGCGGAAGAAAAACATCCACCTGCAGCTGGTGAAGAACAGCCTGGCCCGCCGGGCCACGATGGGCACGCCGCTCGCACCGGCCTTCGAGAAGGCCGAGGGAATGCTGGCGGTGGCCTGGGGCGGCGAGGATGTCGTCGATCTGGCCAAGGAGCTCGATCGCCTGTCGGGCGTGAAGGAATTCGAGGGCTTCGAGTGCCGCGGCGGTGCGCTCGATGGAGCGAGGCTCGAGGCGGCCGACGTCAAGAAAGTTGCCAAATGGCCGACCCGGTCCGAACAACTGTCGATCCTCTCGGGGCAGATCGTGTCGATGGCGTCCACCTTGGCGGGACAGATCGTCTCCGCCGGAGGGACGCTCGCAGGCCAGATCAAGTCCCGCTTCGAGGACCTCGAAAAGGCGGGCGGAGGCGAGACTCCGGCCGGCTGAGGCCTCGGATGGCCGGGTTGAACCCGGATTTTTTTAACGGGACTTCACTCGGCGCAAGTTCGTGGTATGACAAAAGGCCCCTCCACCCACACACACCCCACTCCACACACCCCCCACTAACACCAATTCACCCGGCCGACTGCCCCGGCAGCCGGTCGTTTTTTACGAAGGAAAGGGATCGCGAGCGATGGCAACGGCAGAAGCAACACGTGAATTCTCCAAGGATACCAAGGATCTTGGCGACAAGATCGTCGCCCTTTCGCTGAAGGCGGCGAAGGAACTCTCCGACTACCTCGACGAGGTTCACGGCATCAAGCCGGCAGCCGGCGGCGCGGTGGTCATGGCGGCTCCGGGCGGCGGCGGTGCCGCTGCGGGTGGTGGCGAAGCGGCCGCCGAGAAGACTGAATTCGACGTTGTTCTCGACGCGTTCGGCGACAACAAGATCGGGGTCATCAAGGTGGTGCGTGCCGCGACCGGCTTGGGCCTCAAGGAGGCCAAGGACATGGTCGAGGGCGCTCCCTCGAAGGTGAAGGAAGGGATCTCCAAGGCCGACGCCGAGAAGCTCAAGAAGGAGCTCGAGGAATCCGGCGCCAAGGTCTCGATCAAGTAAAAACACGCAAATCAGCCGATCGGCAGCCGGGTCCTTGGCGTCCCGGCTGCCGGTTCGGTATAGTTTTTGCGTGCTCGAGCCCCCTCGCCTGCTCCCTGCCTCTCGTCTGCTGTCTCTTTTCGTGCCGTCCGATCGGCATCGTCGCCCGCGGCGCTCGATCGTTCGGCACCGCCCCAAACCTTTCTGAGGAGTGTCTCGTCAATGGCAACCAGCGCCGTTCGCCGACTCCAGCCCACCGAAGTCCGTCAATTCGGGAGCCGCCGCGCCAGCCACTTCATTCCCGACCTCACCGAGATCCAGACGCGCTTTTACGAAGCGTTCCTGCAATACGACGTCCCGGCGAACAAGCGCAAGGATCAGGGCATCGAGGGCGTCCTGCGCGAGATCTTCCCGATCGAAAGCTATGACAAGACGGTCAAGATCGAGTACCTCCGGTACGAATTGGGCAAGCCTCGCTACACGCCCGATGAGTGCCGTCAACTCCGGCTCACCTACGGCCGTCCGCTCCGCGTCTGGCTCCGGCTGACTCGCGAGCAGCCGATCGAGGAAGAGGTCTACCTCGGCGACATTCCGATCATGCTCGGTGGTGGTGAGTTCATCATCAACGGTGCCGAGAGGGTCGTTGTCAGCCAGTTGCACCGTTCGCCCGGCATCGACTTTGTCGCCGACACGGAGTCGGCCGACCGCAAGACCTACAACTGCCGAATCATTCCCGAGCGTGGCAGCTGGATCGAGATCAACATCTCCAAGAAAGACACGCTCCAGATTCGCATCGACCAGAGCGGCAAGTTCTCGGCGCTCACGCTGTTGCGGGCGATGGATCCCAAGTACAGCCGCGATTCCGAAATCCTGAAGCTCTTCTACAAGACGAGCATCGAAAAGGTCGCCGGCGGCAGGAGCGTGGCGAAGCTCGAGGGCAAGATCGCCGTCGACGACATCGTCTACCCCAAGGACAGTGACCGGGCCGGCGAGATCATCGTCGATGCCGGCGGCACGATCACCCACGACAAGGCCGAGCTGATCTGCACGTCGGGCCTCAAGGCGGTCGAGGTGATGCAGGAGCAGAAGATTCCGCTGGTGATGAACAGCCTTCGCGAGGATGCCGACGAGTCGCGCCGGCGGACGGGCGTCTCCCCCAGCCACCAGGATGCCCTGATCCGGATCTACCAGCGGCTTCGCCCGGGCAATCCGCCAGCCCTCGACAAGGCCACGGCCCTGTTCGACGAGAAATTCAAGGACACCAACCGCTACCGCCTCGGTCGCGTCGGCCGATTCCGCATCAATCGCAAACTCGGCCTGAACGTCCCCGAGACGGAAATGACCCTCCGTGCCGAGGATCTGATCGCCGCGATCAAGTATGTGCTGCAGTTGAGCGAGGGCGAAGGGGAGGTCGAGGTCGACGACATCGACCACCTCGGCAACCGTCGCCTTCGGACGATCGACGAACTCGCCAGCGACGAACTCCGCAAGGGCTTCCTCAAGCTCCGCCGCACCGTGCAGGAGCGGATGAGCCTGAAGGATGTCACGGAAATGTCTCCGCGGACGCTCATCAATCCCAAGAGCATCTCGGCGGCGATCGAGTATTTCTTCGGCCGCGGCGAACTGTCTCAGGTGGTCGATCAGACCAACCCGCTCTCGATGCTCACGCACGAGCGGCGGCTTTCGGCTCTCGGCCCGGGCGGCCTCAATCGCAAGCGTGCCGGTTTTGAAGTGCGCGACGTGCACATCTCGCACTACGGTCGGATCTGTCCGATCGAGACGCCGGAAGGCACGAACATCGGCCTCATCTCGAGCCTGGCGATCTACTCGGGGGTCGATTCTTACGGCTTCCTCGTGACGCCCTACCGCAAGGTGTCCAAGGGCAAGCTCACCGACGACGTCGTCTGGCTGCGTGCCGACGAGGAGCACGAGGCCTGCCTTGCCCCGGCCGACGCCACCGTGGTCGATGGGCGGCTCGAAGGCGAAACGATCATCGCCCGCCATCGCGGCGACTTCGTGCTCGTGCCCGCCGACAAGATCGAATACATCGACGTCGCCCCGAGCCAGATGGTCGGCGTGTCCGCCGGCCTTATTCCGTTCCTCGAGCACGACGACGCCAACCGGGCGCTCATGGGCTCCAACATGCAGCGTCAGGCCGTGCCGCTTCTCGTCACGGAGCCGCCGATCGTGGCGACGGGCATGGAGCGCGACGTCGCGACCAACTCCGGCCTGCTCGTCCGCGCGGCCAAGAAGGGGACGGTGACCTACGTCGATGCCGAACTCATCGAGATCACGCCCTCCTCGGGGGCGCCCGACAGCTATCCGCTCCGGAAGTATGTCGGCCTCAACGAGCGCACCTGCCAAAACCAGAAGCCGATCGTCACGCTCGGCCAGAAGGTCGAGAAGGGCGAGGTGATCGCCGACGGCGCCGCGACCTACAAGGGCGAGCTTGCCCTCGGCCGCAACGTGCTCGTCGGCTTCATGGCCTGGGACGGCTTCAATTTCGAGGATGCGATCATCATCAGCGAGGAGCTGGTGGAGAACGACGTCTACACCTCGATCCACATCGAGGAATACGACATCGAAATCCGCGACACGAAGCTCGGCCGAGAGGAGTTCACCCGCGACATCCCCAACGTGGGCGAGCGGGCCCTCAAGAGCCTCGACGAAGGGGGCATCGTCAAGATCGGCACCTACGTTCGACCCGGAGACATCCTCGTCGGCAAGGTGTCGCCCAAGAGCAAGACGGAGCTCACCCCGGAAGAGAAGCTGCTGCACGCGATCTTCGGCCGGGCCGGCGAGGACGTCAAAAACGACTCGCTCGAGGTGCCGTCGGGCGTCGAGGGCATCGTGATCGCCACCGAGAAGTTCTCTCGCCAGATGAGCCTCTCCGAGGAGGAGCGTCGCGAATTCCAGAAGCAGGTCAAGGAGGCCGAGAACCAGGGCAACCTCCGGATCGCCGAGGCCTTCGGGGCGATGGTCGCCGAGATGGAGAAGGTTCTCCAGAAGCCGCTGACGGCCGCCGACGGAAGCCCGTTGGTTCGCAACCAGGATCACAAGGTGGTCGCCGAGCGTGCCGCTTCGTTCACGCTCGAAGGCCTCGACATCCGCTCGCCCCAGCGCAAGACGGAGATCGACAAGCTTCACAAGACGATGTGGCCGGCGGTCGAGGAGGCGATCGACGCCAAGGATCGCACCCTCAACAGCATGAAGCGGGGCGAC
>JBJTDB010000314.1:0-584 GCA_046092145.1 Planctomycetia bacterium | reverse complement strand
CCTCGGCGGCGGCCGATCTCCCGGGCAGCACGGTCACCCGACAGCCACGGGTCGCCAGATGCCTCGCGATATTCCATTTCATGCCGTAGTCGAGCGCCACGACATGCTTTCCCGCGGCCACGGCCGGCGCGACGGGCAAGGCACCCCCTTCGCGCGGCTGAAGAAGCGGCGTGGCCCATGCGTCGAGCGGTTCGCGCCATTCGGCCTCACGCTCGGGCATCACTTCGCGGACAAGGTCGCGACCGACGAGCCCGGGGGAGGTGCGGGCCAACTGCACCAGCGCCGCGGCATCGAGCACCTCGCTTGACAGCACGCCCGTCATCGCACCGCGGGTGCGGAGCCTTCGCACGAGCGCTCGCGTGTCGATGCCGGCGAGGCCGACGATTCCGGCCTTGGCGAGATAGTCGCCGAGCGTAGCGGTGGAGGTGAAGTTGCTCGCGATCCGGCTGGCCTCGCGCACCACGAAGCCCGCCATCTGAAGCCGGCCGCTCTCGATGTCGTCCGGGTTCACGCCGTAGTTGCCGATTTGCGGCGCGGTCATCGTGAGGATCTGGCCGCGGTAGGAGGGATCGGTGAGGATCTCC
>JBJTDB010000313.1:0-5211 GCA_046092145.1 Planctomycetia bacterium | reverse complement strand
CCCGCGGCGGGCTACCAGGTGGTGGCGCGGCGCTACAGGCCGCAGCTCTTCGCCGATCTCGTGGGCCAGGAGCACGTGGCTCGCGGCCTCTCGGGGGCGATCGAGTCGGGCCGGATCGGCCACGCCTACCTCTTCACCGGGGCGAGGGGCGTGGGCAAGACGAGCGCGGCCCGGATCTATGCCAAGGCGCTGGAGTGCGCGACGGGGCCTGCGGCCGAGCCCTGCAACCAGTGCGACTCGTGCGTCGCGATCTCCGCCGGCCAGGATGTCGATGTCGTCGAGATCGACGCCGCCAGCAACCGCGGCGTCGAGGAGATCCGCCAACTGCGGCAGAACGTCGCGGTGAGGCCGGCCCGTGGCCGGTTCAAGGTCTACATCATCGACGAAGTCCACATGCTCACCCGCGAGGCCTTCAACGCCCTGCTCAAGACGCTCGAGGAGCCGCCGGGACACGTCAAGTTCGTGCTGTGCACCACCGAGCCCGACAAGCTGCCGATCACGATCCTCTCGCGGTGTCAGCGGTTCGACTTTCAGACGGTCGATGTTCCCGCGATCGCACGGCGGCTGGCGCAGATCGTCGAGGCGGAGGGGGCCGAGGTGGCGCCCGTGGCCCTCGACCTCATCGCGCGGCGGGCCGCCGGCAGCATGCGCGACAGCCAATCGCTGCTGGAGCAACTGCTCGGCGCGGCGAGCGGTCCGATCGGCGTCGATGACGTGCATGCCGTGATCGGCACGGGGCGCGAAGAGCGGATCGGCAGGCTCGTGGCGGCGATCGCGAACCGCGATGCGAAGGAGGCGATCGCCGCGTTCGATGCGTCGCTGGTCGGCGGCGCCGATCCGGGCGGCGTGCTGGAACAGGTAATTGCCGCGCTCCGCGACGCCCTGCTGGCGAGCGTGGGCTGCGGGCCCGACATGCTCCGAGAGGGGGCGGGCCTGGGCGTCGATCTCGCGGCGATCGGCCGCCAGATTGGCACGGAAACAATCCTCGCGATGCTGCAGATCGTCGATCAGGCCCTCGCGCGGATGCGCACGAGCGGACATGCCGCGGTGCTCGCAGAGATGGCGATCGTGCGATTGGCGAACCTCGAGAACCTCGACACGCTGACGGGCGCGATCGACCGGGTGTCGGTGGCCGCCGCGGCGGCTCCGGCCACGTCGAGGCCGACGGCAGCCGAGCCCCCGCGCGAAAAAAAAACGACCGACCGAGCCCGAGAGGCTGAATCCACGGGTCCGTTGACGCCCGTCGCGCCCGGCATGGCGGCAGCTGTCGAAGCGATTCCCCAAGACAGAAAGGCCGAGGCCGCCGGGGCTGCTGTGGCCATGGCCGAGCCGCTCGCGGCATGGCGGCAGGCAGCTGAGGCCGTGGGAGGGCTCGTGGCCGATTTTGCGGCGGAAGCGACCCACGCCGCATGGCGGGGCAACCTGCTCGACGTGACGATCCCCTCGGCCGCGGCCACGGCCGTCACCTTCCTTCGCCGGCCGCAGAGCATCTCGAGCCTCGGCACGGCCCTCTCGGACATCGTTGGCCGCGACGTGAAGCACTCGATCCTGGTGGAGAAAGCAGAGCCCGATGCCGCGGTTCCAGGCCAGGCTCAAGCCACCGCGACGGCGGCGCCACCGCGGCCGCCAATGCCCTCTCAATCGGCCCTCGTGCGAGAGGCGATGGAGCATCCGATGGTCGTGCATGCCCGCACGCTCTTCGATGCCGCGATCCGGAAGGTGGAGCCCGCGCGGCAGCCGGCCGCTGCCGTGCCAGCGGCGAGCAGCCGCGGCGACGACGGTGATGAACTCGATCATCGCGACGACGACGCCTCCGAGCCGGATCTCGACCCGGCCGTCCGCGGAGGCGATGGCGATGGCTGAAAAACGTGGGGCCATCGTCCGGCTCATCGACTATTTCGCCGATCTGCCGAGCATCGGTCGGAAGAGCGCCGAACGGCTGGCCTACCATGTGCTCCGCATGCCACAGGCCGAGGCCCTGGCGTTCGCCGATGCCATCCGCGCCGTCAAGGAGAAGCTCCGGCCCTGCTCGACCTGCTTCAATCTCACCGAACACGACGAGTGCGAGATCTGCACCGATTCCCGTCGGGATCATTCGGTGGTCTGCGTGGTCGAGCAGGTTCGTGACCTCTTCGCGATCGAACAGGCCGGGTCGTACCGTGGGCTCTACCACGTGCTTCAGGGTCGGATCGCGCCGCTGGAGGGCGTGGGCCCCGAAAAGCTCACGATCGACGCTCTCGTGGACCGTGTGAAACGGGGCGAGATCAAGGAGGTGATCATGGGCACGACGCCAAACGTGGAAGGCGACGGCACGGCGCTGGCCGTGGCCGAGCGGCTTGCCGGCCTGTCCGTCGAGGTCACGAGGCTTGCCAGGGGGCTCACGGTGGGGGCCTCGCTGGAGCAGGCAAATCGCGACATGCTCGCCGACGCGCTCGCCGGCCGCCGGAAGATGTGACCGCGAGAGCCATGACAGGGTATTCTTGATTCAGCCGGCGGCGGGAGCCGTCGGCTGAGACCCGATTCACGGAGCGAGGATCGAAGCGATGCGGATGTCGTTCGGCCAGGAAATGCGGATGGCGCAGAAGCAGGTGCTTGCGCCGCGCATGATCCAGTCGATGGAAATCCTGCAGCTGCCGATGGTGGCCCTCGAGGAGCGGATCGAGCAGGAGATCCAGAACAACGAGACGCTCGAGGTGGTCGAGCCGGAGGCCGAGGCGGCGGCGGAATCGGCCGGCGAACCTGCGAACCCCGAGCCAGCGGTCTCGGCCACAACGGTCGACGAGCAGCCGCTCATCGTCGATCAGGAGCATGCAAACCAGGCCGATTTCGAGCGCACCGTCGATTGGGAGCGGGAATATCCCGACTCGGACGACGACCGGAGCCGACCCTCTGCGTCTCGGATCGAGGAATCGGCCGATCGCTACCTCGACGTGATGGCCAACAGGGAGGAGCGTACGGAGACGCTGTCCGATCACCTCCACGACCAGCTCTCCAACTACGACCTCACCGACGCCGAGCGCGAGGCCGCCGACAAGGTGATCTACAACCTCGACGCCAACGGCTATCTGCCGCTGCCGCTGGAGGAACTCGTCGATCCCGACGGGCCGCAGGGGCAGCTCGAGCACCTGAAAAAGGCCCTGTCCGTCGTGCAGAGCATGGACCCTCCAGGCGTTGGCGGCCGCGACCTGAAAGAGTGCCTGCTCCTGCAGATCGGCCCCGACATGCCGCATTCCCGCCAGCTGCGGCGGCTCATTGCCGACCATCTCGAGGACCTCGCGGGCAACCGTCTTCCGCTCATCGAGCGGAAAACCGGCTTCTCGATCGAGGAGATCGAACGGCTGCGGGACGAACTCCACGGCCTGCAGCCGAAGCCGGGCGCGGTCTTTCAGGCGCCGTTCGTGCCGCCGGTGAAGCCCGATGTCTACGTCGATCAGCAGGCCGACGGCTCCTGGAAGGTGCGGCTGGAGGAGGTCGATCTTCCGAACCTCCGCATCAGCCCCACCTACCGCGAGATGCTGTCGAAGCCCGAGACGGATGCGGCGACCCGCGAGTACATCAAACGCAAGGTGAATGCCGCCCAGTGGCTGATCGACGCGATCGAGCAGCGGCGTGGGACGCTCCTGAAGACATCGCAGGCGATCGTCGATCACCAGACCCGGTTTCTGACGGAAGGGCCTGAGGCCATCGAGCCGCTGAAGATGCAGCAGATCGCCGACCGCATTGGCATGCATGTCACGACCGTCAGCAGGGCGGTCGATGACAAGTGGCTCCAGACCCCGCGAGGGCTCTATCCCCTGCGGCGATTTTTCGTCGGTGGAACCGTGAGCGCCGATGGGGACGAGGTGGCCTGGGATGCCGTGCGGATCAAGCTCCAGGAGATCGTCGACGGGGAGCCGAAAGACGATCCCTATTGCGACGACGACCTCATGCTCGAGCTGGCGAAGCGGGGCATTACGGTGGCTCGGCGAACGGTGACGAAGTATCGCAAGGCGATGAACATCCCGAGTTCCCGACAGCGTCGGGATTGGAAGCTCGCCCGGGCGGTGAAGCCCGTGGACGACGGCGAGGCTCCGGCCGTCGAGTGAGGGGCCCGACCTGCCGGGCTTGCCTCGCGGACGCCGCCTTGTCGGTTGTGACGGGCTCCTCGTAGGATGCCGACTCCTCCACGAGAAAGTCCGCCATGCGTTGCCCGTTTTGCCGTGTCGACAATGACCGCGTGATCGATTCGCGGGCCGGCGACGACGGCGCCTCGATCCGCCGCCGCCGCGAATGCCTCGGTTGCCGAAAGCGGTTCACGACCTACGAGCGGGTCGAGCGACAGCTGTTATCGGTGGTGAAGAAGGGGGGCGATCGGGAACCGTTCGACCGCGACAAGATCAAGCGAGGCCTGGCGAAGGCCTGCTGGAAGCGGCCGGTCTCCGAGGAGCAGATCGAGATGGTGGTCTCGGCCCTGGAGGGGGAACTCTACGGCACCTACGAGACGGAGGTGCCGAGCCGGATTCTCGGCGAGCGGCTCATGGACCTGCTGCGGTCGCTCGACCAGGTGGCATTCGTGCGATTTGCGAGTGTCTACCGCGAGTTCAAGGATGTCCGCGACTTCGTGGACGAACTCGAGCCGATCCTGGCCGAGTCGAACCGCGGCGACTGACCGAGGACGTGGGCTGAAGCCCGCGGGTCAGGACCGTCGGAAGTCGCCGCGGGTTCCACCCGACTTTTCCTCGAGTTGCACCGAGTCGATCGACATGTCCGGGTCGATCGACTTGCACATGTCGTAGATGGCCAGTGCCGCGGCGGACACGGCCACGAGCGCCTCCATCTCCACGCCCGTGCGGGCCGTCGCCCGGACGACAGCCTCGATCAACACGGCTGCCGGATCCTCCAGAACGATCGCCACGTCCACCGCGTCAAGCGGGAGCGGATGGCAGAGCGGCACGATCGAGGAGGTCTGCTTCGCCGCCATGATGCCGGCGAGCCTCGCCGTGGCGACGGCATCCCCTTTTTCGAGGCTCCTCTCCCTGATCCGCCGAATGGTCTCGGGCCTGGCCCGCAGCCGTCCCGAAGCCCTCGCCGTGCGCACGGAGACAGGCTTGGAGCCGACATCGATCATCCGCACGCCATGAAGGGGATCGCTCATGCCTGGAATACTACCGAAAGACCCGAGGTCGCGGAGGCCTCGAGCCCGAAGGGGGCATGGATGCCCCTGCGGGCGTA